>SICG01000072.1 GCA_009691525.1 Candidatus Latescibacterota bacterium | reverse complement strand
TGAGGGTGCCATCGGCGGCCCGGGCCCCGTCGGAGAATTCGAGATTGTAATCCCCGAAGGTGGCGTGAAACGGGCCATAGGCCAGGCGCTGGCTGTCGATCCAGAAGAAGGAGCCCAGATCGAAGAAGATCTCGCGGTCGTTCTCGGCCGCCAGGGAGACCACCCCGACGAAGGGCCGGGAAAAACTCTCCAGATCCCCGTCGATGAAGCCGCCCAGGCTCAGGGTCTGGAGCGGGGCGTTGGCCACCCCCCCGCGCGCCAGGGTGCCGCTGAGGATCTCGTCGCCCTCGGTCCACACCTCCAACTCGGCCAGGCGGGGCCTTTCGCGGCGAAAATAGTGGGTGCTGCCCCGGCGTTCGGCGGGCAGATCCTGGTAGATGTTCTGGTCCACCTCGATCTCCCGCCCGTCGGCCAAGCGCTTGTAATATTCCATGGCACCCTGGTCCCCGGCCGCAAGCCCCGCGTACTCCGACTGGGAGACCTCGCGGCCCCGGGTGCGATCACTGCCGGTCACCACCACCTGCACGAAGCGCAAGCCCTCGCCCTGCACCTCCGGGTCGTCCCCGCCCAGGTCGATCTCGAAGCGGCGCTGACTCTTGTTGGACTGCAGCATACGCAGCACGGTCTGGTATTCGGGGTTGTCGGCCCCCACCACCCTGGCCGGCTTGGTGCCGTCGGAGACCAACACGTCGAAGAGCAGGAAGGGGTCGCCCAGTTCCTCGTCGACGAATTTGAGCACAATCTTCTTGGCAAAAACGAAACGGCCGAGATCGACCAGGAACCACCACTGGGTCGCCAGGTCCACGCCCTCGCTGGGCGGCGCAGGTTCCCAGTAGGTGGCCGGATCCCCGTCCAGCGCCAGGGGCACCCCCTGGCGGTTGGAACCGGCCTGCACCGCATCGAGCAGGGTCAGCTCTTCGGGCTTCTTCTTGGCCAGCGCACTGGGGGTGAAGAGGCGCAGGTAATCGACGATGTCAGCGGTGGCGTTGATATTCTTGCGCAGCGCGTGGGCCCGCACCCCTCCTCCGGCGGTGAACTCTATGGTGCCCAGGGCGTACTGCCAGCGCTGCCAGTGCCGGCTGCTGTTGATCACCACCTGGTTGCCGGTCACCTGGTGCCCCTGGGCCAGGGCCTGGCCGATCAGCAGGCAGGTTGCCAGGATACCGCTCCATCTGCTCATAACCTTGTCCTGTGTCAGTAGACCAGCGCGATCCGCTGCAGCAGTTTGCTGCGGCGGATACCGGCTCCTTCGGTGTCGGCATCCAGGCCCACGCGGGCCAGGTAGATTCCCGGCGGGGCCAGGTTGCCCTGTTCGTCGCGCCCGTCCCAGGAGACCCGATGGCGTCCGGTACTCACTGCCTCCACCATGGTCTCCAGACGCCGCACCAGCCTGCCGCTCAGGTCGTGGATCTCGACCACCCCTGGACTGGTACCTCCCACCAACATTATGGCAAACTCAAGTCCCACCTGGTCGTTGACCCCGTCCCCGTTGGGGGTGAAAAGGGCCGGCTTTACCTGTAAATCGGCGATCACTTCCTTGCGCTGGACCACTCCCACCAGGGTCAGGGAATTGCCGGCCACCCCGGCCAGCGCATTGCCCGGGTCCACCCGCTGCCATTGCCCGCCGCCGGAGCGGAGCTGCAGGGCGGCTGCCACCACCGCCCCGGTGGAGTAGAGGGTGCTGCGAAAGTCCACCCGAAGCAACTCGATGCCGGACTGCGGACCGATGGGGGGAAAGGCCAGGCGCAGGGAATCGGCCCGACTGGGGAGTTGCTCAACCCCGGCCACGGCCAGGTGATCCGTGCTCCCGCCGGCAAAATCGGCCTGCCTTCCCGCGTACAGGCCGCCGAATTCTAGGCTCATGTCCGGAGGCACCCGCACCAGCAGCTGGTCGAAGCCCAGGTCGCCGCTAGCGAACTGCGGGCTGATGAAGAGGGAAAAAGGTTCGGACTGGCCCAGGCGCTGCAGTTGCACTGGGTCCAACTCACCCACCAAGCTCTGGGCCACCGGATCCGCAAAATGCAGGCGCACCTGGCGCAAAGTGGCGGTGGCCTGTGGGTCGGAGGACCGCAGCACCGCCCGGAGCTTGAGGAATTCGCGCGGTGAGGGCGAGGTGATGGGACTACCAGCCGGGTCGGGGTACGGCTCGGACCAGTCGCTCCAGCCACTGCCCTCCACCTCGCGGGAGGCGATCTCGCCCCTGAAGATGGACAGGAGTTTTTTGTACTGCTCCTCGCTGACCTCGGTGCCATCCTTCTTGAAATAGTGCAGTTCCTCCTGCAAGCCGTCGCCGGTACGGGTCTGCAGCAGCACCTGGGTGCCCGGGGGGGTATCCGCCTCCCAGTCGATGTTCAACAGATTTCGGCTGCCCCCCAAACGAATCAGGTCCGACTTCAGCTCCACCTGCGGCTGGTACCCTTCGCCGTAGAGCTGGAACTCAGCCAGGTTGGCCGTCTGGTGCCCCCCGCCGGTGACAGTGTACTGCAGCCGGAAGAAACGCGCCTTTACCGGCGCGAAGCTGTTGCCGTCAAAACGCACTCCGCTTTGCTGGACCTGTTTGCGGTCCACCGCCCTTTCCCACTTGATACTGCCGTCGGCAGCCAAGGTGCCGTCCGAGAAATCCAGGCGATAGTCGGCCATGCTCCCCCGGTACAATCCGCGGCCATAGGCCATGCGCTGGGTGTCTATCCAGAAGGTGGCGCCCAGGTCGAAGATCAGGCTGCGCTCGGGATCGGCTACCTGCACCACCTTGCCGATGATCAGGTTGGAGTCAGTCACCAGGTCACCATCGACAAAACTGCGCAGATTGACGTCCTCCCCTCCAGGTAGGGATAGGTTCCCGTGGCGCGCGAAGGTGCCGACCAACAGCTCGTCGCCCTGGGACCAGACCTCCAGCTCAGCCAGGCGGGGCCGCTCGCGGCGGAAATAGCGGACGCTTCCTTGTCGCTCGGGGGTCAGCTGCTCGTACACTGCCTGCCGGACCGCCACTTCCTGGCCACCACCCAGGCGCTTGTAGTACTCCACTGCTCCGCGCTCCGCCAGCGGCAACGCCTCGTACTCCGCTTTGGCCACCTCGCGGCCGCGGTCGTAATCGCTGCCGGTCACCACCACCTGCACAAAACGCAGGCCTTCCCCGGCGACCGACGGGTTCTCCCGGGTCAGGTCGATTTCGAAGACCCGCTGGCTCTTGTTGCGCTGCAGGGTCTTGAGCACGCTGTGGTATTCGGGACTGGCCGCCCCGCGCACTCTGGCCGGCCGGGTACCGTCGGAGACCAGCACGTCGAAGAGCAGGAAGGGGTCGCCCAGTTCCTCATCGACGAACTTGAGGAGGATCTTCTGGGCGAACACCAAGCGGCCCAGGTCGACCACAAACCACCACTGGGTGGCCGGGTCCACCTCGGCAGGCAGGGGGGTGGGCTCCCAATAGGTGTTCATATCCCCGTCAAGCACCGCCGACACCAGCCCAAGATTGGCACCAGCCTGGAGGGCATCGGACAGGGTGATCTCCTCGGGCTTTTTCTTGCCCAGGGCGACCGGGGTATTGAGCCGCAGGAAATCGGGGATGTCAGCTAGGGCGTTGATGTTGCTGCGCCAGTAGCGCGCCCGGACCTGGCCCTGGAGGGTCAGGTCGATAGTGCCGGGGGGATAGGTCCAGTTCTGCCAGTGCCGGCTGGCGTTGACCACCACCTGGTTGCCGGCAATCTGGTAGCCCTGCTCCTGGGCCCGGACCGCGGCACCGGTCAGCAGGAGTATCGCGGCGATGACCGAGGTCTTCATTTCAGTATACCACTGAGACCAAACGCAAAATTTGCTGGTGGTCCAAGCCCGCCCCTGCGGTGTCTGCCATCAGGCGCAAGCGGGCGAAATAGACCCCCGGCGGCACCAGTTTTCCGCCCTCATCCCTGCCGTCCCAGCGCACCAAGCGCTGTCCAGTACCCACCGCCTGCCCTTCCACCAGGCGGCGCACCAGCCGGCCGGCCAGGTCGCGGATCTCGACCTCTACCGGGCTCTGGTCGCCCACCAGCACCACGGCGAAGTCGAAGGCCACTTCGTCGTTGACCCCGTCCCCGTTGGGGGTAAAGAGCGCCGCCCGCACCATCAGATTTGCGATCACCTCTTTGCGCTGGGCCGTGCCCACCAGCGTGGTCGAGTTGCCCCCTGCCGCGGCCACGGCGTTGCCCGGTTCCACCCGCTGCCACCGGCCCACCCCGGCGGCACTGTTCTGCAGCGAAGCTTCCAGCACCGCCCCGGTGGAGTACAGGGCGGTCGCGAAATCCAGGCGCAGCACTTGGGCTTTGGCCGCGGGCTTGAAGGGAGCGAACTTCAGCCACAGGCTGTCCGGCGCGGTGGCCAACACCTCCACTGCCTCGGCGCGCAGGGCACCGAGTTCCTCAGGGCCGGCGGTCAATTCGCCCTCCGCCCCCTTGTACAATCCGGCGAAGCGCAGGTGCATGTCGGGAGGGGCCTTCAACAGCAGGCCGTCGAACCCCGGATCGCGGGCGGCGAATTGGGGCTGGATGAAAAGCGAGAAGGGCCGCTCCTGGCCCAGGTCCTCAACCTGCAGGGGCGAGATCTCGCCCACCAAGCTCTGGGCCACCGGGTTGGCAAAGCTCAGGTGTATGCTCTTGAGTGCCGCGTGGGTCTCGGGGGCAGTCGAGCGCAGGATGGCGCGGATCTTGAGGTATTCCCTGGGCGAAGGGGAGGCGATGGGATTGCCCTGGGCCTCTTCGTATGGGGCGCTCCAATCGCTCCAATCGTTGCCCGGCACTTCCTCGGCGACCACCTCGCCCTTGAAGATGGACAGGAGCTTCTTGTACTGATCCTCGCTGACTTCGGCGCCATCCTTCTTGAAGTAGTGGAACACCTGCCCCAGCTCATTGCCGGTGCGGGTCTGCAGCAGCACCTGGCTGCCCGGCGGGGTATCTGCCTGCCAGTCGATGCTCAGCAGATTCCGGCTGCCCCCCAGGCGGATCAGGTCCGAATCCACCAGGACCTCGGGCTGGTACCCCTCGCCGTAGAGCTGCAGTTCGGCGATAACCCCCAACATGGAGGGAAAGGTGGTCAGCTTGGGGGTGTAGCGCAGACGGAAGAAGCGGGCCTTGAGCGGCGCGAAATCGTTGCCCTCACCCACTACCTTGATAATGGACTGCTCGCGGTCGACCACCTGCCGCCACTTGAGGCTGCCGTCCGGGGCGAGCGCCCCGTCGGAAAAGTCGAGGCGATAATTGGCGAAGCGCCAGGAATGATAGTTGGTGGGATTGTATGCCATGCGTTGGGCGTCTATCCAGTAGAATGAACCCAGGTCGAGGAAGATCTCGCGCTCGTCGTTGATGGTGCCGCCGATCTCCTGGTTCATGCTGGCATAGCTGTCGATGTCGCCATCGACAAAGGAAGCGCCGTTGACCACCTGGCTGGAGGTGATGTACCCGCCCCGCTGGATGACGCCGTTGACGATCTCGTCCCCCTCGGTCCACACCTCCAGCTCGGCCAGGCGGGGCCGTTCGCGGCGGAAATAATGCACGCTGCCCTGGCGCCCCGGTTCCAACTGGCCGTAAACCTCGGGCTTGACCACCACCTCGCGGCCGTCGGTCAGGCGTTTGTAGTATTCGCTTACGCCCTGTTCCCGGCTGTCCAACTGCCGGTACTCCTCCTGGGAGATCTCCCTGCCCCTGGCAAAATCGCTGCCGTTGACCACCACCTGCACAAAGCGGGTGCCCAGGCTGCCCAGTTCGCTGCCGGTGCCCACCTGTACCGTGCCCACGTTTCCGTCCAGAGGGGCGGTATCCGAGGAAAGCTGTGCCGAAGCCCCCAGCTCCACCTCAAACACGCGCTGGGACTTGTTGCGTTTGAGGGTGCGGAGGATCGTCTTGTATTGGGGGCTGGAGGAGGCCAGCACATTGCCGGGTTTGAGCCCGTCGGAGACCAGCACGTCGAAGAGCAGGAAGGGATCGCCCAGTTCCTCGCCGACAAACTTGAGCACGATCTTCTTGACGAAGACAAAACGGCCTAAGTCTACTTTGAACCACCACTGCGAAGCCAGGTCAGTGCCGGGGGTGGGCGCGGCAGGTTCCCAGAAGGTACTCATGTCCCCGTCCAGCACCGCCACCACCCCAGCGCGGTTGGAGCCGGCCTGCACCGCGTCGAGCAGGGTGAGTTCTTCAGATTTCTTGCCGCCTGCGTCTTTGGGGGGATGCAGGCGGAGGAAGTCGGCGATATCCCTCACGGCGTTGATATTGCGCCGCAGAAAGCGGGGTCGTACCGTCCCGTCTTCGCCCATTTCCACCGTGCCGGCCGCAAAGGTCCAGTGCTGCCATCGATCCAGCCCCTCGACCACCACTTGGTCGCCGGTGAGGCGGTAGCCGGTCTGCTGGGCAGTGGCCTGAAACCCCGCCAGCAACAGCATCCCTAGAAAAAACCAGCGCATCTTGGCCATCTAGTATTCCCTCAGTAGACCAGCGAGACCACCGCCTGGCTGGTGCTGGTCCCCTTGTCGGCCTCCACCTTCAACCGCACGATGTACAGGCCCGGCGCCAGCACCCTGCCCTGCCCGTCGGTGCCGTCCCACAAATGCTCGGATCGGCCGCTGACCTGCCGGTCGGCATAGACCTGCGCCCGCTGCCTCCCGGACAGATCGAAGACCTCCAGGCTCACCGGCACGCCCCCAGCCAGATTGAGCAGATTGTACTCAATATGCACCCGGTCATTGATCCCGTCGCCGTTGGGAGTGAAGACCCCTGGCACCAGACGCAGATCCTGGATGGACTGGCCTTCTATCGTCTCCAGGTCTACCCGCAGGGCGTCGCCCTCCACCAGTTCGTCCGCATCCCCCGGGGTCAGCGTCTGGGCCACTTCCTGGGGATGGGCACTGTTGTAGATCCGTCCGGCAAAGATGGTGCCGTACTTGAAGACCTCGGCGCGGAAATCCACCTCGATCAACTCCTCTGTTCCCTGCAGGTCGATGGGAGGGAGGCGCAGGGCCAGGCCGCGCTCATCCTGGCGGACCAGCTGGTAGTCCACCGACCTGCCACTGACCCGCACCCCGTCCACCCCCAAGGGCCGGGCCGGGGTGTCGATTTCGACGGTGTCGAAGCCCAGGTCGCCGGTATTGAAGCTGGGTTTGAGCCGGTAGGTGAAGGAGGTGGGCTTGCCGGCGGAGGCGACCACAGGGGAGATCTCGGCCAGCACCTGGGAGGCCAAGGGCGGGATGGACACCGAGAACTGCAGATAGTCGAGCTGGCCGCCGTCGTGATCGTCCGATAGGAAGTCGGCCTTGAATTGCACAAAACGCCGTGGACGCGATCCAACCATCGCGGCCTGGCCGGCGGCAAAATCGTAGGGGGGCGCCCAGAACTCCCAGTGCTCGGTGTCGTGGGTGATCCCCGCTTTCTCGCCCAGTTCCAGGACTTTGTAGGTGGCCAGGGTCAGGGGCCGGCCCTTGGCGTCGAAGCGGGTCCGTTCATCTCCCCTGAAGGTATAACGCCAGTACACGTTGGGTTCGTCGTCGTCGCCGCTGCGCATGCTCACCTGCACCTTGGCCTGCGGGTCCTGCCTTCCCTCCCACGACAGGGAACCCAGACTGGCCAGATTGCCCAGGTCGATGGTATTGGACACGTACCCAGCGGCGGGCACATACCCCTCCCCGTAGATCTCGAACTCGGCGATCTCCCAGATGCCGCGGGTGTTCTCGGGGGCCTGGAAGAAAAGCCGCTGCACCGGCCCGGGTGGCAGCTCCAGATCGATGACGGGCTTAGTGTTTTCGTGCACGTCGTAGGCGATGTTGAAGTCCAGCACTGAGGTGCCGTAGTTGCCGCCGCTGCGGTACTCACGGGTCCCATCTTTAAGCGAGTTGCCGTCGTTGGTGCCGATACGGAAGCTCTCCATGAAACGCTCGTCCATGAACTGCTGGCGGGGATAAAAGCGGACGCGTCGGATGGGAAAGGGCCCGCCAAATTCAAAGAAAATATTCTTCTGGGCAGGCCCATGCACGGCAAAATGCCCGTCCCCCAGATAGGCGGTGTCGGGATCGCGGTCGAAGAAGAGGACGTTGTCCTCCACCTTGGGCTCCCAGCCGGTCCACTCCAACACGTAGAACTGCCCTCCCTGGCCGATCAGGGTGGGGGTGAGATTGACCTCAGGGTCCAACTGCAGGGGTTCGATGCCCCCCGGGGATATCTTCAGCAGGCGCGACTCGCCGTGTTTATCCTGGTCCACCGAAGCCCAGGAGAGCTGCACAAACTCATGGGGGGCCCCCGGATCGGGAGGCGGCAGGCTTTCGCCGCCGATACGGTAGATGGTGAGCGCCCCTGCCGGCGCCAGTCCCCAGAGGGTCAGCAATGCTCCGATAACCAGCGACCTCATTGTCCTCTCCTTTGCTCAGTACACCAGCGAAACCACCACATCTGCCGCCACCAATCCCTTGTCCGCCTCCACTTCCAGGTGGAGCACGTAAATGCCCGGGGCCAGCAACGCGCCTGCTGCGCCTCGCCCATCCCACCGCAGGGCCAGGCGGCCGCTGGTCTGCGGTCCTTCCTCGATCATTCCCACCCTGCGGCCGCTCAGCTCGTAGATCCCCAGGTGCACGGGCACCGCGCCAGCCAGATTGAGCAGATCGCACCGCACCTCCACCTGGTCGTTGACGCCGTCGCCGTTGGGGGTGAATACCCCCGGGGCCACCCGCAGCGACTGGATGTTGCGCCCGTCCAGCGAACTGAGCCCCACGGTCAGGGTATTGCTGTCCGCCAGGTTGTCGGCATCGCCGGCGGTCAGGGCCTGGTGCACCTCGAGGGGTCGGGCGCTGTCATAGATCCGGCCGGGAAAGAGGGTGCCGTACTTGAAAACCTCAGCGCGGAAATCCACCTCGACCAGCTCCCCGGTCTGCTGCGGCCCCACCCTGGAGAACTGCACGGTCAGCCCGCGATCATCCAGGCGCACCACCTGGTAATCGACCGGCACGCCGCTCAGGCGCACCCCCTCCACGCCGAGGGGCCGGGCCGGCGTGTCGATCTCGATGCTGTCGAATCCCAGGTCCTCGCGCTTGATCCTGGGCCTGAGTTTGTAGGTGAACAGGGTGGGAGTACCGGCCTGGGCTGCCTGCGGGTAGATTTCGGCCAGGGCCGCCGAGGCCACCGGGGGAATGGAGACGGCGAACTCCAAGTAGTCGAGCTGGCCGCCGGCCTTTTCGGTCGAAGCGAAGTCGGCCCGGAATTGCAAATAGCGCCGCGGTTCCGCCGCACTGAGCGCCCCCTGGCCGGCGCCAAAATCGTAGGTAGAGGACCAGAATTCCCAGTGCTCGGTGTCGTGGGTGACCCCTGCTTTCTCGGCGGACTCCAGCTTGTTATAGGTGGCCAGGATCAGGGGTTTCCCCGCCGCGTCGAAGCGGCTGCGCTCGTCGCCGCGAAAGGTGTAGCGCCAGTAGGTATTGGGTTCCTCGTCCTCGCCGCTGCGCATACTCAGGGCCACCTCGGCGCCCTGATCCTGGCGGCCCTTCCAGGCGATCTGCCCCAGGCTGGCGGCGCTGCCCAGGTCGATCACATTGGAGACATAGCTGGCAGCCGGCACATAGCCGGTGCCGTAAATCTCGAACTCGGCCAATTCCCAGATGCCCCGGGTGTTCTCGGGGGCCTCAAAAAGCAGGTGGCGGATGGGCGAACGGGGCATGGGCAGCTCGATCATGGCCTTGGTGTTCTCGGCCGCCTCGTAGGCCACATCGAAATCAAAGGCCCCGCCCCGGCCGCCAAAATTGTGCGCGCGGGTGCCGTCCTTGAGCGGATCGCCGTCGTTGGTCCCGATGATGAAATGCTCGACGAAGCGGTCGGCGAGGAAACGCTGGCGGGGATAGAAGCGGATCCGGTCGATCAGATAGCGCCCCCCCAGGTCGAAGATCACCGATTTGTTCTTGATCACCCCGTAATCCCCTCCCCAGTCGCCGTCGCCCAGGAAGGCGGTGTTGGGATCGCTGTCGAACATGTCCAGGTCGCGGCCAGAAGCCGGATTCCACCCGATCCAGGTCAGCGAGAGCACCTGGCCGCCCTGGCGCTTGAGCAGGGGCACCAGATTGATGCTCGGGTCCAATTCTTGAGGGGTGATGGCCTTCTCAGTCACCTGGATCAGCTCGTTGCTACCGTACCGCTTCGGCTCGGTCGCGGCCCAGGGAATTTGGACAAAGTCGAAAGGCGCGTCCAACTCGGGCCGCGGCACCCCCTCCCCGCCAATCCGGTAGATGGTGAGACTGGCCGTCTGCCGGGGCAGCACCATGCCCAGGAGAAGGACGAGAGCCCCACGCTGCCACCACCATCCTTTCCGCATGGAACCGCCTCCATTCCGGTGGAATTGTAGGACAATTATATAAAAAAAAAGGAGGGCAGATCAACCGCGATCTGCCCTCCCCCGCCTTTTCAGGCGCGCAAATCAGTTGCTCACTGGGCGAAGGAGGCCTTGATATTGCCCCAGGTATCGTTCTCCACCGCGGTCGGCAGGCGCGCGGTGTCGACCGGGAGCAGAATGAAGTCGCTGAAGGAACTGGCGTTGCCGAAGATGTCGGACTGACCACCCAACACCCATTTGGAAGTGCGGGGATCATCCTCGGCGGGGCCGTTGTCATTGTCGACCACCTGCAGACCTGCGCCGACGATCTCGCCCTCGACAAAGTCGTGGCGGATGCTCACATCGGGACCCTCGTAGTTGAAGTCGTCCCAGCCCACGGTGTACCACTCGGCCTGGAGGGTGGCCTCGCTGCCGTGGGTGCCGTTGAGGGTATAGGAAGTGGGGCAGCAGGAATAGGGCTCCTTGTCGTGCCAGTCGGCGCTGCTCATCCAGAACCAGTACCAGCCGAAGGGAGCCAGGGCCGGCCAGCGATAGTGGCCGGTCTGGGCCTGACGGCCGCGGTTGCGCTTAAGTTCCTCGTCCGTGCCCTCGAAAGCCCAGAAGAAATCGCCGCTGTGGTCCGAATCCAGACCAACCTCCTGGCTGTCGTCCTGGCCGCAACAACCGAAACCGCCGCCGTCGCGATCCCAGACATCGTCGAAACGATCGATCGCATAATAGATGCGGTCCAGATCGTCGTTCCAACCCATGGCGAAGCGGAAATTCAGATTAGCAGTGTCGACCGCACCTCCCACATTACCTTCAGCCACCGAGGTCTGGAAGATGTCGACCCAGTACTCCTGGGGCAGGGCATTCCATTCGGAAATATCCCCGTCGAGGTTGGGCAGTTGATTAGTGGGCCACTGCCAGGCAGCGAAGACCTGGCCTTCGGGAACGTGAGCCCATGCACTTGCACTCAGGCTGAGCACTGTGGCAGCCGCGCCCAACATTATTGCTTTCTTCATGCGAACCTCCAGACTCGATGGGGTGTAAAAAACTTGAAGCTGGTGCACGATATTTCGGACGTAATATACCTCAGGGGGTTTGGAATGTCAAAAAAACATTAACTATCCCCCATCGGGGTGCCAGTGGCCCAGGGCATGGCGCTCTGGGCCAGGTGGCGGCGCTTGGCGGCCTGCTCCAGCTCCATGGCCTTCGCCAGATAGGTCGCCGCCTCGACCCGATTCCCCTGCTGAAGGCAGACCTGGCCCAGGGCGTGGTAGGCATGGCCGTAGCCGGCGTCCAGGCCGATGGCCTGCTCAAAGGCAGCCCGGGCCTGGTCCAGCTGGCCGGCCTGGGAATATTCCACCCCCAGGTTGTAGCGGGCCTGGGCCAGTCCCGCATCAAGCCGGATGGCTTCCAGGTGCTGCTCTATGGCCTGCTCCCGTTGCCCCTTGAGGGAGAGAGCGATACCCAGGTGAGTGTGAGCCGGGGCCCAGCCCGGGTCCAGGGCGATAGCCTGCTGGTGGGCGGCGAGGGCCTGGTCTAGCATACCCTTGCGGGTATAGGCTACCCCCAAGTCGTCGTGCGATTTTGCCACCGAAGGGGTCAGGCGTACCAGGTACTCCCTGGACTCCAGTTCCGACAGCGAGTAGGAGGCGTCGGTCCAGGCCAGGAAGAGGATAGGCAGGCCGAAGTAGACCAGCTGCTTGCCGGTCTCGAATAGGTAGGGAAAGGGCGCCCAATGCTGCTGCCTGGCTTCCAGCCAGGCCTGCCCGCCTGCCCGCCAGGACGCCTCCCCCGTGCCCTCGGCCCCCTCTACCAGGTTCTGGCGTATTTCCTTCTTGCGCACCTTCCACATGAACCCGTCGTAGTAGTAGTGCAGGAAAGCCGAGGTGGCGATCAGCACCTTGACCAGATCGTAGACCAGAAAACTCTGCGTAGCCCGCGCCAAGACCTCGATGCCCCCGTAGGCCAGGATCAGTACCACGTAGAAGAGCACGATCCGAAAACGGCCGTCCCTGAACAGGAAGCGGAAGAAGGAGCCGCCCAGTTCCTCCGAGCGCCTGAGCACGCCGTGGTTGTAGATCCAGACGATGGCGTAGTACTGGATGTCGTGGGCCATGGCGATGATCGCATAGCCCAGCAGGATATCTTGTAGGACGACATAGGCGTAGTAGGATGTGCCGAAGGTGATGGCGGTGATCGCCAGTTTGGGCCAGACGATGGGCACCCCCTGCCGCTGTTCCCGCACTATGTTGAGCAGATAGAGGACGGTAATCCCCACCGTGACAACCAGCATCCCGGAGCGCAGCCAGCCCACCCATTCCGGGCTGATCCAGGTGTAGAGCCCGAACCCGTAGCGCTGGCAGCGCTCGAGGAAATTGATCAGGTAATGCGGGCTGGCGATGACCACATAGCCCAGCCAGGCAGCGCTCAGCAGCCAGTCAAGGCGGGCGCTACCCCGGGTGGGCCGGCGCCGCTTCAATTCGTAGATGCGCATGAAACCGAAGTGCTGCATGAAGAAGTGCCACAGATCCCAAAGGGCCAGAAAAATGAAAAACCCCAGATGCCCGTTGAACACACTCCAGCCCACCAGAGCGGCGACCAGGAAGGGGGTGACGACGAAGCGGGCCTTGTAGCGGGCAAACAGTTCGCGCTCGCCGTAGGCCCGCATCAGCCCGGGCAGGTGGTGCCCCACGGCAAAGAAGGCCAGCACGAAGAGGGCGATGTCGGCCGAGCTGTAGGTCTGGGAGGCGAAGAGTAGGATCCCCAGGCAGATTAGCGGCGTGCCGATGAAGAAGAGCAGGTCACCAGTCTGGTTGATGATCCAGCCCGAAGGCGGAGTGGTGCGGCTCATGGATCTTGTGCCCCTAGAGCCCGGCAAAGACCGAGAGAAAGGCCAGGCCGGAGGTGCGGTCCTCCCGCTCCCTGCCCATCACCTCCAGGGAGCGCCGGTCGTAGCGGATACCCAGCTGGGTAGTCAGACTGTAGCCCAGATAAGGCCGGGTGTTGGTCAGCTGGAAGGCCAGCACCGTGCCGCGAAAGTCGCCGGTGGGACGACCCGCGGCAAGTTCCTTTTCGTCGGCCAGCAATTCGAAGAACTGGCGCTGCTCAAAGCCCAGCTGGATGTTGGAGTCCTTGAAGAATTGGAACTGGACCAGGAGACAGAAGAGCTCATCCCACGACCGCCGTTTGGCCAGGCTGCGGCTGAAGGGCACCTGGCTGAGCCACTCGCTCTTGACCCTGGGCTGGAAACTCAGCTGCCTCCAGGAAAACAGGTAGTCAGCCTTGTCGATCAAACCCAGAAATCCCGAGGTCTCGCGCCCGTACCGCTCCTCTGGGCCCAAGGGGTCAAAGGCCACCAGCGCCTCGCCCTGCGCGTCGCGCAGTACCTGGCCCTGGTCGTCGCGCTGCAGCTGGACTTTGGCCTCCCGCTGCCTCCAGGTCTCCCACTTGAAGCGGTGGCGCATCGACCACCAATGCGGACTGTGATACTCCCAATCGCCGTACAAGGTATTGATCCAGGTGTTCTCCCCGGCCAAGGGATCGGGTACCGGCTGATTGCGGCCACTGGTCTCCCCGGGCTGACCGAAGCGCGTCTCGGGGATCAGCCACTGGGAGAGTTCGTCGGAAATATTGTCCTCGGCCTTCTTGAGCATTTCGTAGACCCGTACCCGACCCAAGGTGGGCCAGTCCCGCTCAAAGGAAAAGATGCCGTACCGGGTGTGGTTCTGGCGGTTGGCCGCGTGTAACTCCTGGCTGAGCTGGCCAGCGGTCAGCTCGATCTCGGGAAGGACCTGCACACTGGCGTAAAGGTTGTGGCCCCAGTGGTCTTTCCGGTAGGGATAGTCGGGCAGGTCATCGTTTTCGAAACGGTCTACCCAGCCGTTGTTGTTCAAGTCGATGCCAAAGAGGAACTCCGGCCGGTCCGAACTGTAGCGCAGGAAGGGCTCCTCGTAATCGGGGAAGAAATTCTCGCGGTCCCCATTGCTGTTCTGGTTAAAATCGGAGATAAAATCGCCGTTCTCGTCGTAACCGGGGAAGACCGCCGGGTCGGCCACCCCTTCGGGATGGATCTTGAAATCCTGGCCAGGGATGGGGATCAGGCTGCCCTGGAAGATGCGCTGCTGGTCCGGGTGCCGGTCGTTGTCGTCGTTGTCGTCGACCAGGTCATAGAGCCGGCTCGTGGCCTCCGGTGAGTAATCGGACACCCCGCGGCCGTCCACCGGCAGGATAGTGGTGGTGTACCTCTCGTCCATGCCGAAACCTTCGAGGAAGAAGCGCCAGGGGCCCGAACGCCGCGAGATATTGGCCATCCAACCCACAGAGCGGCGATCCCCGCCGATGCCGGCGATACTGCGGTGCTTCTTGGCGATGGTGGTGGGATACTTGCGGTACTGGGTATTGATGTCGAACTCCCCGTAGAAATCGAATCCCCTGAAGTCGCGCACTTCGGCCGTCATTCCGTAGATCTGATTGGCGGTGGGTAGGCCGTAGTCGAAGACCACCTCGCGCTGGTTCAGGTGGTTCTTGATGTTGCCCGGGGCCCGGCTGACCACCAGGAATTGCGGCTGTCCCACCGGATTGGTCTGGCGGTCAGAGGCCACCTCCACCCGGTAGTCGTTGGCCAGGACCAGGCGGAACCGCACGTTCCTGATAGCGCTGATGGCATCCTCAGCCTCACTCAGGGTCAGACCCAACCCCTGCTGCAGCCGCAGCCGCAGGGTACCCTCCTCGCCCACGCCACTTTCAGGAGAGAGGATGTACTTGAGGGTGATGCTCTCCGGGCCGTCGGCGGTGAGAAAGCCCTTGCGCAACCTGCCGCCCTCGCGTACCCCCCGGAAGCCGAGGCTGCTGCCAGTGATCACCGTGTCGCGGAGCACCACCTGCAGGCTGTCGCCCACCTGCATCTGGCGCCGGAGGGAGGTGGTGATCTCCACCTCCTCGCTGAAAAGCACTGCCCCTCCTTCCGCGTCCTCGGGGGAGTCATCGCTCAGGCGCAACACCAACAGATTCAGGCTCCGTTCCAGTTGGCCGGAGGTCAGCAGCCCCTTGAAGGGGTTGTCGCGGAAGCTCTCGCGTGAACCGTTGACATTGTGGGCGTTGACCATAGTCAAGCCCAGGGTCAGGAAGTCGTTGACATCGGCCTCAACCCGGCCGGCACTGAGGTTGGTGGCGTTCTCCACCGAGACGGTGGGAACCTCTGCATCGACGTTGATAATTGGCAGGGTGACGCGCGAAAAAAGCGCCGTACTGCGCACCCGGGAGGTGGCCAGGCTGGTGGCCACCCCGTTGAAACCGGCCTTGCGGAAAGTCATGGGGGTCAGGGTGGTATTGATCTCATCGCCCACCATGATGGTGTAGCTATAGTCACCGCTGGCGTCGGAGGAGAGGATCAATCGGTTGAACCAGCTGACGTAACGCCCGTCCTTAGTGATGGCGCTGCTCTCAAAGGAGAGCGGCTGGGTCTGGCGCCAGTTGTAGATCAGCCAGCCCCGCGTAACCAGGTCGCCATAAAAATCGTAGAGATAGGAACCCTCCTGCGAATGTTCCAGATAGCGACGGTAGTATTCCTTGGCGTAGTTGGTGTAGCGCCACTGCCGGCGGCCGTACTCCTGGAAAAGTTCCTGGGGCAGATACCAGCGCTGCACCGTGGGATCCAGGCTGCGGATCTGGATGGCGGTGCCCACCGCCGAGTACAGGGAGCGGTCTGCCACATGTCTGCCCAGGCGGTTGCCGTAGTCGGGCTGGGCGCCGGCCCCTGTCCCCCACCAAAGGGCCAGGACCAGCGCCAGGGAGAGCGCTCGTCCCATCATTGCACACCGGCGTAGACGGTGATGAAGCTGGTGGTCTCGTTGCTGCCCTCGGAGACCTTCTCGAATTTGCCCGCCTGGCCCTCGCGCACCAGTTCGGTGCGCAGGCGCCCGAAGCGCAGGCCGATTTGGCAGGTCAGGCGGTACCCCTGGTAGTCGGAGGTGTTGGACAGCTGCAGGGCCAGGGTGGTGGCACGTTTGTCTCCGGTTTCCCCGGCCACTCCCTGGGTTAGCTGCCGGTCCTCATCCTGCACCAGATCCCTGAACCACAGCAGTTCCAGGCCGCCCTGGAGCAGGGTATGCTTGAGCACCGGCAGCTGCGCCACCAACTGCCCCACCCCCATCCAGTGCTGGTTCTTGTCCTCCTGCACCAGGAAAGGGGTCTGGCGCAGGTACTCACTCTTGAATTTGGGTTGCACTTCGAAACGGCCCAGCTGTTTGAGATAGCCGACCTTGTTGATCAACCCCAGGAAACTGGATCGGTCTTCCAGCCGGCGTCCCTCGCGATCGCGGGGATCGTCCTGATTCTGGGCGTAGAATTCGTATTTGAACTTGTTGACGAAGTTGAGGTTGGGCACCCCCGTGTAGTCGAAGCCCAGCCAGGCCGTGTTGATCCAGGTGTCCTGGGCCGGAAGGATGTCCTCCACCACCGGCTGAATGGGCGGGGCGTCGACGAAAGGCGTCGGCTCGCGCCGGTCGTCGGGGATACTGTCGGCGACCTTCTTGAGCATATCGTAGACTCGCAGCCGCCCCAGCCCGGCATAATCCCGGTCCAAGGTGAACATCAGGTAGTTCATCCGGTTTTTGCGTGCGGTGGAGAACATTCTTTCCGCAGTACGTCCGGCACTCAGGCGCACCTCAGGAGTGAGGTTGAGACCGGCGAAGGCGTTGTACCCGCGCCGGTCGAGCTTGTAAGGATAGTCGGGCAGGTCATCGTCCTCGAAACGATCGATCCAGTTGTTGTTGTTCATGTCGAGGCCAAAGAGGAACTCGGGGCGATCTACCTCGTAGCGCAGAAAAGGCTCCTCGTAGTCGGGCAGCGAGCTGTTCACCGAGGCGTTGTCATTCTCGTTGAAGTCGTTGATGAAGTCGTTGTTCTCGTCCCAACCGGGAAAGATGAGCCGGTCGTTGGTGGTGCCAAAACGCGTCCAGTCCGGGAAACGATCCTGGTCGTCGTTATCCTCGACGAATTCGTAGAGATGGCGCTGGGTATCGTCGTAGCGCACGTCCCCGTTGGCGTCGACCAGGAAGGAGGTGGTCGAGTAGGTGGGGTCCATGTCGTAGGTCTCGCCGTAGAAGAACCAGGGGGACCACTGCCGGGAGACGTTGAAATGCCAGACGTCGCCCTGTTCGGCGGAGATATGATGCTTCTTGCCGGCAGTGAAAATTGCGGCGTTGGGGTACTGGGAATAGCGCCGGTTGCGATCCCATTCCCCGTAGAAATCGAAACCGGCCAACTGGGTGCCCTCGATGGTGAAGCCGCCCACCACATTGGAGGTGGGCAGGCCGTAGTCGAAGCGCACTCTCTCGAGATTCGAGATGTCCTTGACGTTGCCAGACGCCCGACGCAGGGTGATCAGGGCCGGCTGTGAAGCGTCGATGCTCTCGGCGCTCAGCGGCGGGGAGGGCGAGGGCCGGCGGCCGGTCTGGCGATCAGACCACATGTCGACCTTGAAGTCATTAGCCAACACGTAGTCGAAGTTCACAGCGATAACGGAGGTGGGGTCTGGACCGATGTAGGCCGGATCGTTGAAGTCGTAGTTGAGAACGATGCGCTCGCGCCCGTCGGCGGCCAGGTACCCGCTGCGCCGAAAGCCGCCGAAGATGACCGGCCACTCCGATCCGGGTCGCACCACCTCTTGCAGCGAGTAGGTGCGCTCAGCGCCGGTCTCGAAGTTGCGGCTGACGATGCGCACCTCGTGGCTGAAAAGCGCCGCCCCGCCCTCACCGTCTTCCGGGGTATCGTCGCTGAGCACGATGGCGATGGCGGTCAGCGGCGTGGTGCTCTGGCCAGCGGTGAGACTGCCGGCGATCATGTCGCCGCTGAACAGGTCCAGGGTGGTATTGGCGTTGCGGCTGTCCACCAGCGTCGCACCCACCTCGACGAAGTCACCCAGTTGCATGGTGGCCCGGCCACCAAAGAGGCTGGTGACATTGCTGCGTGTCTCGGCTTCCCTGGTCTCGCCGATGATCGGATCGCTCACCCGGGCGGCCAGCGCGGTAGCGGCGTACTTATCCGACATGAAGTCGATCTGGATGCCGTTGAAGGTCGGTTTGGAGAAGGTCAGTGGCGTCAGGGTGGTGCGCAACTGATTACCCACGGTGATGGCATAGTGATACTGGCCCTGGGAGTCACCGCCGATGGCCACTGAGCTGAACCAGCTGTTGAAACGGGCATTCTGGAAGATGCTGTTGCCCAGCTGCTGGGGCTGGCTTTGCCGCCAGTCGTAGACCAGCCAACCCCGGCCGATCCGGTTGCCGTAGAAGTCGTAGAAGTAGTCGCCTTCGAGGGTGGTACTAACATAGCGGGAGTAGGCTTCGCGGGCGTAGTTGGAGTATTCCCACTGCCGCCAGTGATATTCGTTGAACAGCTCCTGGGGCACGTACCACTTCTTGACTGCCGGATCGAGGGCACCGAACATCACCCCAGATCCGCGCGGTTCGAAGCTGACCCTACCGCCGTGCCTCAGCCCCAGGCGGGCGCCGTAGCCCTGACCGTACAGCGGCCCGCCCAACAGGACGCCCAGGACGCCCAAGAACGCGCCGATCTTCGCCAGCTTTTTCAAACCCCTTCCTCCGTTTTGCGCTGCCTTCTTCAGTACGCCACCCCGACCAAGCCCAGTTGCCTTTGGCCGCCAGTGCCGGCCTTTAGGTCCACGGTAAACAAGTAGTTCCCCGGCGGCACCAACTTCCCCTCGTCGTCGCGGCCATCCCAGAGTCTGGCAAAACGGCCGCTCAAATCCACCGCGGCATAGAGATGCCGCACCGGGCGGCCACCCAGGTCGAAGAGGCGGATCTCCACCGGGGCCGGCCTGGCGATGTTGGTGATGTCGTAATGGATGGTGGTTTGGTCGTTGGCCGCATCGCCGTTGGGGGTGAACACAGCCGGGACTGCCTGGACGTTGATCAGGAGGTTCCTGACGATAGGCACCTCGACCGAAAGATTGCCCGTCAACGGGGTGCCCACCGGCTGTACATCGGGATCCTGATGGTCGCCCCCGCTCAGGTCGGCGGCGTTGCCAGCCACTACCTCCTGCCCGATGCAGGTGCCAGCCTGGCTGCCACGGCCGGTGAAGGTGGTGCCGTAGCGCAGCACCCCGTTGTCGAACTCGACCCGCAGCAGCGTTCCGCTCTCCTCGATAGTGGGAAAGGAGATGACCAGGGCCTGATCCCGCACCTCCACCACCGAGAAACTCCCCCGGACCTGGGGCAGGCGCTCCAGGTTAGAGTCGGAGAAGTCGACCTCTTCCACGCGCCCGTCTGGCCGGCGGATCTGGATGCGGCCCACCGCATCGGCGCGCAGCGGGGTGTCAATCTCCAGGCGGTCGAAACCGCGGTCCTTGCCCGGCCGGGATTTGTTCACCACCGCATAGGTGAAACGAGTCTTCTCCCCCACCGCGGCGACGCGCGGGGCGATCTCGCCGATCAACTCCTCGGCAAAGGGTGGGGAGAGCACCTCGAAGGCCAGCGCCCCCACCCCGGCCGCCGATTCGAAATCCTCGCTGGAGAAATCGAGGGCAAACTGGAAATAACGGCGCGGTTCGGAAACGGCCACCTGCGCACCGGCGGCCACGTCGCCGATCTTTTCCAGGTCCACCCGCCCCAGGGTCGCGTCGTAGGGAGCAGACCAGCCGCTCCAATTGGTCACATCGTCCCGAATGTCCCCCTTGTCCTCATTGCGCAGTTTGGTGTAGTCGGCCTGGTCGAGAGTAATGAGATTGCGCTGGTCCACGCTCAGGTCTTTGAACTGCTCGAGGGCATCTCTTACATCCACTTCGCCGTTGTCGAGCACCGTCTGGACAAGCTCGCTGAGCCGGGAGTCGGCCACGTCCTCGGCCCGCTTCCAGGGCACCTGCAGGCCGGCAAAGGTGGTCCCTTGCGTGCTGCTGCCGGCGCCGCCGCCCGACCGGAAGATACGCTCCCCGGGCCGGACTTTGTTAAACTCCACCGGCTGGGGATCCACCCCGGTGCGGGTGCGCACCTGAATTTTTGACAGATTCGGGTCCCCCACCTGATCGGCGGTCCATTGCAACCGGCCCAACAGGGCCAGGTCGCCGAAGTCGAAGATATTGGAAACATAACTCGCCTCGGGCACGAAGCCGGTGCCGAAAACCTGGAACTCGGCGATCTCAAAACCGGCCGTAGTCAGCGACTTGACGCGGATAAAACGCACATACTGGGGCGGGACCGTGATATCGACCACCGATTCGGTGTTCTGGGTCTGAATGGCCACGGTCTGGAGGATGGGAATGCCTTCGCGCTGGGTCCCGGCGGCGCCGTCGTTGACAAAGATCTCGAAGCCCCGCATGAACTCGTTCTGAAAGGGGAGGTTTGGCGCGGGGTAAGCTGGATCGGCGTTGCGCGGGAAAAATCTGAAGCGGTTGACCCCGAAGCGGGCCCCCAGATCCAGGTCGATGAGGATGCCCAGCACTCGGGCGGCCTGGCCTCCGGCGGCATTGCGCAGGTCCAGGGCCGTGGCGCCGTCGTCGTCGATGATGTTGGACAGGTCGGTACGGATGTTTGGGGTATTGGGGGAGGTGATCTCACCCCCTCTTTCGGGCGCGTTGGCGCCGACGGCGATATTGCGGGTGGTGTCGGCCCGCTGGGGAAAGATCCAGTTGGGTCGATCCTGGGGGGAGTACTCGATGACCCCACCCGGGGCGTTGGTGCGCTCAACCGTGCGCGAGGTGCGGATCACGGTGGCCGGGATTTGCCCTCCCCCGCTCTTCCAGGTCAATCCCTGGATGCCACCGATGACGACCACCTCACGGATATCACACTCGGCGTGAACCGGACCGACCGAGCCCAGTGCCAGGACAAAGGCAATAAAAAAGTTCGCGAGGCGGATAGGGAGGCGCATTTTGTCAGCAGGCCGCACCGGGCTTAAATTTGAAATCGAAATAGATTATCTTTAAAATCTGTCCGTCTAATCGTTGGCTTAAAATAATAATTGACCAGCCTCATCGCAAGGTCTTTCACTCATTCTCGTACAGGCGCCCTTGGCTTTGACCCTTTCCTGGCTTCCGGTGGTGCTCCTGCTCGCCACCCAAAGTTGCACCCCCCCAACCGCCAAGCCCCCCCGCCC
>SICG01000071.1 GCA_009691525.1 Candidatus Latescibacterota bacterium | reverse complement strand
ACGCGGAAGAAGAAGAGAAATCAGCAACCGATGGCTGGCAGCAGGCGACCCTATCCGAGGCGCTGCGCACCGAATTGGCCGAGGCCCTGAGGCAGCGCAGCGCGACTCGTCTGCGGACTGTTTTTGTGCAGTTGTCCGCCGAGGCGCCGCTACGACATGGGTGGCATCCGGGCGATCCTCGAGCGGAGCGGAAACCGCGGCAAGCCCTCCTGATGTCCTAGGCCAGTAACAAAAGGGGGGGCGCCCGAGCGGGCGTGCCCCTTTGTCCGTCGCCTAAAAAGGGTCCGGTAGATCAGACCGGAATTCCAGGAACCTTACACTCCACCCGGTAGATGGAGGTGGTGGCGGTGATGATCAGGGTGCGCCACTGTGGACCGGTAAAGGCCAGGTTGGCGGTGCCCTCGGGCACCTTGAGGATCCCGAGGTGCTCGGCCTGGGGCGAGAAGATCCAGATACCGCCCGGCCCGGTAAGGTAGACATTCCCGCGTACATCCACCTTCATACCGTCGGGTAGCCCGCCCTCGCCCTTCTCCTCGGCGAAGAGTCTGCCCTTGTCGATACTGCCGTCGGCCTGCACCTGAAAGACGCGGATGTGCATGCGGGCGGTGTCATCGACGTAGAGCAGGGATTCGTCGGGGGAGAAACACAGGCCGTTGGGCCGGTCGAAGTCGTCGACCAGCACGGTGAGGGTCTTGCCGTCGGGGGAGAGGCGGTACACGCCATTGCCGGGTTGTTCCTGCTCGGCGGGTTCGCTGAAGGCCTCGCCCAGGCCATAGGGCGGGTCGGAGAAATAGATGCTGCCATCGGATTTGACGATTACGTCGTTGGGGCTGTTGAGCCTCTTGCCCTGATAGTGGGAGGCGATGATGCTGATGCTGCCGTCGGCTTCGGCGCGGGTGACGCGGCGGTTGGCGTGTTCGCAGGCCAGCAGCCGGCCCTGCCGGTCATAGGTCAGGCCATTCGACTTGCCGGAGGGCACCCGGTAATCGGTGAGACCGTCGATGGGCGACCAGCGCTTCATCTGGTCGGCGGGGATGTCGCTGAAGACCAGGAAGCCGCCGCGGGCGTTCCACACCGGGCCTTCGGTGAATTGCATACCGGTGGCCAGGCGTTCGACTTTGGCGTCGGCGGGAATGAGGTCGAGCACTTTCTTGGAGAGGACTTCGAGGCTCATGGACAGCTCTTTATCAACATCCTTGGCCAACAATGAGGCTCTGGAGCGAAAACCAAGCCCCCTGACCCGCACGCGGATCAGGGGGCTTTGCTGTTGGGGCTCAGCTCAGACGGGGATGCCGGGAACCTTGCACTCCACCCGGTAGATGGAGGTGGTGGCGGTGATGATCAGGGTGCGGCAGCTGGGGCCGGTAAAGGCCAGGTTGGCGGTGCCCTCGGGCACCTTGAGGATGCCCAGGTGCTTGCCAGCCGGCGAGAAGATCCAGATGCCGCCCGGCCCGGTCAGGTAGACATTCCCGCGCACATCCACCTTCATGCCGTCGGGCACCCCGCCCTCGCCCTTTTCCTTGGCGAAGAGTTTGCCCTTGTCAATGCTGCCGTTGGCCTGCACCTGGAAGACGCGGATGTGCATGCGGGCGGTATCGTTGATGTAGAGCAGGGATTCGTCGGGGGAGAAACACAGGCCGTTGGGCCGGTCGAAGTCGTCGACCAGCAGGGTCAGGGTCTTGCCGTCGGGGGAGAGACGATACACGCCCTGGCAGGGCTGCTCCTGCTCGCCGGGAGCGCCGAAGGCCTCACCCAGACCGTAGGGTGGGTCGGAGAAGTAGACCGCGCCGTCGGACTTGACGATCACGTCGTTGGGGCTGTTGAGCTTTTTCTTTTTGTAGTGGGAGGCGATGACGCTGATGCTGCCGTCGGCCTCGGCGCGGGTGACGCGGCGGTTGGCGTGTTCGCAGGCCAGCAGCCGGCCCTGGCGGTCGTAGGCCAGGCCGTTGGATTTGCCGGAAGGCACCCGGTAATCGGTGAGACCGTCGATGGGTGACCAGCGCTTCATGTGGTTGGCGGGGATATCGCTGAAGACCAGGAATCCGCCGCGGGCGTTCCACACCGGGCCTTCGGTGAACTGCATGCCGGTGGCCAGGCGTTCGACTTTGGCGTCGGCGGGGATGAGGTCGAGCACTTTCTTGGAGATGACTTCGAGGCTCATGGAGGACTCCTTGGAGAGAAGGGTTGGGACGTTATTTCAAATGGACCACACTCAGGCCGTAGACGATCAGGCTGGGAATGGTGAAGGAAACCCGGCCTTGGGAAGCGGCGTGGGCTAAGGTAAGGGCTTCGCGCATCTCGGGGTAGTGCCATTCCACCCGGTCCACCTCGCCCCCAGCCGGCAATTGCAGTTCCGTCTGAATGGCCCCGGTGGGCAGGGGCACTTCGATGAGGCTCTGCTCGTCCTGGTGGTAGTTGACCCAGTGCAGCACGATGGCTTCGGTCTGCTCGGGTTTCCAGGCGCGGGTGCGCACGTACCAGGGCGCGTCGGTGTGCAGCCAGGAGGGGCTGCAGAGCTGGCGCCATTGGTCGAGGAACTGCCGGGCGTACTCGTCCTGTTCGGGCAAGGGAAAGACCGGCATCTCGATACCAGGGGCGATCTCGCGCAGCTCCGGTTTCCAGGGGCCATTTTCCAGATACAGGGTGCCGGCATGGCCGGGTTTCCAGGCGGCCAGGGGGCAGCCGGGATTGGGTGACCCGTCCGGCAGCAGGTTGCCGGTGCTCCCGGTGAAGAGCACCTTCCCGCCTCTGGCGACATAGGCCTCCAGCCAGGCCCCCTCCTCGCGGGAGAGGCGCTGCAGCCCCGGCAGGATGAGGGCCTGGTACGCGCTGCCCTTCTCGATCAGTTGCTCATCGGTGATGATATCGAAGAGCCAGTGGTCGTCCTCGAGGATGCGACCCAGGCGTTTGAGGGGTTCGATGCTGTCGGCTTCGGCCTCCAGCTCGGCGCGGCGGGGATAGACCAGGGCCAGCTGCGAATACGGGGTGGCCGGATGGTAGAGCGGGTCGCGGTCGGCCATGAAGCGGTGGTAACGGACGATGGGGGCGTAGTACTCGTCGCGGCTGATGCCCTGCGCGCTGATCTCGGGCAGATGGAAGGCCAGGGAAGCGCCTCCATGCGCCGCGGTTTCGGCGATGGAGAGGCGCAGGCGGCGGGAATCGTATTTGTTGATGATGAAGGGCCGGCCATGGCCAGCGGCATGGGTGAAGCGGGCCGGCAGGCCCATATCGGCCAGGTACCCTTTGGCGATGGCGCTGCGTCCTTTGTGACCACCCTGGCTGTACCAGATGTAGTCCTCGTCCTTCGCCCAGAGCGCCGTGGGCAGCAGGCTGCGCTCGTCGCCGGGGCCAAAGTCGTATTTGTGGTACCACTGCGAGAGCAGCAGATCCGGCTTGATGGCCCGGGCGTGGTGGATGAAGATCTCGTCGAAGAGTTCCTTGCGGCGCAGGTGGACTTCGCGCAGTAGCTCCAGGTCGAAGCGCTGGCGCAGGGGAGCGGGGCAGGAGGGCAGGGGCATCAACAAATCCTCGACCTGGGCCGGGTCGGTGTGGCCGTAGAGCTCCTTGAGCTGGGCCCCGCTGAAGACCCGGCCGAGCACGGGGATCATGCGGGCGCGGCAGTACTGACAGCGGCAGAAGTTGGTGAAGTTGTGGTGGGCCATGAAGCCGTCCACCCCCAGTTGCAGGGCCTTGCTGACCATGGCCTGGAGCATGGCCCGCCAGTGGGGGTTGCAGCAGCAGCCCGAATAGGTGCGGTACGGCCGGTCGGGGATGGGCCAGCAGCGCAGCGTCCCGCCGGCCACCTGCTCCATGGCCGCGCTGGGCGAGTCACAGGGGGCGGGTCCGAGCAAGTCGGGGGTCCAGATATTTTCCCAGGAGGACCACAGGCCCTTGCCGGTCTCGTGGTCGCCGTAATGCCAGGAGAGGCTGAGCTGGGCAACAATGCGGGCGCCGGCTTCGTGTAACTGCGGAAAGAGGTCGGCCACGTAGGCGAGATTTTCCCGTACGCCCACCAGGGGCATGGAGACCCAGTGGCGGGGCACCTGGGGATCGTCGGCCATGCCGTAGAACATCGGGCCGAAGTCGCCCAGTTGCAGCACTTGCAGGCGGGCGCGGCGGGTGTGTTCGACCAGGTCGAGGTGTTGGGGGATGCCCCAGTACTCGGCCATGCGGTTGAACCAGAAGGGAGTAGTCATTTCATTGTCTCCTGCAGATGTCTGAGGTCAGGTCCGCGGGGTGCCCACTTCGGGCGTCTCTGCAGTCCCGGATCTGCCCCCTCGCTCCTTGAACTACGCTTCCCCACACCCCACCCTGCGATCCTGCCCCGGCCTCTCCCCCAGAGACGCCCTTCGGGGCACTCCCTCGACCCTGACTCGGCCTCCGGGGTTCGCTCCCCGCCGCTACTCCGCTGACCAGTCGGCGATTGGGAATGGCGTTTTCTCTCAAAGTAGGATAGACCAGCCGGGCCGGCAAACAGCAAGGGCAGCCGGCCTTGGTGGCCCGCTGCCCTTGGTGAAGTGAAGCTGTGCGTGATGCGGAGGCGGGTAGGTGCTGCTAGTGCGCCTCTTGTGCGCTAGTGAATGTGAGGATGCTCTCATGCCCGGAAAATTATCCAGGTGCTACAGACCACCCGGCGATGAAGTCGGCCACACTGTAATTGGCCGGCATCTCGTCGAAGTGGTAGATCATCGGGCCGGACTGGTAGCCGGGGATGAACATCTCTTTTTCGGTGCGCAGCAGGCTGTCGAGGTGTTTGAAACGCGTCCAGAGGGTGTCGGCTTCGGCGGTGGTGAAGCGGTCGGCGAACTCCGGGCCCCAGTTGAGGGTGATGGGGTGGGAGCTGCCCAGGCGGTTGCGCAGGTCCTGGGGGATGTCCTGCACCTCGGGATGTTTGGCGACGCGGATGACCTGTACCAGCTTGGAGATGAACACGGTACTGAGCATCCGGCCCTTCTCGCCCCTTCCGGGGTGGAGCTGGTCGAGGGCGGCGATATAGGCCGGCCCGTTCTTGGCGATGACGGCGCGCAAGGCCGTTTCGGTGTGGCGCTGCTTTTCCTGGCTGCGCTGCTCCCAGCGGGCAAAGGCCGCCTGCCCTTCAGGGGAGAGCAAGCGGGTATAGCCCAGGTCAGGGTAGAGCACAAAGTCGGAGAAGCCGCCGTGGATGGTGCGGCGCATCACGGGGGTGTAGTTGCTGCCCCAGTGCAGGATGGGCAGGATGTAGACCACCCCGTCACCGGCCTTGAGCTGGGTCTGCACCCCGCCCGGTACCGGTACCCGCGGATTGGCCCCCATGATCCGGTTTTCCTCCTCGGTGTTGCGGCGCAGATGGCTGCCGGGGATCACCCACAACACGTTGTCGTCGTACAGAGGGATGTTCCACTGGATGTAGCGCGGCCCGTTCTCGGCGATATCGTCCATGTAGCCCTGCAGGGGGGCGGTGTCGATGGGATGCAGGTCGCGGTGCCAGGCGGCCGGGCCGTGGTCGCGCACCGGATTGCACATCAGCATCATGTCGGTGGCCGCCGAGTCGTTGGTGCCCAGGAGTTGGCTGCTGACCCCGTGGGTGTTCTCGCCCAGCCAGGCCTCGATGGCCGGGACGGCCGGGGTGTCGAGTTCGTGGACCAGCGGGGGACGGCTCAGGCCCAGCCGGGGTTGGGCCGAGGTCTCCCAGGCCCCGCCGGGGAGATCGTCTGGTTTGCGCTGGGATGCCCAGAGGGCCCGCTGCTTGTCCACCAGGTGTTCGTAGCTGGCGCGCACGGCCTCCAACTTATCGGGTGGTACCACGTTGGGTACCACCAGGTAGCCTTCTTCGAGAAAACGGTCGCGGTCCACCTTCAAGGATATCCTCGCTCTATTATGGCGCTCAGCTCTGTGCCGGGTCGGGTTTGTCGGGATCGATATTCAGTTCCTGCTGCGCCCGTTGCACGACCTTCAACTCCACCTTGCCCTGCCGGGCCAGGTCGGCCAGGGCCACATAGGTGATGGTGCGGGCGTCCACTTCGAAAAAATGCCGCAGGGTCGGCCGGCTCTCGCTGCGGCCGAAGCCGTCGGTGCCCAGGGAAACCGGCGGGCGGGGGAACCAGCGGGCCACCGAGTCGGGCAGGGCCTTGAGATAATCCGAGGCGACCACGAAGGTCCCTTCCTTGCCCTGCAAACACTGGCTGAGCCAGGGCTGGCGCAGTTCCTCGCCGGGATGGCGCAGGTTCCAGCGCTCCGCCTCCATGCCCTCCTGGTGCAGCCGCTGGAAACTGGTGATGCTCCACACCGCGGTGCCTATTCCGTAGCGCTCTTCCAGGAGTTGCTGGGCCTCCAGGGCCTGGTTGAGAATGCTGCCGCTGGCAAAGAGGTGGGCGCGGGCGGGCGTTTCGGCAGTTGCCTCGCGCAGGCGGTACAATCCCCGCAGGATGCCCTCCTCAGCGCCCTCGGGCATGGCGGGCATGGGGTAGACCTCGTTCTGCACCGTCAGATAGTAGATCAGGTCCTCGTCCCCGGTGGTCAGTCGTTCCAGGCCGGCGCGCAGGATCACCGCCAGCTCGTAGCCAAAGGCCGGGTCGTAGGCCACCACGTGTGGGTGGGCGTACGCCAGCAGGTGGCTGTGGCCGTCCTGGTGTTGCAGGCCCTCGCCGTTGAGGGTGGTGCGCCCGGCAGTGGCCCCGATCAGGAAGCCACGGGTGCGCTGGTCTCCGGCAGCCCAGATCAGGTCGCCCACCCGCTGGAACCCGAACATCGAGTAGAAGACGAAGAAGGGCAGGGTCTGTACTCCGTGGGTGGAGGCGGCGCTGCCGGCGGCGATGAAGGAGGAGAGGGCGCCGGCCTCGGTGATGCCTTCCTCGATGAGCTGCCCGTCGCGGGCCTCGCGGTAGTAGGTGAGGCTTTCGCTGTCCACTGGCTCGTAGAGCTGGCCGATATGGGAGTAGATCCCATACTGGCGGAAGAGGGCCTCCATGCCAAAGGTGCGGGCCTCGTCCGGCACGATGGGCACGATGAGCCGGCCCAGGCGTTCGTCGCGCAAGAGTTTGGCCAGGATGCGCACGAAGACCATGGTGGTGGAAACCTCGCGGCTCTCCTGCAGGAATTCGTCGAAGAGATCCTCGCGTGGGGCCGGGGCCTGAGCGCGCGGCGGCGTGCGGCGCGGCACAAAGCCGCCCAGGGCCTGACGGCGCTCCAGCAGATAGCCGATCTCCGGGCTATCCTCGGGAGGGCGGTAGAAAGAGAGGGCTTCCACCTCGGCGTCGGAGAGCGGGATGCCGAAGCGGGTGCGGATCTGCCGCAGGGCCTGGATGTCGAGTTTCTTGAGCTGGTGGGTGGTCATCCGCCCTTCGCCGGCCTCCCCCATGCCATAGCCCTTGATGGTCTTGGCCAGCACCACCGAAGGGGCGCCGCGGTACTGGGTTGCCGCCTGGTACGCGGCGTACACCTTGTTGGGATCGTGCCCGCCGCGGCGGATGGTGCGGATATGCTCGTCAGTGAGTTGATGCGACAGCGCCATCAGCCGCGGGTCCACCCCAAAGAAATGATCGCGCTGATACTGGCCGTCCGAGACGCTGTATTTCTGATACTGTCCATCGACGATTTCGCCCATGCGTTTGGCCAGCAACCCCTGGGCATCCTGGGCCAGCAGCGGGTCCCAATCGCTGCCCCAGATCACCTTGATCACGTTCCAGCCGGCGCCGCGGAACACCGTCTCCAACTCCTGGATGACTTTGCCGTTGCCGCGCACCGGCCCGTCGAGGCGCTGCAGATTGCAGTTGATGACAAAAAGCAGGTTGTCCAGCTTCTCGCGCGCCGCCAGGGAGATGGCGCCCAGGGATTCGGGCTCGTCGGTCTCGCCGTCGCCGATGAAGGCCCACACCTTGGCGTCGGAGCGGGGTTTGAGGCCGCGGTCCTCCAGGTAGCGGTTGAAGCGGGCCTGGTAGATGGCCATGATGGCGCTCAGGCCCATGGAGGCGGAGGGGAACTGCCAGAAGTCCGGCATCAGCCGGGGATGCGGATAGGAGGGCAGCCCGCCCTCGGGGCGCAGTTCGTGGCGGAAGTTGTCCAGTTGTTTCTCGCTGAGCCGGCCCTCGAGGAAGGCGCGGGCGTAGATGCCCGGCGAGGTGTGGGCCTGAAAAAAAACCTGGTCGCCGTCGAAGGCGCCGCCCTGGCCGCGCAGAAAATGGTTGAAGGCCACCTCGTAGAGGGCAGCCGCCGAAGCGTAGGTGGCGATATGCCCCCCCATGGTGGGGTCCTGCTGGTTGGCCCGGACCACCATGATCATGGCGTTCCAGCGGACCATGTTGCGGATACGCCGCTCCAGGTCGTGGCTGCCCGGGTACGGGGGCTGGCGCTCGGGGGGGATGGTGTTGATATAGGGGGTATTGAGGGCAAAGGGGATACTCACGCCCAGGCGGCGGGCGTGATCCTGCAAACGCGAGATCACCAGGCTGACCCGCTCGGGGCCGCCGTTTTCGAAGACGTAGTCGAGAGAGTCGAGCCACTCTTGGATTTCGAGGGCGTCGAGGTCGCCGGGAATCTCGGGAATGTCGGTCATGGTGGCCACGGGGGTACCCGGTCGGCGCGCAGCGGGTGGCTAGAGCGCGCGGTATTCGGGCGGGTCAAAGACAAAGCCGTGGAAGAAGGCGCGCTTTTCGGGCGGCAGGCTGGCCAGGAACTGTTTGGAATAGCGCCACTGTTCGGTGCAGGCCAGCATCCAGGGGTGCTCGTACCCATAATAGAGCACAATGCGCTTGCCGTCGGCTTTGGTCCAGGGGCCGCCGGTGTGCCAGACTCCGTTGTGGAAGATGAAGGCCGAGCCGGGCCGGGCGCACACCTGTATGGCCCCGGGGAAGAGGTCTGGGTTCTTGAGGTCAGCGGCATCCGGTTCGAAATAGCCCTTGTGGCTGCCGGGCACCAGGGTGAGGTTGCCCTGGTCGGGCTGGCTCATGTCGCTCAGGTAATACCCCACTTTGAACTGCAGGAAGGGGATGTGGGGACGGAGATTGCGGTACCCGGCCTGGATGCCGTCTATGTGCCAGCCCAGGCCGTGGTGTGCGGCCTTCTCCACCTCGTAGATCACGTCGGTGGAGTGCAGATGGGGCTGTTCGTTGAGCAGGCCGTGCACATAGGCCATCATCGGCGCATAATCGAGCATCTCCAGGAAGAGCGGGTCCTCGTCGAGCAGGTGGAAGAGGCGGGCGTTGCGGCCCTCCAACTGCTCCTTGAAGGCGGTGGGCTGCTCGCGGGTGTACTCAGGCGAGCGGCGGTGGGTAATGGCCTTTTCCACGGCTCCCAGCAGGCGGGCGACGAGATCTGGAGGCAGAAAGTCCTCCAAGAGCAGATAGCCGTTGTTGTCGAAGAAGAAGCGTTCGGCGGCGGTGGGCTGGGTGGCGGTGGTCGGGACGGGGGCTGCGGTCATCGAGATGAGCTCCTTGGTGAGGTTTTCCAGAATATAGGGGATCTGCAGATTGGCGACCACCCGGCCGATCAGCGGGGCAGGGCGCGGATCTGTTCGAGCATCTGCCGGGTACCGGCGTAGAGCAGACCGAAGTCGCCGCCCAGGGAAAACCACTGCACCCCCAGGTCCATCCAGTGTCGCACGGTGGGCAAGTCGAAACCCATGGCCACCCCGGCGTATTTGGGGGTCTGACGGGTGCGGCGCACCACCTCTTCGGCCAGGGCCAGCACTCTGGGGTGTCCCGGTTGCCCGGCCAGGCCCATGGAGCCGGCCAGGTCGTTGAAGCCCACGCAGATCCCGTCCAGGCCCTCGACAGCCAGGATGGCATCCAGGTCGCGGGCGGCGTCGACATGTTCGATCTGGACGAACACCATGATCTGTTGGTCGGCGTCTTTCAGGTATTCGGCATTGCTGGTGCCCCCGAAACCCCGGCCTCGGCGCGGCCCGAAGCCGCGAATGCCCGCCGGGGGGTACTTGCAGGCCGTCACCACGTCAACCACCTCTGCGGCACTGCGCACCTGGGGCACGATCACCCCGGCCGGGTGCAGCTCCAGCACCGGCTTGAGCACGTTGGGGTCCCCGGAGGGGACGCGGATCAGGGGGGCGGCCTGGGTGCCGCGCACCGCCATCACATGGCCCAGCGCCGCAGGCAGGTCGATGGGGCAGTGCTCCATGTCGATCCAGGTGAAGTCGCAGCCGGCGTCGCCGAACAACTCGCTGATCGCCGGGTCGCTGAAGCTGACCGTGGTGCCCACACATACGCCGCCGCCGGCGATCTTGGCCCTGAAGTGTTCGATATTGTTGATGCTCATTGTCAGCTCTCCAGTCCGGCGGCGTGGCGGCCGGCCTCGGGGTCGCCGGCAGCGTGGAAGACCCCGGCCGGATCGATGTAGAGCATGACCGGGGTGGCGATGTGGGCGGTCTTGGCCTCCACCTGGTGGCCGCGCTTGGCCAGGTCCTCGCGCACCTTGGGGTCGATGCGGTCGTTGATGGCCAGGGAGCCGGCCTTCAGGAAGGCTTGTGGGCGATTGGGGTTGGGGTCGAAGGAATCCTGGTGGTGATAGGTGGCAAAACGCGGGGTGCGCACCGCCGTTTCAGGCAGTTGCCCGAAGTCGATGTGGTTGAGCAGTAGATTCAGGGTGGCCTGGTCTTGTAGATCCCCACCGGCCACACTGATGGCCAGCACCGGTTTGCCTCCCTTGAGCACCAGGGTGGGGGTGAGGGTGATGCGGGGGCGTTTGCCCGGCTGAATGCAGTTGGGGTGACCTGGGGTGGTGTTGAGGCTGCGCAGGCGGTTGCCAAAACTGACCCCGGCTTTGCCGCCCATGGGATTTTCTTTATGGACATTGGCGCTGGGCGTGGCGGACACCACATTGCCCCAGCGGTCGGCGACCACGCAGGTGGTGGTACCGCCCGGGCCCGGCCTAAATACACCGGGTCCCTTGAGGGCTTTCAGGTTGCGCGGATCACCTGGGCGGGCCTCCTGCGAGGCCTGGGCCAGGTCGATGAGGGGCCGGCGCAGTTGGGTGTAGGCCTCGGAGAGCAATTCCTTCATGGGCACGTCCACAAAGGCCGGATCCCCGTAGTACTCGTCGCGGTCGGCCATGGCCAGCTTGAGGGCCTCGGTGACCACGTGTACGTAGTCGGCCGAGTTGTGCCCCATGGCCTTGAGGTCGAAGCCTTCGAGCAGGCGCAGGGCCTGGCACAGGTATGGGCCCTGGGTCCAGGGACCGCATTTGTACACCGTATAGCCCCGGTACTCGGCGCTTACCGGCTCTTCGATGGTGGTGCGATGGGCGGCCAGGTCGGCCCGGCGCAGGAACCCCCCCCGCTCGATGTAGAAGGCCTCCAGGTCCTCGGCCACGTCATTGCGCGAGGGGTGCCGGCCGTAGAAGCGATCGCAGGCGGCCTGCAATTTCTCCTCGCGGCTGCCAGAGGTCAGTCCCTCCTCCTCGACCAGCAGGCGCAGGGTGACGGCCAGCCGGGGGTGCCATTCCTCGCGGCCCTCGTCGAGCAGCGCCAGGGTAGGGGCGATGACCTGGGCAAAACTCATGGTGCCGTAGTGGATGAGGGTGGTGATACACAGGTCCACCACCGAGGGCACCGGGGCCATCTTGATGTCGCCAGCCGGGATGCCCTTTGCCAGGTACCAGTCGATGGCGGTCTGGGAAAGGGGGGCGCGGCCCTGGCCGGAGAGCGACTTCACCCGCCGGGTCTTGGCGTCGTAGATGAGCAGGGGCACTTCCCCGCCGATGGAGCAGTCCCCGTGATCGGTGATATTGAGGGCGAAGATGGTGGCGGCCGCGGCATCGGCGGCGTTCCCGTCCTGCTCCAGGATATGCAGGCCGGCGTTCACGGCCCGGGCGCCGCCGCCGGCAAGGGCGCCGGTTTTGCTGGTGGCTTGCCAACCTGGCTGGGTTGCAGACATCAGAGGCTCCTTTGGTGGGGGGCAGGGTACGTATCAGTTGCTGGTGGCGGCGAGCACGGCCTGGGCGCGTTGGCTCAGTTCGGAATGGGGATCGCGTTTGACCACGCGCCGCAGATGCAGCTGGGCGCGGGCATCACCCCCGGCGGCCAGCTCCAGGGCCTGGGCAAAGCTGCGCTCGCCCCAGGTCACTAGCCGGGGTAAGATCTGCAGGTCGAATTTCTTCCAGTAGTACTTCAGCTCGTCGCTCTCCCAAGCGGCGTACACTTCTTCCCAGGAGAGCGGGTGCAGGCCCTGCAGGTGGGGTTCCAGCATGTGTTCGGCGATGGGCAGGCCGGCGTGCTGATAGCGGTTGTCCAGGGAGATGCGCAGCCGGTCCTCGGTCAGGTTGGGCAGGGCCTGGTGGACCATCAGGCTGTTGAAGACCAGGCTGTCGCCGATTTCGTAGTCGGTGCTCAGCCAGGTGCCCTCCAGCCGGGATTCGTCGACGGCCAGGCTGCCGGCACCCAGGGAGAAGTGGTGGTCGCGGATGGCCCGCATCCGGTGGGAGCCGGCCAGCACTGCCAGGCCTCCCAACGCGATGGGGCAATCGCCCACCGGGGCCCAGCAGGTGTAGGTGTCGTACGAGCCCTGAAAATGCACAAAGTCCTGGTGCATGGGGGTGGTGTGCTCGGTGTATTTGGGGAACCACAACCGGGCGATCTTCGAGGGGTGGGGGAGCACCGGTTCCCCGGCGATCTTGGCGATCAGCGAGATCACCTCGGGCCAATGCCCGGAGCGGTGGAAGGACTCCAGCCGGTACATCTGGTGGTAGACCGCAGCATATTCGAGGTCACCTTCGGTGCATTGGGCCTCGATGCGGGCAATGCCCTCCATGGGGTCAGTGCCCGCCACCAGCCAGCCGCCCTTCATCATCAAGCGGGTGATATCGCGGCGCAGGGCCAGCAGTTTGTCGGGGTTCTGCAAACGGCGGAGGAAGAGGTAGCCCTCGGTATTGAGGCGCCGGCGCAACTCCTCGGCGTCGTTGAGGGCGTCGTTGGAGACTCTGAGCTCGCCTACGGTTCTGGTCATGGATTTACCGCCCTGTTCTGAGGTGAGTACCGCCGAGCTGCGGCTGGTGGGATTGGTGCGTGCCGGTGCCTAATGTACAACAATTGGCAGGGGGCGGTCGAGGGGTTACTGGGGCGAGCCTCGAGTGGCCCGGACCGCCCTCAGTAGGGCCCGAAAAAGGTCAGGTCCGCCCCGAAGTTGTCCATCGCGGTCACGGCATCGCCCTGCAGGCGCACCCGGATGGGCTGGATATGCACGCGGCCGGCAAGCACGAGCTCCTGGGTCTTCAACGGAAAGTCGATCCGGATCGGCCGGCGCACCGGGGGCCGGGCGAAGAATAGGTACCCCTTGGCCCAGACCGGCGCTTCGTCCGCCCCCTCGACCTGCACTTCCCTGGGAGCTACCCAGGGGGGGAGGCGCACGAAGAGCGGGCCGGGTGCCAGGGGCTCGACGACCAGATGCGGGCCGGTATAGGGGGAGCGCACCCACACCTGGGGGGTCCGGTGGTCGAAGAGCAAGTTGACCCAGGTGCCAGCCGAATCCTGTCGCGCCACCTCGCGGTACGCCTCGCAGAGCGACCCCACGGTGCCGCCGACGATGTCCATGTTAAAGGAAAGGGTGCCGCGTCCGCGGCCTACCGACTGATGGCCGTACGGGGCGGGGAAGCCAAAGGCGCCCAGATGCCGGTCGGCCACCTGGCGCAGGCCGTCGATACCCGCGGGGTTGGGCGGCTCGACGACGAAGGAAACATCGCGCAGCTGGGAGGGCAACAGGTGGCCGCGCAGGATGCGCTCGGCGTCGCAGTAGTACTCGGAGTACCCCCAGCGGCCCAGGATCAGGGCGGTTTCGAGGATATCGCCGCTGTTGTTGGACTCGCCGTGGTCACTGCCCTCCTGCCCCACAGCTTCGGGCGACCAGCCGAGTTGGTCGCGCATGGCCCACAGGCCGCAATCGTAGAAAGCCCTGACCCGCCCCATCATTGCGCCGTCGCCGAGCAGGTCGGCCAGCTGGGCCAGGGAGGAGAGCACACAGGTGATGGAGTGGCTGTGGCGGGTGATGAAGCGCTCTGGGTGATACTCGCCGTCGGGCAGGAAGAACTCGGCCAGCGCCTTCTCGGCCAGCACCAGGGCCAGGCGCCGGGCCGGCCCGCTGCCGCTGGCCCGGTAGTGTTTGACCAGGGGGCCCAGCATGCGCGCCTCGCCGTGCAGGAAACCCTGGCATTCCTGGTACTGGAGCCCCAGATCGCGCAGGCGCCCCAGGTCCCACCCGGTTTCGGGGGACCACAGATCCCCGACCGCGGCGATACTCCGCTCGAAGAGGTCGGCGGCCTCCCGGTCGTCGCGGTAATTGGAGAGGGCGCAGAGGGCGTGGAAGCCTTCGCGCAGATTGTGGGGGCAGAAGTTGACGGGTGGGCCGCCCGGATGCTCGCGGTTGAGGGGCAGGGGGACGGGACCACTATAAGAGAGGAGCGCGGCGCGGCGGTGGTTTTCCACGGCGCTTTCCTCGAGTGCCACCCCTACGGCGTCCTCGGCGTTGAGCAGGGCGTTGAGGTGCCGGCCGGGCACATGGGATTCGCTGTGGTGGGCGCTGAAGTGCAGGGCAGCCTGAGGCCGCAGGGTGGAGCCAAAGAAGGGGACATTATCATCGTCGGCGTTGAAGACCCGCTGCATGGTGTGGCAGCCCAGCCGTATCGCTGCGGCGATGTCCGTGGTGTTGAGTTGTGCGACCTTCATCGCTTCACCGACCCAAACTAGACCGGCGCCGAGGCGCCCAGCAGGGCGTCCAGGTCCAGGGCTTTGGTGAACATCGCCAGTTCGCCGCTGGGGGTGCGCGGCCAGGCTTCCGGGGGCCGGTCCCAGCACAGTTCCAGGCCGTTGCCGTCCGGGTCGCGCAGGTACAGGGCTTCGCTGACCCCGTGGTCGCTGGCCCCGTCGAGGGCCACCCCGGCGGCCAGCAGGGGGCGCAGGGCATCGCCCAGGGCCGCGCGGGTGGGATAGAGGATGGCCGCGTGGAAAAGACCGGTGGTGCCGGCCGGCGGCGGCGAGCCGCCCTTGCTCTCCCAGGTGTTGAGGGCGAGGTGGTGGTGGTAGCCGCCGGCGGAGATAAAGGCCGCACTGGGCCCGTAGCGCTGGGTCAGCTCAAAGCCGAGCACCCCGCAGTAGAAACCAAGGGCGCGGTCGAGATCGGCCACCTTGAGGTGCACGTGGCCGATGGACACTTTGGGATCGATGGGGCGGGGGGTGAGCTGGTTCATGGCAGGGCCTCGGGTATGATTGGGGACGTTGCTGTGGCTGAAGATAGGAGATAGCCCGCCCGGCACCAAGGGTGCCTGGGAGGGAGGGGGGTGCGGGTTCAGCGGCTCGGTATAGGGCCAGGTTCCAGGGTGGCGCGGATCTTCGCACATAGGACGGCGATCAGAGTGTCGCGCTCGGTGGTATCGATCTGATTATTGGGGATTTCGAGATCGGCGAAATGCCGGCTGGGCTCGATATGCCGCAGGTATCCGGGCACCACACACTCGCGGTTGTACGCCAGGATGTGCTCGTGGTTGCCGCCGTATCCGGCGGTCAGATTGCGGGTCGTGCGCCGTTCCAGCATCAACTCCAGGTCAGTGGCGACGAAGATCCTGAGATCCATCAATGCCCGCAGCTCCGGGTAGTGGAGGGAAAAGTGGCCGTCGAGCAGGTGGACTTGGGCGGTCGGATACTGCCGGCAGTGGGCCACCATCTCGTCCACCAGCAGGGAGTCGGGGGTGTTGTAGTCGGGGTGGTGGCTGCCCAGGTAGGTAGAATAATATTTGGGCAGTTGGTCAGGCGGTTTGAAGAAGCGGTCGAGGGTGATCACCTCAGTGGTCAGGGGGAGCAACTGTTCGCGGATCAGTGCGGTGATGGTGGACTTGCCCGACCCGCTGCCGCCACCGATGCCGAGGCGCAGGCACTGGGGGTTTTTCCTGGCCCGCAGCAGCGCATCGAGCCGGGACTCCAGGGCCTCAGGCACGGCTCGCTTCTCCGGACCAGATCGAGTCGAGCCGGCGCACCGCCAGCGAGCGGAGGTAGAGCGGGCCACCAACGGCCTGCAGCGATAGGGCTGGCCCGGTGTGGTCTGCCCGCACGCAGTGGGTGAGGGAGATTTCCCCGCGATTGACGAAGACCTCCACGGACATGCGGTCGATGAGGAGGCGCAGGTGGAGCAGGCCGGCGCGGGGTTCGACCTGGATCTGGGAAGCGCAGGAAAGGGTCAACTCGCCCGCTGCCGGAGTGTAGGTCAACTGGGTGCCCCGCAGGCCCAGGGCGAAACTGGCGCAGGAGGACCGGACCAGGTCGATCTCGACCTCCACGTCCCACAACTCGCCCTCCAGTTGGGTGAGGGGGTCAAGGCCGGGCGGCAGGAGCTGGTCGCGCAGCTCAAAGGTCTGGCCCGGGAGTCGCTCGATCTCGGCGATGGGGTAGCGGCACAGGCGGACGCCCTTGGGGAGAGTGAGCAGGGTCAGTTCGCAGGGAAAGGTGATCTGCTGGTTAAAGGGCTGGTCCGGGTATTCGCCGCCGCGCATCCAGGCGTGTTGGATGCGCCGGCCATCGCCTTCGGGCAGGTTGTTCCAGGTGCGGGTGGCGTAGAAATGCGGGCCTTGCTCGCAGCGCAATTTTTCGCCCTCGGGCAAAAAGTGGGTGCCGTCGAAATCGCCTAGCAGGTAGCTGCCGTCGCCGTCCACCACCACCCACTTGGTGCGCTGTGGGTCCCCGTCCACCGGCAGGGGGAACATGTCCGGGCATTCGTAGAGGCCGGGGATGGAGGAGAGCTTCTCCCATTGGAGCAGATTCTGCGAGGAGAAGAGCACAAAGCTGCGCTCCGGCGGGCCGTAGAGGACCATGATCCAGCGGTGGGTGGGCGCGTGCCAGAAGACGTGCGGGTCGCGCTCGGGGTGGTCGAGCACCGGGTTGCCGGCGTACTTGGTCCAGGTGGCGCCGCGGTCGTTGCTGTAGGAGATGCATTGCCGGCGGTTGTCGGTGCTGCTCCAGAAGGCGATCATCACCGGCGTCTGGCCGGTGGCCAGGCCCGAGGTGTTGTGGTAATCGACCACCGCCCCGCCCGACTGGGTGCCGCCGAATTGCTCGTCCTTGCCAAAGGCCGGCGGCAACTCCTGCCAGTGGATCAGGTCCCAGCTCACCGCGTGTAACCAGCAGGACCACCAGCGCTGGGCGAAGAAGTGGTACACCCCGTCCAGGTAAACGAGGCCGTTGACGTCGTTGATCCAGCCTTCCTGGTGGGCCTAAGGGTTGAGTTGGTACTCGTTCCAGTACCGGGCGGTGAAGTGGAACTGGGGGCGCAGAGACTCGCGGTACAGGGGGGCGTGCGGAGGGTGCTGGCTCATGGCGATTTATCCATTGCTCGGGCAAGGTGCTAAAGGGTTATGGCTTCACCAGCTCAAAGGAACCCAGAGGCGACATGGTCCCGTTGAGCACCAGCTCGACCAAGTGTTTGCCAGGATAGTGCTTGCGGGTGCTCATCTCGGCCAGGGAAAGCGTCTTGCTCAGGGATATGTTCTGGCCCGGAGCGAGATCGACCACCTTTAGTTTGAAGACCTTGGGATTGGCGCTGCCATTGGCCTTGACGAAGTGGACGCGGAAATCGACCAGCACCCGCTGCTGCTTGGCGGTGGTATTGGTGAGGGAAAAGGAGATGGCCACCGAGCCACCCATGGGGATGCGCTTGGGGCTGAGGCGGGCCTGGCTCACTTCTACCTGGGCGGCACCGCCGAAGCCCAGGACGGCCAGCGCCCCGGGTTCGGCGCGTTTCACCGCCGAGCGCAGGGCGTGCCGCACCAGCCAGGCCCGCTCCGGACTGGCCCCTTTGAGCCATTGCCCGGCGACCTTGGCCAGCAGTGCGGGATGGTCCTTGCCGATATCGTTGAGGTTGTTGGCCACCGAGCGGCGCACGTAGAGCGCTGGATCATCCTTCAGCAGTTCGAGCAGGGCCAGGACCGGCACGGGATCTCGCTGGAAGGCGCGCAGGCGCGGGGCCCAGGGCAGGCGGGGGCGGGTGCCTTCGGAGACCAGGCGGCGCACGTGTTCGCTGGGGTCGCTCGCCCAGGTCCACAGCCGCGCCAGGGTGGCCTCGGGGTGGCGCTCCAGAAAGGGGCGGATGCTGAATTCGGCGGTGAAGCGCTGGGTCAGCTCGTACTGGGCCTGGAGCGAGATTTCGAGGTGGTCGAGCCCGTATTCGGCGACAAAGAAGGTATGGGGTAGATAGAGGAAGGTGCTCAGGTCCGAGCCCCTCGCCTGGCCCGGCGCTTCGAGGGAGGCGAGCAGAATTTTGACGGCGGCCGGGTACGCGGCGGGCAGGTGGCGGTGCAGGGCGCGGGCGATATGCCGGCCCCGCGGCATCAGTTCGAGGGCCTCGTACCCGTCGAGGGCGTCGCGCAGGAAGGCCCGGCGATTGAAAGCTGGGTACACGGCGGCGATCATCCCGCCGATGCGCTTGGGGATCTTGGGGCCGTAGTGGTTCTTGAGCGGTTCGGCCAATTCAACCTGCCTCGGCGAGGGTGGCGATGGCGTCGATGGCCACCAGCACCCCTGGGATCTCGGCGCCGAAGCGGGCCATGGCACGGGCCGGTTTGGGCCCGGGGAAGAACTCGGTGTAGGCTTCGTTCATCTCGCGGTAAAGGTCGGGCCGGGCCAGCAGCACCGTGATCTTCACCACCTGGGCGAGGGAACTGCCGGCCGCTTCGAGGATAAATTCCAGGTTGCGCAGCGACTGCCTGGTCTGCTCCTGCATGGTGGCGCCCACCACCTCGGTGGGGCCGCCGCCGGGCCGCACTGGGATCTGGGCCGAGACAAAGACGAAGCCATTGGCGACCACGGCGTGGGAGTAAGGCGAGTGCGGAGCCGGGTAACCGGGGACCTGCTCGATGAATACCGTCTGCATAGCCTAGTCCTGGGTGTCGAGTTCGAGGATGGCGGGTCAGGACAGCCTTTTCAGCAGCGCCGCCACCTGGTCCTCGAAGAGGGGCTGCCAACCGCGGGCGAGCTGGCAGTCGCTGTCCTCCTGGGCCCAACCGCGATTGGCCAGCTGCTCGTCGGTGGGCGCGTAGTAGATATAGCCATTGGTGTAGCTGGCGACAAAGGTGTGCCGGTATGGCGAGCGGCGTTTGATGTTGAGGCCGATCTCCACCGAGAGTTCACCCGGAAAGGTAAGCAACACCCACTCGCCCACGCGCAGGGCGTTCACCTCGACCGCCAGGGGCGCCATGCCGGCGGCGAGGTTGGCCGCCTGGTGCTGCTGCAAGAGGCCGAGGTTGGTCTGCAGCCGGGTCAACTCCTCCATGACCAGGATATTCGCCGTGTACGCTTCGAGATGGGCGCGGTTCTCGGCGTCGAGCCGGTCGAGGTCGTCGCGGCCCAGAGCCCGGTCGTGCAGGTAGCGGTGCGAATAATAGGAAGGATGGTCCGGGGCCAGGTGATATTTCACCAGCAGGGGCACAAAGGTCTTGAGGTTCAGGCTGGTGCCCTTGAGGGATTGGAGCAGGCGGGTCTGCTCGGCCTGCAGATCGGCGATGGGGCCGGACAGGTCGGCGCGCGGCAGGGCGAAGGTCTCGCTGAGCAGCTGGAGCCAACCCTCGGCCTGGGGGGCGATTTGGGAGAGGCCGCGCAGGGCGCTGATCCCCAGCAGACTGCCCAGAGCCTCGGCGTCCGGCGGCCGGGCCACATCCTTGTAGTAGACCGGGTTGATGTCCCCGGCGCAGCCCTGCAGGAAGAAGGCCAGGGCTCCCTCCCCGCAGTGGTCCTCGATCACCAGGCAGGCGAAACCGGCCAGATCGGCGGTGTTGCCCCCGCTGGGCACCCCCTGGATGGGATGGCAGGCGAAGTTGAAGACCACGGCCAGGGGCCGCCCGTCTTCGCGGTCCAGGCGCAGGATGCCGATCTGCGGGTCTACCGGCCCAACCCCAACCACCTCCTCATCAGGAGGCAGCGCATAGGCGCGGCGCACGTCGGCTTCGCGTCCATTTTTCAGCCGGAGCCGGCGGTTCTCCATGATGCGGTCCTCGTGGCCGGAGCCGGAGCCGACGCGCACCGGGACCAGCTCCTGCCAGGCGGCTTTGACCGCCGCCACGGCGCGGTTCTCGATGTCGGCGCAGACCACCCCGTGGCAGTGGCTGGCATTGATCAGCACCTTGGACGGGTCGAGGCCCAGGTCGGTGTGCAGCCGGGCGCGCACCCTGGGCAGGAAGGTGTTGGGGATGGCGCCGATCTCCCCGATGGCCACGGCGTCGACAGTGAGGAGGACCACGATCTCGACGCGATTGGTCAGCACCAGAGCCTTGGCGTACAGCCGGTCATTGACCGGGCCGGCATCGGTGCCTGTGATATCCACCCTGGCCACCCCAGCCCAGAGCTGGGGGTGCGGGGAAGAGGGGTTGGCTTGGGACTGGTCCATCATACCATCTTGCCCAGGGGGCTAGCGGCCCTCGGCGAGAGCGACCAGGATCTCGGCCGCTCGCTCGCACTGCGCGGCAGACACGTCGAGGTGGGTGACGGCGCGCACGGTGCGGGGGCCAAAGGCAAAGATCAACACGCCGCGTTCGCGCGCCTGGGCGACGAGGATGGCGGCATCCGGGGCCTCAGGGTTGAGCCCGAAGGCGAGGATGTTGGTCTGGACCGTCGCCAGGTCGAGGAGGATGCGCGGGCTCTGGGCCAGGCGCTCGCCGATGCGCCGGGCATTGGCGTGGTCCTGGGCGAGGCGCTCGAAGTGGTGGTCGAGGGCGTAGAGGCCGGCGGCGGCAAAGATGCCCACCTGGCGCATCGCACCCCCGAGCATGCGGCGGTGGCGAACACACTGGTCGATCAGCGAGCGCGACCCGACCAGCAGGGAACCACCGGGGGCACCTAGCCCTTTGGAGAGCGACACCCCGACCAGATCAAAGGGTGCGGCCAGTGCAGGGAGGGACAGGCCGCTGGCCATGGCTACATTCCAGAGTCGGGCGCCGTCCATGTAGGAGGCGACGCCGTGTTCGCGGGCCGCCGCGCAGATGCGCTCGGCCTCGTCCTGGGGGAAGATCACCCCGCCGGCGCGGTTGTGGGTGTTCTCGATCTCGACCAGGGTGGTGGGGGGATAGACCAGATGGCCCCGGGGTTTGCGCGCGGCCAGGAACTCTTCAACGGTGAATACTCCCCCGGTGCCGATCTCGGTGATCTGGACCCCGGCGTTGGCCGCCGACCCCCCGGTTTCGTGCCACACCGCATGACATTCCCGGCTGGCGATGACCTCATCCCCTGGCCGGGTGAGCACCCGCAGGGCGACCTGGTTCGACATGGTTCCGGTGGGTAGCCAGAGGGCGGCCTCCTTGCCGAGCAGGGCAGCGACCCGTTCCTGCAGGAGGTTGACGGTGGGGTCTTCGGCGAATTGGTCGTCGCCCACCGGAGCGGCGGCGATGGCGGCCCGCATCTGGGACGTAGGGCGGGTGACGGTATCGGAGCGCAGATCGATCAGGTCAGCTGAGGGTTGCACGAGGCCTCTTCTCTTTGGTGAAGTTCGCACCGCCAATATAGAAAATAACGCCCGGCGCCGTCACACCATCTGGTCTGCGGGCAGGTGGCGGTTGAGCGCCCACAAGGCGATGAGACCCAGCAGGACCAGGTTGGGAAAGAGCAGCGGCGCCATGGCCGGGGCCCCGTGGG
>SICG01000070.1 GCA_009691525.1 Candidatus Latescibacterota bacterium | reverse complement strand
GCGCCTACCCTAGTCGGCACTGCGACGGAGGAACCCTTGTTCGGCACCCATCAACCCCCCCCGGAACCGCCCAGTCGCGAGCAGTGGGTCATGATGCTCATCGCGCTGGTGATCGCGCTGGTACTAACCCTTTCCTATTTCGGCATTATCTATGTGGTCGATCAGGGGAATCAATGAGCAATCAACATCTTGGGGTAGGGAAGATTTTCGAGGGGCTTATCTGGTATAAAAGGCTTGACAGTCTGATGGGGGGAATCTTATAATTGGCTTAACTGAATTCAATTAAGCACCTACAAGGCCGATGCCTGTGCAGGAAGTTTCAACGATCATCGCCGCGACGGTGCCTCACTCCCTGACTCCGGCGCCGCCCTTTTGCATCGCCGGTGGCGACGCCATTCTCAGCGGTCGCCCGCGAGGGGCCGAGCTGCTGGCAGCGGTGATGGTGCATCTGCAGGGAGCACCCGACCTATCGGCCACTCCTCTCGACTTTTCCGGCGTTTCTTTCATCGATGTGTCCTGCGCCGACGAGTTGTTGAACAAACTGCTGCGGCGCCTGCGCAGCGGCGAACTGGGGGGGCTTTATCTCTTTCTCCAGGGGGCAAACCCTTCGGTGGCCGAGACCATCGAGACGGTGCTGCGCCTGCGGGACCTGTCGGTGCTGGCCAAAGTGGGGGAAGAGGTGATGGTGCTGGGGGAATTGGGCCGGCCCAGCCGCGAAGCGCTGGAGGTACTCCTCCAGCACAAGGCGCTGACCTCCACTCAACTGGCTGTCGCCCTGGGCAAAAACACCAACATCGTCTGCAACCGCCTCAATGCCCTGCAGCGCCAGGGGTTGGCCTGCCGGCTGCCGGACGGGACCGCCGCGGGCAGGCGTTACTCTTATGTCTCCATACTCTGAGAGCGGACTCAACGTGAATCAGATTGGGAACCATGCGAATAAGAAGGCGCCGGCCGCACTGCGGGCCGAGGGCTAAGGCCATGCTCGATCTGGGTGCGGTCAAGAACCAGATCGACGCCATGGTGGTCCAGCAGCGGGCCGGGCAGCTGGATTTCCAGCAGAAGCTGGCCCTGGCCCTGGCTCAGCAAGAGCGCTGGGCCAGCGACTGGGAGGAACTGAGCGCCAAGATCGCCCGCAGCCGCACTTCGTGGCTTTTGCCCGCCGGCCTGAGCGAGCCCATGGATCGCTGCTACCCGCTGCCCCCCCGGCCCTCGACCCTGAGTGTGGCGGCCACCGATGGTTCGCAGATCTATCCCGATCGGCATGAGATCGCCGGCTGTTTTCTGATCAATATCGGCTACATCCTGCTGCCCTACGGCACCGGCCAACGGCCAGTGATGAGCAGCAAGCCCAGTCTCTTTTTCCGCGAAGAGGAGGTGTACGAGCAGTGGGGTGGCCGCCGCATCCTGGTCAACCGGGAGCTGGTGGGTTTTAAGCGCGGCCTGATGGAGTTCACCGAGTTGGCCGACCTTTCCCTGGCCGCCCAGGAGGAGGGCCACCGGGTGGTTGCCCTCTCCGACGGGACGCTCATATTCTGGAGCCTGGAGGGCAAACCGCTCGACTTCAAGCAGGACTACCTGGCGGCGGTGCTGGGGGCTTTCGAGCGCCTGCGCCAGGCCCGCATCCCGGTGGCCGGGTACATCAGCCGGCCCGGCAGCCAGGAACTGGTCAACGCGCTCAAGCTGGGACTCTGCCCGCTGGCCGCCGCTGACTGCGACCGCTGCCCCTGGAAACCGGACAGCTTGCCCAGGTCGGAGCGCAGTCTGTGGTCGGGGGACGGGCTGCCCTGCGGCGGGATTGACGGGGTGACAGACGCGGTGTTGCTGCGCCAGGTGCTGGAGCCCGGGGAGCGCAGTCCGGTGTTCCGCAGCTCATCGAAGATCCTCGACGAATACGGGCCACATCACGTCTGTTTTTTTTATCTGCACGCCGGGCCCGAGATCGCCCGCATCGAGGTGCCGGCCTGGGTGGCCGAAGACCAGGAACTGCTCGACCTGGTCCACGCCTGCGTTTTTGACCAGGCCGAGAAAGGCCAGGGTTATCCGGTGAGCCTTAGCGAGGCCCACGAACGGGCGGTGGTGCGCAACGCCGACCGCGACGCCTTTTACCGTTTTCTGGAGCAGACCTTCGTGAAGAACGATATCCGGGCCGGCATCTCCACCAAGAGTATGAAGAAGCGCTATGCAGGTATCTGAGAGCACGGACTACCAGCAGCCGAGGATGGCATTGTGAGCAAAACCCAGGAAACGCCTTCCCGGCGCCCGCTGAGCCGCTTTCTGGCCGACGAGCAATCGGCCGTCCAGGGCGTGCCAGCGGCGCGGCCCACCCATGCCGGCGAGGTGATCGAGAGCAGCACCACAGAGCTGATCGCCGAGGCCTGCCAGTTGCACGGGGCGCCCTCCTTCGGGCGTTTTGTGCGGGTCGAGTCCGAGTCGCCGATCATCGCCATTGTCTTCAATGTTTTCACCCACTCCATCGAACCCAACCGCCGGCCCACCGCCTACGGCAAGACCGAGGCCGAGTTGCGCCTCGAGCAGCCGCAAATCTTCGAACTGCTGCGCACCGAGTTCCAGGCCCTGGTGGTGGGGTACCGCGACGAGACCGGCCCGGTGCCCATCCTGCCGCCGCAACCGGCCCGCATCCACAGCTTTGTCTATCTGTGCGAGGACGAGGAGGTGGCCGAATTCACCCGCAGCGACGAGTACCTGCGCAGTATTCTGGGGGCCGCCAAGGTGCCCACCGACGAATTGCTGGTGGCCACCTTGCGCCACGCGCTGAGGGCGCGGGGAGGTGCCGCCGCCTACCTGGTGGAAATGGGCAAGGAATTATCACGGCTGCTGCGCGACGACTATGACCGCCTGAGTTCCTTGCTCAGGCGCATCGCCCGTTAGGAGCACCATGGAGCGTATTGGCACAGGCGTAAAAAAGGCACGGCGCAGCCGACGCCTGGGGGTGATCACCAAGGGCTCGCTGGTCGAGGGGCTGGAGATGAAGCTGGACTCCGCCCAGAATATCGAGGACATGAAGGCCGGCAAGTTTGCGGTGATCGAGGGGGAAAAGAACGACTTCTTCTCGATGGTTACCGACATGCGCCTGGAGGCCACCAATCAGGAGATCCTGCTGCACCCGCCGGCCCAGGAGGACGAACTGCTGCGCCAGGTGCTCAGCGGCACCGGCACCTATAACATCGTCTCGCTGCGCCCTATGCTGATGATGGCCAAGGACGCGGGGGACGAGGAGGGGCCGCGGCCGGTCAAGGCCATCCCCAGCCACTTCTCCCTGGTCCAGGAGGCCGAGGAGGAGGATGTGTCGCGCATCTTCGGCAAGGAAGGGGACCCCGAGGGCCGCTACTTCAGTCTGGGCACGCCGCTGGACATGGAGACCCCGGTGTGTATTGACATGGTGCGTTTCGCCGAGCGCAGCAACGGCATCTTCGGCAAGACCGGCACGGGCAAGTCCTTCCTCACCCGCCTGGCCCTGTGTGGGCTGATCCACTTTGAGCGGGCGGTGAACCTGATCTTCGACATGCACAACGAGTACGGGTTCCGGGCGATGAAGGAGACCGGGGGCAGGGGCACCTCCTTCGTCAAAGGACTCAAACAGCTTTTCGGCGACAAGGTGGCTATCTTTTCCCTGGACCCCAAGTCCACCCGGGCGCGGGGTATCCAGCCGGATTTCGAGGTCTATATCTCCTACGACCAGATTGCGGTGGAGGACATCGCCCCGCTGCAGGACGAATTAAAGCTCAATCCCACGGCGGTCGAGTCGGCGTACCTGGTCTACGCCATTTACAAGGAAAAGTGGCTGCGCACCCTGGTCAGCCTGGACGGCCCGGAGGTGGAGAATTTCGCCGAGGAGATCGGTGCCCACCCCGGCTCGCTGGTGGCCCTGCACCGCAAGCTCAAGCGGCTGGAGAATTTCCCCTTCATGGTCTCCAAATTACACGACGTCGATGCAGTGGACCGCATCATGGAATACCTGGACCGGGGCATCAATGTGGTGCTGGAGTTCGGCCAGCAGACCAGTATGCTCTGTTATCTGCTGGTGGCCAACATCATCGCCCGGCGTGTCCACGAGATGTACGTGAAGAAAAGCGAGCGTTTCTATGCCACCCAACGGGTGGAGGACCAGCCCCGCCAGTTGATGATCACCATCGAGGAGGCCCACAAGTTCCTCAACCCGGTGGCGGCCAAACAGACCATCTTCGGCACCATTGCCCGCGAGATGCGCAAGTACTATGTATCCCTGCTAATTGTCGACCAGCGGCCCTCGGGTATCGACGACGAAGTGCTCTCGCAGATCGGCACCCGGATCACTGCCCTGCTCAATGACGAAAAGGATATCCAGGCGGTGCTCACCGGGGTGAGCGGCACCGAAGGCTTGCGCAGCGTGCTGGCCAGCCTAGACTCAAAGCAGCAGGCCCTGGTCATCGGCCACGCGGTGCCGATGCCGGTGGTGATCAAGACCCGCGAGTACGGCCCCAAGTTCTACCGCGAACTGGGCTGCCTGGAGGAGTTGGGGGAGGAAGAGCGCAAGGCCAAGGTCCAAAAAGACATCCAGGCCCTTTTCGGAGAGAGTTGAGTCAGATATGGCAACCCTGTCGTCGCCCAGGCTGGTTATTGTCAATTCGGCCCTGTCTTCCGACAGCAACACCCGCATGCTCTGCCGGCACGCCCAAACCCACGCGCTGAGCCGGAAGATCGAAGCGGATCTCATCGATCTCAAGGATCACCGCGTCCTGCCCTATGGTTATGAGGGCAGCGAAGGCTTGGATCAGATCGAAGCCCTGTTGGGGGCAGCGGGGGCCATCATCCTGGCCTTTCCCCTGTACAACTACAACATGAGTGCCTCGCTCAAGGCCCTCATCGAGCACTGCGGCGCCTGTTTCGAGGACAAGGTGGTGGGGCTGATGACTGCGGCCGGAGGGCGCTCGAGTTATATGAGCGTATTTTCCGTGGGCCAGAGCCTGATGCTGGACTTCCGCTCCTGGATCGTGCCGCGCTATGTATATGCGGTGAGCAATGACTTCGGCGAAGAGACTATCGCCAATCGGGAAGTAAGCCACCGGGTGGAGCAATTGGTGGAGACCTCGCACCGCGCCGCCTGGCAGTTGCAGTTGGATCTGCCGGTCAGTTAGTATGGCAGCTCGCGGTCCGCACCAGGTGGAGCAAGGGCACCAACGCCGCGCCGCCCTCAAGAAACAGGTACGCCACCCCTACATCACCGGGCAGCAACTCAAAGGTCCCGAGCCCCCGCCTCTCCCGCCGCCTCCCGCCAATCCTCCCCCAGCTCCGTCCTCTGCCTGAGCGCTTGTCTGGAATCGCCGTGGCCGACTATATTATAGCGCTCCCGGTCGGCATATAACCCCTGGTATTTTCCTCGTTTAAGCGACCAAGGCTTGGCGGAAAACTAGGTTCGGACCAGACGGATCGATGATCAGACAATTTTACCAAGATCGCACCTTGTTCGTCACCGGCGGCACCGGCTTTCTGGGCCAGGCGCTGGTGGCCAAGGTGCTCCGCGATTTGCCGCAGGTGCGCCGGATCTACCTGTTGATCCGGCCCCGCAGTCAGCCCGAAGGCCGGGTGATCTCAGCAGCTGAGCGTCTCGAAGAGGAGTTGCTGGCTTCCAGCGTTCTGGCGGGGTTCAGAGCCGCCGACCCCCGCCGCTTTGCCGCCCAGTGCCTCAAGGTGGTGGCGGTGAGCGGGGATGTAACCCTGCCCGGCCTCGGGATGGATCCCCAAATCTGCGAGCGGTTGCTGGGCGAGGTGGACCTCATCTTCAACAGCGCCGCCACCGTGGTTTTTGACGAGCCGCTCGACCTGTCGCTGCGGCTCAACACCCTGGGACCGCTGAGCCTGCTCGACTTTGCCCACCAATGCCGGCAGCCGGTGATCTTTGCCCATGTCTCCACCGCCTATGTCAACGGCCAGCTCCCTGGCCGCATCGCCGAGGAGCTGCTCCCCGAAAACCGCACCATCCGGCAGTTGATGGAGGGGCAGCTCAGTGGCCCAGATTTCGATGCCGAGGCTGAGGTGGCCGATTGCCAGCGCTATTGCCGGGGCATCGACACCGAGGCGGCCAGCCCGCAGCGCCGTTTGGCCTGGAGGCGCGAGATCCTGGGCCAGCGCCGCAGCCGCAGCCTGTCGGAAAAACGCCTGGAGCAGCTGATCGAGGACCGCAGCCGCCGCTGGCGCGAAAGGCAACTGGTGGAGGAGGGCATGCGCCGGGGCAAGGCGTACGGATGGAACGACGTGTATACCTTTACCAAGGCGCTGGGGGAGCGTTTGTTAGTGCGCCGGCGGGGGCAGGTGCCGATGGTCATCGTGCGCCCCAGCATTATCGAGAGCAGCCTGCAAGATCCGGAGCCGGGGTGGATCACGGGCCTGAAGGTGGCTGACCCGCTCATCGCCGCGTACGGGCGGGGCCTCTTGCCCGATTTTCCGGCCCGGCCGGAAATGGTCATCGACATGATCCCGGTGGACCTGGTGGTCAACGCCACCCTGGCCGCCCCCATCCAGGCCTGCGCGGGGGAGGTGCGTTTCTTCCAGGTGGCATCGAGTGCGGACAACCCGATCCGCCTTTCCACCCTGGTCAATTATGTACACGGCTACTTCCTGCGCCACCCGCTGCGAGACCGGGAGGGAAAGGAACCCCAGTTGCCGCAGTGGACCTATCCGAGCATGCGCCGCTTTCACCTGCTCTTCAAGCTCAAGTATCTTTGGCCGGTGCGAGCCAAGGAGTGGGGCCTGGATCACCTGCCTTCGGCCTGGGTGCCCCAGGCGCAGAAGCGGCTTACCGCCAACCTCAAGGTGCGGCTCAAGCGCCTGCTCTACTACACCGATATCTACCATCCCTACACCAACCTGGGTTGCTCCTTCGAGGCCTTGCACACCCGCCAGCTCTTCGAGTCACTGCCGCCCGAGGAGCAGCAACTCTTCGGCATGGACAGCCGGCGCATCGACTGGGAGGAGTATCTCCAGCGCATCCATTTGCCCGGGCTGCGCAAACATGTGTTGCGGGACGAACCTGGGGACGAGGTGTTCTTCCGCGAGGCCCCTGAGGAAGCCGGGGCCGAGGAGGAGCGCTGGCAGGCCGAGAGCCAGATCCAGACCATCCCCGATCTGCTGCGTTGGGCCGGGGTCCGCTACGCCGGCAGGGTGGCGTTGCAGATCCGGCGGGAGGGGAGATGGGAGCGCCTCAGCTACCGGGATCTGTTGGTAAGGGTGGAGGCCGTGGCCCGCCTTTGGCAGGAGTGCGGCCTGGCGCCGGGGCAGCGGGTCTTGCTCTGCGCTGTCAACAGCCCCGAATGGGTGGTGGCCTATCTAGCGGCCTCTACCCTGGGATTGAGCGTGGTGCCCCTCGATCCACAGACCCGCCCGGGAGAACTGTGGGGGCTGGCCCAGTTTTCCAACGCCCAGGCGCTGCTGACTGTGGAGGCGATCTGGCGGGGAGCGGCGGAAACCCGGCCTGCAGGGATCGAGGGGTTCGATATCATGCGGGGTGGTATGCCCTTTGGCATGGCCGACGAGAGCATGCCCGTGCCGACCGGCCCATGGCAGGCGCCGCAGCTCGACGCCGGCATGACCGCCTCGATCCTCTTCACCACCGGCACGGCGGTGGCCCCGCGCGGTGCTCTGCTCAGCCACCGCAGCCTGCTGGCCGACCTGCTGGCCCTGGCCGAAGTGCAGCGACTCTACGAGACCGATCAGATGCTCTCCCTGCTGCCGCTGCACCACGGGTTGGAGTTCACCGGGGGGCTGCTGATGTCCCTGTGGGCCGGGGCCACGACTACCTATCTGGAGACCCTCAACAGCCGCGAGATCCTCACCACCATCCGCGCCACTGGCACCACGGCGCTGCTGGCGGTACCCCGGCTGCTCAAGATCCTGGCCGATCGTATCCTGCGTCTGGAGGGGGGCACGGGCGCTCCCCCGGCCAGCCTGCGCGCCCTGAGATTGATCGTCTCCGGCGGGGCGCCGCTAGACCCCGAACTCTTCGATCTGTACCAGCAGCGCCTGGGCATCACCCCGCACGAGGGCTACGGGTTGACCGAAGCGGGTCCCATTGTCAGCGTCAACCCGCCGGGCAAGGCCCGCCGGGGTTCGGTGGGCCAGGTGTTGCCTGGGGTGGAGGTGCGCATCGGTGACCCCGACGCCGCTGGGATCGGGGAGATCCTGGTCCGGGGTCCCAATCTGATGGCCGGTTACTTGGATCAACCCGAGCTGAGCGCCGAGGTGCTGCGCGAGGGTTGGTTGCACACCGGGGACCTGGGCTACCTGGATGCCGAGGGGTATCTGTTTGTCAGCGGCCGCAGCAAGGATCTCATCGTCACCGGGGCCGGCAAAAACGTCTACCCCGAGGAAGTGGAGGCGCTGTACCGGGAACTGCCCCACGTCGCCGAGTTGGGGGTGGTGGGCTTGCGTTCGGCCCGGACCCTAAGCGAAGAAGTACACGGGGTGGTGGTGCTCGAAAGAGCCAGCGCCGAAGCCGGGGAGGAAGCGCTCAAACAGCGGGCCTACCAGATCTCCAGCACCCTTCCCACCTACCAGCGCATCCAACGCCTGCACCTGTGGCAGCGGCCCCTGCCCCGGCGCGAGGACGGCGAACTGGACCGCCAGGCCCTGGCCGCGCAGTTGCAGGGAGAGCGGCACTTGGTCAGTGAACGCATCGACGCGGCGCCCTGGGAGAGACAAGTATATCAACTGCTCTCCCGTATCACGGGTCTGACTGCAGGCGAAGTGATGGCCCACAGCGAGGTCCCGGTGGACACCCTGCTCGATTCGCTGATGGCGGTGGAACTCGTCGCCCTGCTGGAACAGTGGGCGGGCAAGCCCTTGCAAGGGGTAGTCCGCCACCATCACACCCTCAGGGAGATGCTGGAATTGCTCAAGCCGGCCCTGGAGGGCCAGGAATGGGCCGGCGCACCCGAAGAACCCTATTGGTCCAGCGTGGTCGGCGCGGCCCAGACCGGAGCCAACCAGGGGCTCGATCTGCTCCAGGGGATTTTCTGGAAAACCGGCGGGCCGCTGCTGGGCAGTTATCTCTCCCTGGAATGCGAAGGGCAGGAGCACCTGCCCCAGGACCGACCCTACCTGATCGCCGCCAACCACCTCAGTCATCTGGACGCCCCTTGCCTGCTCCTGGCGCTCAAGGGGCAGGCTGCGGGCTTGAGCCTGGCGGTGCCCCGAGGGTATGCCCAGCAGCCGGGTCTGAAGAACCGGCTGGTCCACGCCCTGCTCAACGCGGTGCCGGTGGACCGGCGCGAGGGATTCCCGGCCAGTCTGGTCCGGCTGCGGCAGGCCCTGGGGCCGCGCCGGCCCGTGCTGATCTTCCCAGAGGGCAGCCGCTCTGCCGGCGGGAAGTTACAGCCCTTCAAACCCGGGGTGGGGCTGCTGGCCCTGGAATTGGGGGTACCCGTGGTGCCGGCCCATATCCGGGGGACCTACGAGGCCCTGCCCAAGGGCAATACGCGGCCCCAGCGCCAGCCGGTGCACCTGCGCTTCGGCGCGGCGCTCGAGGTGGCCCCCTATGCGGCGCGCCGGCCGCAGCTGAACAGCTACGAGGTGTACCGGGAAATCGCCGAAGCCCTGCACCGCCGCATCGAGGCCCTGGGGGCCGGTGCCTAAAAGCGAGGTCACATGTATCCATTTCTCTTTGAAATAGGTTCCTTCCGCCTGCCCACCTTTGGCTTGATGGTGGCCTTGGGTTTTCTGGCGGCGCTGTGGGTGTTGCAGCGGGAACTGCCCCGCAGGGGGTTTGGCGAGGAGTTGGGCTCCTCGATCATCACCGCCGGCATGATCGGCGGTCTGGTGGGTGCCAAGGTGTATTTTGTGCTCTTTGAGATGCCAGGGGCAACGTGGGGGGAAACGTTCGCCGCGCTCTTCTCGGGAAGCGGGCTGACCTGGTACGGCGGGTTTGTGGTGGCAGCTATCGCCATCTATGCGATGATGCAGAAAAGAGGGGTGCCCTTCCTGCCCGTAGCCGATGCCTGCGGCATGGGCCTGGCCATCGGCTACGCCATCGGGCGCATCGGCTGCCAGCTGGCCGGGGACGGGGACTACGGGGTGCCCACGGACCTGCCCTGGGGTATGGCCTATCCCGACGGGGTGGTGCCGACGCTAGAAAAGGTGCACCCGGCGCCGGTGTACGAGACCTTGCTGGGGCTGGCGATCTTTGCGGTTCTGTGGCGGCTGCGCCAACGTTTCACGACCCCAGGCACGCTCTTCTGCCTGTACCTGGTGCTGGCCGGGTCGGCGCGCTTCGGGGTGGAGATCATCCGCCTCAATCCCCATGTCTTGTGGGGCCTGAGTGCAGCGCAACTGATCAGCCTGGTGATGATCGCCGGTGGTATCGCACTTGCCTATCGGTTGCGAGAGAGGGCAGGGGCATGAGCGAACAGGCTCGTTATCCGCGGGTGTCCAGCTTTAAGCAGGCGGGGGATTTTCGCCGGCACATGTTGGGCCTGGGCATCGAACTGGAATGCGAGGAGGAGATCCTCAAAGCACCGGACTCGCCGCTCGCTTGGCCCCTAGAGGTGGAGGGCCGACGGGTGGGCAACCGCTTCGCCATCCACCCCATGGAAGGTTGGGACGGGACTGAGGAGGGAGACCCCAGCGACCTGACCCGGCGGCGCTGGCGGAACTTTGGCCGCAGTGGGGCCAAACTGATCTGGGGGGGGGAGGCTTTTGCCGTCTGCCCCGAGGGCCGGGCCAACCCCAACCAGCTGCTGGCCAAGCCTGCGGGCATGGCCGAGTTGCGCCAGCTGTTATTGGAGACCCATGCCAGCGAATGCGGCGACCCCAGCGACCTGCTTTTGGGTATCCAGTTGACCCACTCGGGGCGCTTCTGCCGGCCCACCAAAGGCAAGGGCATGGCCCCGGCCATCCTCTATCACCATCCGGTGCTGGACCGCAAGTTTGGGCTGGGGCCGGACTATCCCTTGCTGGAGGACGGGTACATCGAGGAGTTGATCGACAAGTACATCGAGGCCGCCTGTGTCGCCGCGGACACGGGGTATCACTTTGCCGATATCAAACACTGCCACGGGTACCTGGGCCACGAATTTTTGAGCGCCCGCACCCGCCCGGGGAAGTTCGGGGGGTCCCTGGAGCACCGCACCCGTTTCTGCCGCCAGATTGTCCAGGGCATCCGCGAGCGCCGGCCCGGCCTGCTCTTGGGGGTGCGGCTGAGCGCCTTTGACCTGGTGCCCTTCTTTCCCGACCCTTCGTTGACCGAGGGCAAGAAGCTGGGCCCGGGCATTCCCGAATCGCACCCGTTGCCCTATGAGTGGGGCTTCGGGTTGCGCCCCGATGATCCGCTCAGTCTGGACCTGGAGGAGACCTGCCAGTTCATCGAGTTGCTGGGGCAGTGGGGGGTGAAATTTCTCAACCTCTCCTGCGGCAGTCCGTACTACAACCCGCACATCCAAAGGCCGGCCCTCTTCCCGCCCTCCGACGGGTACCAGCCGCCCGAAGACCCGCTAGTCGGGGTGGCCCGCCAGGTAAACATGGTGGCCTGGATCAAGGCGCGTTTCCCGGATCGCGTGGTCGTCGGCACCGGGTACACTTACTTACAAGAGTACCTGCCCCAGGTGGGGCAGCACTACGTGCGCCAGGGCAAGGTGGATTTTGTCGGACTGGGGCGTATGGTGCTCTCCTATCCCGAGCTGCCCGCCCAGGTGCTGGGGCAGGGCAGGGTGGACCGCCGGCGCATCTGCCGCACCTTCAGCGACTGCACCACGGCCCCGCGCAAGGGGCTGGTCTCGGGGTGTTTCCCGCTCGATCCTTTCTACAAGGAGCGGGAGGAAGCCCAGGTGCTCAAACAACTCAAGGCAGGGCAGTGATGGCGCACTTGCAGCTTGAAGCAGAGGAGATCCACCGGCGCGCCGTGGTGGCGGTGGTACACGACCACCGCCCCATAGGCCCGGACCTGGAGTTGATGCGGGTTGGGGGGGTGACGGCCAAGGTCTACCAGGTCACCGTGGACGTGGACGTGGAGGCGGGATACCCAGCCTCCAGGGACCGGGAGACGGGTTGGTTTCGGCTGGCAACGGGCCAGGTGGCCGGGGACGCGCTGGGGCGCGGGCGAAGCGGATCTGCTCAGGCAGATGGATGAGGTCTGCATAGACAAGGCGTTCCTCATCAGCTACACTCCCATCGACGTCATGGCCCACTATCCCCCGGAAAAACGCGCCCATATGCTGGCAGTTTTCCAGCACTATCTCAGCCGGGAGCACTTCATCGGGGTGCGGGACCGACACCCCGAGCGCTTTGCCTGGTTCGCCGACTCCATCGATCCGCGGGTGCCCGGGTACGTGGAGCGGGCGGCCCAAGACCTGGACCAGGGTGCTGCGGGGTTGAAGCTCTTGCCCCTCTTTGTGGACACCGAGATGGGCGATGAGCGCTGGCGACCCCTCTTTGAGCTGCTGCGGGAGCGGGGCAAGCCCTGCATCATCGACCTGTCGTGGTGGTACGCAGATCTGGATTACTTTGCGCCCAGCGTGTACGGGAAGTATGAGACCTATACCGAGTACGTGCAGGGGCTGGCGGCGCTGGCCGCTGATTTCCCCGAGGTGAGAATTCAACTGGCCCATTACGGCGCCCCCAGGCTCCAGGACCGGGGTGATGCGACCATCCACTACCAGCGGCTGGAAGAACCCATCGCGCTGGTGCGGGCGCATCCCAATATGTGTTTCGACCTGGCTGCGTACCAGCACCTCATCCGCCAGGGCGAACTTTTTCCCTATTGGAGCGCCCTGAAGGTGGTGGAGGTCCTAGTGGCGGGGGTGGGAGCGGAGCGCATCCACTGGGGCACGGATTGGCCGTACCTGGGTTTGCAGTCCTACCCGGAGCTGATCCGCGCCATCCACACAGCGCCTTTCTTGAAAGCCGGCGAGGCCGAACAACTCCTGGGGCTCAATGCCCAGCGTTTCTTGGAGGGATATAGATGCCCAAAGTTTTTTTGCCGGAGATGAGTTTTGCCGAGGTGGAGGACATGCTCGGCCAGGTGCAACTGGCGATCATCCCCACCGGCAGCAACGAGGGGCACGGTCCTCATCTGCCGCTCAAGGTGGATGCGGCGACCTCCACCTATGTGGCCTGCAAAGCGGCTGAGGCGCTCTATCCCCAAGTATTGGTGACTCCCTGCCTGGCGGTGGGGCACTCGCCCCAACACCTGGAATTCCCCGGCAGCATGACCTTGCGCTGGGAGACCCAGGTGCGGGTGCTGATGGATTACTGTTCCTCGCTCAAGGGATACGGGATTAGGCGCTTTGCCCTGCTCAACGGCCACGGCAACAACATGGCGGTCAATGCCCAGGCGGCCCGCCAGATCACCGAGGAGTTGGGCGTCAGGGTGGCGTCCTTCGCCTATTGGGAGACCATCGACCGGGAGGCTATCACCAAAATCAACGAGGGCCGGCACTATCCGGGGCATGCCGACGAGTTTGAGACCTCGATGATCCTGCACATCTGCCCGGAGCACACCCGCATGGACCGGTTACACGAGATCGAGGACAAGTACGGGCTCCATGGGCCGGGGCCGCAGGTGCCGCCTGGGCACCAGTTCCTGGCCAGCACCACCTTCACCCAGCGGGGGCTGCGGCAGCGGCTCTTGTGCGACGTGGCCGCGGAGAACTACAAGCTGGCCAGCGCCGAGAAGGGGGCGCAGTTCGCGGCGCTAGCCGTGGAGGGGGTGGTGCGGTATTTAAAGGATTTTATCGAGAAGGTGCCGGTGAATTGATCTGGGGGGAAGGGAAGAGCGAGGGCCGCACCTGTGAGAGGCGCGGCCCTCTTTGCGTTTATTTGGCCAGCATATCCTCCACCTGTTTCACCACCCAGTCGATGGCGTAGTCGGCCATGATCCGGCCTTTCTTGGCGGTGGCAAAATCCTTGGCGGCGTTGTAATAGATGGGGTCGCGGGGGGCGTAGTTGAGGTTCTTGGTGATCTTGATATTGGCCTTCTCGTAGTCCACTCCTTCCCAGTGCACGTTCTCGGGGAAGAGGGCATGGGCGAAGGAGGTTTCGAACTCGGCGGCGTGGGCCGGGCAATCCTTGGACTCCATGTGCTCTTCGACGAATTCCTTGGAGTACGCCTCCCAGTAGGAGTGGAAGCGCACGTCGATGCCGAGGCGCTGGCGGAAGTCGGCCATCTGCTGGCCCAGGGGGCCGTTGCCGGCGTGGCCGTTGATGATCAGGATGCGTTCGATGCCGTGGCGCTTGAGGCTCTCGCAGATGTCAAAGGCCTGGGCGAAGAAGGTCTCGGGCTTGAGGCTGAGGGTGCCCTGAAACTCCATCCAGTGTTCGGAGATGCCCACCGCCATGGGGGTGGCCAGCACCACCTTGGGGTACAGGTCGAGGGCCGCCTGCCAGGAGACGTGGTAGGCGCTGGCGGTGTCGTGCTCCATGGCCAGGTGCTCGTTGTGCTGCTCGGTGCTGCCGGTGGGCAGGATGGCGGCCTTGATCTGGCCGGCTGCCAGGCCTTCGCGCACTTGCCGGCGGGTCATTTTCCAGAGGCGGATTTCTCCAGCTTTCACGGGGTACTCCTTTTGGGTTGATGAGAGGTGCCGCAAAAAATATAGACTCCCCCCGAACTAGGCTCAATAGTCGCGCAGGCCGCCATCCGGGGCGATGAGAGGGGGACGCTGATAGGGCACGGGTGGGTAGTGGCGGAAGGCTTCCTCGTTGAGCTCGATGCCCAGCCCTGGGGTGGTGGGCACGATCAGGTACCCGTTTTCGCAGCGCAGGGGTTCTTTTACCAGGTCGCGTTTGGGGTTCTGGAACTCGTCCCAGGGGTACTCTTGGATCGCGATATTGTGTACCGCCGCATCTAATTGCACGCAGGCGGCGGTGAGCACACAACTGAGGGGATTGTGCGGCACTACGCCCACGTAACTGGCCTCGGCCAGGGCGGCGATCTTTTTGATGTTGGTGATGCCCCCAGCCAGGGACAGGTCCGGGCGCACATAGGCAGCGCCGTTGCGGTTGAGCAGGTCGCGGAACTGGTGGATGGTGTAGAGCCGTTCGCCCATGGCCAAAGGGATGGGGATCTGGTCGGCCACGTGTTGCCAGGCATCCATGTTCTCTGGCTCAATGGGATCCTCAAAGAAATAGAGGTCGTACGGTTCGAGCACCCGGCCCAGGGCAATGGCCTCGGCGGGGGAGAGGCGGTTGACCACATCGATCATCAGATCCACCTCCGGGCCCACGGCCTCCCGCACTGCCCGCACCCGTTCCTCGGCATTGCGCAGCATAGAGGCGTAGCTCATGCGCTCCAATCCCAACCCTTCCTCGAAGTCAGCCTCGCCGAAGGTGCCAAAAGGGTAGAGGCGCAGGGCGGTGTAGCCCCGTTCGGCAAAAGCCACGGCTTCCTCGGCCAGGGCCCGGGGCGTGTCCCCGCTCAGGTGGGTATAGACCCGGACCTTGTCGCGGGTGGGGCCGCCCAGCAGCTCATACACGGGTTTGCCCAGGGCCTTGCCCTTGAGATCCCACAGGGCCTGGTCCAGGGCGCCGATGGCGGCCATGGTATCAGCCCCGCCGCGGAAGAGGCAGCGGCGGAACATGTGCTGCCAGTGGCTTTCGATCGCAGTGGGGTCCTTGCCATTGAGGTACTCGGCGCAGTACTCCACTGCGGCGATGGGGACCAGGGGGGTGCCGCCGGTGCCGCTGGCCGGGTGTAGTTCACCCACCCCGGTGAGCCCTTCGTCGGTCTCCAGCTTCACATAGATAAAACGGTCGGCGCGCAGGGTGTGGATCGCGGTGATTTTCATCGGGGTCTCCTCGTCTTATGCCCCCGGTCTTTTCCAGTCGACCCGAGGAAGGCATAGATCTCTGCCGTCGCCAGGAACACCGCCGCCAGGACAAAGGGGCTCGGCAGCATTCGTTTCACGCGCATGATCTTGGACCTCCTTCATGTTGGTCCCGAGCGGCCCCCCGAGAAGGAGGCCGCTCCGGCGGAGGAAGAGCAGACAGAGCATTGGTAGGCTCATTTGGCGTCTTCTCCGAGTTGGCGCAACAACTCCTCGACGATCTTCTTGGGTTGCTGGAACCCGGACTGCTGCTTCAGCTCAAACACCCCGGCGGAAATCCGGTCGCGGAATTCCTCGTTGGGTTTCAAACCCGGCGACCAGGAGGCGTAGGAGGTGGAGTAGCGCGAGAACACCGTGCGCCGCGGCCGGTCTTTGGGGGTCCAGGGCAGGGCGCCGTGGCAGAGGGTTTCGGTGAAGACGACCGCATCCCCGGCATTGATGGGTACATTGACAACCAGGGGAGGGCCACTGTGGATGTTCACCTGGTCCGGGCGGCGAAAATGGGACTTGTGGCTGCCGGGAATGCAGACGAAACCGCAACCTGGGGGCACGTCTACCAACGAGATGGCCGCATTGATGAAGGTGGCGAAGATGCGGCCATCGGCGGCCTGGTAATCGTTGGCGGGATTGTGCCAGCCGCCCTCGGTGCCGCCATGCAGGTGGATATCGTCGGTCTGCCAGGTGTTCACGGTCAGCGATGAAAGCAGGTGCTGCGGGCGGTCGTGGGTGAGGGCCAGGACCACGCGCATGATCGCCGAATTGAGGATGAGGCGGTCAAAGGCTCCTTCGGCGTACTCGACGTCGAGGATGCCGCGCGATGCGGTGGGGTTGCTGGCGGGATCCAAGTACGAGCGGAGTGGTGGCGGCAGGTCTTTGTCTGGCAGTGCGTGCCATTCATCGCAGCGGGCGACCATGGTTGCCAGATCTGCGGCGGGCAGTACCTGGCGAAAAACCAGGTACCCCTGGAGATCAAAGAGCCATTTCTCTTCGTCGGAAAGCATGGGGCCTCCGGTTCCGGGTTGAGAGGGAGTCGCGTTCAGCGGATGGAAATCTCCTGCGTTTCCGCCCCGCGCGCAACCTCGACCCAGCCGATGCCGGTGGCCGGGTCCCAGGTGCAGGGGATTTCCAGGCCTGCCTGCGTCACCGCCGGTTGCTGGTTGGCGTGGAAGCGCACCAGGGCCCGCCCCGGCCCGGCCAGGTTCAGGTGCAGGGCTACGTCCACCAGGCGACTGCCCAGCAGTTGCAGGCCCACCGAGTCCAGGACGAAGGGAATGGCGGGGGGAGTGGCGCAGCGTTCGATGTCCAGTCGGTGGGCCCCGGCGCTCAGACAAAGGGCGGGGATCTTGCAGACCCCGGGGACCTCTTGGCCATCGACGACAAAACGCCGCACCCAGGGGCCGGCCCCGGTGATATGGATGTCCCAGGTGCCGTCCCGGTACGGCAGGTTGTTCAGCTCCACCGCTTCGTGCTGGTCGGCGGGGATGTACGCCAGGCCACCCGGCTCCTCCCAGATGCCGCCCACCCCGCAGAGCAGAGCCTCGTACCAGTCGGTGGAGGACCAGCCGAACCAGTTGTTGGCCTCCGAGATCCGCTCCTGGGTCTGGTCGCGCCACATGTCGATCATCTCGCGGGCACAGTGGAACCATTGGTACTGACGCTCGATGACCTCAAGCACGGCTGCCAGTCCCTCGCGGTGGCTGCCCCGCCGCATGGTCTTGGCGACCAGATGGTCCAGCAAGGGCCAATGCAGCCGTTCGTATGCCGAGGGGTAGGCGCCGTCGTCGGCCACGCCCCGGATGCCGGGGAAGCTGAGGTCGATCTGGTGGCGCAACACGTGTTCGGCCAGGGTGGACTCCCGGCCGGCGAGTAACTCGTGACCAAAGCAGCCCTGGAACGGGGTGAGGGCGTAGGAGCTGTACGAGCGCAACTGCGCGAGGGTTTCGGGGAAGACGGCGTCGCACAGAGCGCCGACCTCAGCGTCCCAGAACAGCCGCGAGTGGCAGGCGCGAATCTTTTCGGCGGTGGCCCGCAGCTGCCCGGACAACTGCTCCTCCCCGAGGCGCCAGGTCAGGCCCTCCCACCAGCGCAGGGCCTCGTACCACAACCCGGTTTCCATGGCGGGGTAGGTGATGCCCTTGCGGCCGGTGTCCAGGGGGGGGCCAGTCCGGGAAGATGCCGCGGCAGGGGATGAGGCCCAGCTCGGCATGGGCGTGGCGGAGCATGACCCGTAGGGTGGGGGTGATACGCGGGGCCAGGCGTTCGAGCATGGCCGGGTCATCGGCGTGGCTGATCCGCTGGGCGGCGACAATCAGATACATGAAATCGTCGAGGTCCCAGCGCTCGAAGACGAGGGCCGGGCTCAGGTCGAAATCGCTGACGTGGAAAATCTGCCCGTCGAACTGGAACTGGTGCAGCCAATGCTCCAGGAAACCCGGCACCATCTCGCGCTCCCCCATACGGACCATGGGGGAGCAGATCATCAGCTGATCCCAGCCGCCGCACACCGCCCCGTCGTGGGGGCGCGAGCGCATCAGGGTGAAACCGGTCTTCAGGCTCTCCATGAAAAGCGGGATGAGGTCAGCGACCTCGCCCAACACCGGGTGGCCTTCCACCCGCAATACGGGGCGGCGCCGGCCCACCTCGGCGTAGCGCCGGGTCTGGGAGCGGGCGTGCAGGTCCGCACCTTCCCGGGCGGCCTGAAGTTCGGCCAGGGCGCCTTCGCGGGTGCTGCCGAGGCCCAGGTACAGCCGCGCCAAGCCGGTGGCGGCAAAGGTGTGCAGCATGGCCGGGGACGGATCGGTCACCGGCACCCCCGGTGGCCCTGGAGGCGGGAGCGAATCAGCCGGGGCCGGCGCCACCGTGTAGGTGGTGTGCGAGTCCCCCCCTACGGCCACCCAGCAGGTGATGGTCTTCTCGGTCCTGCCGCTGGAGACCTCCTCCCACTCAGTGCCGATATAGTCCCGCACGTCCTCGTCGCTGAACCCCTCGTAATCCCTGGGGCGTTCCTTGCGCTGGTCGCGGCGCACGTCGACCACCTGGAAGAGCACGGCACCTTCAGTGGGGCACCAACCATGGCGGGTGAGTTGGCGGGTGCCTTGATACTGCCAGGGGCGCAGCTTGGTGTCGTCGAGCAGCCAGGCCACCGGCCGGCCGGGGGCCTCTAATTCGAACCAGAGCCGGTCGCGGTGCATCAGCAGACTCGACCGCTCGGCAGGGTCGGCCTTAAGGTGGTTCTTGTACCCGTAGTGGGTGAGGTGTACCTGATCGAAGGCATGCCGCCGGCCCTCGACCCGGGCGTCGAGGAAGCCGCCGTCGAAGATCCGCTCCGAGGACATGCCGGCGGTGCGTTGGAAGGCAGTGAGCATCTCGATCACTGGGCCTTCCTGCTGCAGGCGCACGGCGTTGAGGCCCTCGCTGAGGATCCAGCGCCGGTGAGGAAGTCCGCCGTCGCAGACCAGGCCCAGGCCGTCGGCGGCCAGGTCGATGGGGTGGGTGGGGCGGCCCAGCTCGGGGCTCTGGTCTAGGGCATGGCCCCGGAAGCGCTCGTAGTAGATGAGGTCTGGATCGCCCTCGTACTCTGCTTCGGTGGCATCGAAGAGCACGGCGCAGTTGTTCAGCCAGCAGAGGGTGAAGTCGTGGCGAAAGCCGTCGTCGATGCTTTCGGCGTACTCGCGCAGGGTCAGGTGGCCATGCTTTTCCGGGTCGACGGCCCAGCGGCCCGATTGGATGTTGAGCCGGGTGTGGGGCCAGCGCCGGAGCACCTCCGCAATGGTCATCTCGGGTTTGAGCACCAGGCGTCTCTTTGGTCCCATGGCTTCAACTCTCCAGTGTCTGGGAAGCGGAGGAGGTCAGATGCCCCACTCGTGGCGTTTTTCCTCGAAGGTGGTCAGGGGGCCGGGGGGCAGGGATTCGCCTTCCGGGGGATCGGGGATCGCCCACCCAGCGGGGATCGACTGGTTCGTCAATGGGTTGGTAACGGGTATCGCTGCTGAAGCGGTAGCGCTTGCTGACGTTGGTCAGCGAGGCGTGCATGGTAAACATGGTGAAGAGCACCGCGTCGCCGGCCTGGTACTCGGTGGTCACCCAGCGACCCCCGTGTTTGTCGATCACCTCGGCCGGGTCACTCGAGAAGCCGCCGTGCAGGCGGTCCCGGGCCGGGTCGGCCTGGCCGAGGTGGCCTTGACCTTCTCCCAGTGGTTCGATCCCTCGATCACCGCCAGGGGGGCCATCTCCAGGGAGATATCGCTCAGGGCAGACCACAAGGTGTGCACCTGGGTGGTGCCACGGCAGAAATGCACGATGTCGTAGTGGGCCCCGCTTCCATCCCCCGGTCCCCTGGCGCGCAGCCAGCGGTAGTTGTAGGTGCGGGCCGGGCCGTCAAAATACTCCCCCATGATTCTCATTAGCCCCTCGGCCTCGACCAGGGCCAAGGCTTCGGGGCAGCCGGACAAACTGGGCTCATTGCCCAGAAAAGCGCCTTTCGCACTTGGAGTGGCCATCGCCTCGTCAAGGGGGTGAGAATGGTCGATATGGCCCTGGGTGTCCAGATGGGTGATGAGGCGCAGGCGCAGGGCCTGGATCTTGGCTGGGTCGTGTAGCCCGCGCAGCAACAGGTACCCGTCCTGTTCCATCTGGGCGTGCAGGGCGGGCCAATTTCCCGCCCGCCAATCGGCCTCGCGCATCAGGCCCAGGTACGGGCCGCCCATTTCGAAGTCGCGATTGCCCATCTTGTAGGTCATACTATTAGGCTCCGGTTTCAAAAGGCAGGCGTTCCAGGCTGAGGGCTGGCCAGTCCACTGGTTCCCAATAGGGCTGGCGGCGGTGGAAGTTGGCCATGTTGCGCACCAAGGCGGCAAAGGCCTCCAGCGGCCGCAGCCACAACACGCTGTAGCGGAACAGGAGATACTGGTCGGTGCCGCAATTGGCGCCGGCCGCCAGTTCGGCCGTGGTGCGGCGCGCCCGGTCCAGCGCTGCGGCGTGCCCGTCCGCGAACTGCTCGAGATCCTGGGTGAACGCCGCCGCCTGCCCGGCGGCCCGGGCGCGGAAGGCCCGATCATACGCCAGGTTGGCATTCAGCAGGCAGAGGATGGTGTGCAGGTGGGCCAGGTAGAGACGGGTGCGGCGGATCAGGTAGGGTTGCTCCACGATCAACCTCCTTCGGTCTCCAGCCACACCGGTCCCAGCAACCCGCTCCACATCGCCGAGGTCGGCCACTGGTGCAGCACCGCCCCCTGGTTGCTGCGCTGGCGGGAGAGGAAATTGGCCAGTCCGTTGGTGACCACCACCTCGAGGTGGTTCTTTCCCTGGTGCAGGGCGCCGCTCACCTCGAAGCGGAAGGGTTTCCAGACCCGTTCGCCCACCTCCTGACCGTTGATGGTCAGGGTCGCGGCCTGCTCGACCCGGCCCAGGTTGAGCCACACTGGGCCGGCGGGCAGGGGGTGGTCCACCACAAAGAGACATTTGTACCGCGCCGAGCCGCTGAAGAAGCCCAGGCCCAGGCGCCACCAGGGCTGCAGGGCGCTGGGTGGGCCCGATGGGGCGCTCACTCAGGTTGTAGTGGTGGTCGTGGGGGCCGAGGTAGGGGTTGTCGGTGTTGGGCAGGAACTCCACGGTCCAGGCACCCTCGACCTGGGCCGAGGATTTTGCTGGAGCGGGCAGAGGGGGCGCCGCTGGAGAGGCAGCGCCAAAGACCACGGCGTACGCCTGGTACGCGTCGAAGCAGAGGTCGAGCCAGGTGCCCCCCTGGTCCGGGGTGCCGCCTGGCAGGGCATGGGGTTCCCGGTTTCCGGATCCCAGAGCTGGGCTTCGTCCTCGGCCCTGAACCAGACCCGCCAGGTTTCCGGCTGGGCGGAATGGCTGTTGAGGAAGAAGAGCAGGCCCTGATCCAGCACCCGCTGCTGGTAGTAGAGATTGCGTTCCGGGCCCAGGCCGGCAGTTCCTTCCACCCGCAGGTCAACGGGCAGCGCCCCGAGT
>SICG01000069.1 GCA_009691525.1 Candidatus Latescibacterota bacterium | reverse complement strand
GCAGTTTCGCCTGGAGGGCACGGTTTCGACGTTTGGCCCGTGACTACGAGCGACTCCCCACCACCCTGGCCGGCTTCCATCTCCTCGCCTTTGCCATCCTCATGATGCGACAGGTGGTCCAGATGATCCCTCAAAGTGCATAACACGCTCTAGATACGGACAAAAGCTCGGACGGGGACGAGGATGTCAACATGTACATGGCGCACCTCCTCCTGTCGCTGACCGACGGCCGCTTCTACACCGAACACACCGAGGTGCTGGGCTCGACCCCAGCAGAGGTGTTCGCCAAGGCGGAGAAGGAGGACACCCCGCGCCACAAACTCCAGGTCTATAAGGCCAACGCCGATCATCGGCTAGTGTCCTTTGGGCTTTTCAGCGGCGCCGGGGAGCGCCAGTCCCGCTATCGGCAGACCTTCGCCAACCCGGCCGCCTACCTGGAAGAGGCCCAGCAGTACTACCACTGGGCCGCCCTCTTCGGCCACTGCCTGCCCGCCAAGTCCCAGGGCCTGGCTTTGGCTCTGGCCAAAATCGCCGCGCATTTCGAGACCTATTGCACGGTGCTCACCCACCTGAGTGCCACCTACCTCCAGCTCATGCCCCGGCTGAGTTCGGGAGAGCTGTTCCATCTGGAGCGGGAGACCAACCAGGCCGCCCAGCCCTATATCCAGGAGGAGGCCCTCAACCGCCTGCTGGACGCCTACAACCAGTGGCGGGTGCAGGGAACGCCGGAGAGTAACCAGTGTTTCCAGGACGCATGCGCCCGCTACCAGCAGGTCAATCCCGCCTTCGATCCATCCTGTTTCAAAAAAGGGATTGCCGAGTGATCGGTGCCGGAACATGCTGGTTGTGTTCCGTGTAGGGGATGCCCCTACATCACAACCCGAGGATTTCGCGCGTCACCCTGGGGAGTTGGTGCCAGTCGCGCAGCTCGTAGCGGTTGCCGTCCACGTCCTCGACCAGGGCGCGGTACCCGGAAAGGGGGCGGATGCTGGTGCGGATGCCCCGGATCTCCAGGCGGCGCGGGCCACGGCTGGTTTCCACCTCGATAAAGACCACCCCGAACTCCTCGCCGATGTCGTGGATCTGGGTGATGACCGGGCGAAAGTAAAACTTGTCCAGTTCCTCGCGCAGCACCTGCCGGCTTTCGGCGTCCAGGCGCTCCGGATCTTCCAGCAGTCCCAGTTCGGCCCCGTCGGCCAGGAAGAAACCGATGTAGCGGTCGGCCGTCTCCAGCGGAAAGGCCCGGCGCACCTCTACGCCCGGGTGCTCCTGGCCGCCCACCTTCACCATTAGGTTGCCCTGCGCCGAATGGGTACAGCGCAGCAGGGCTGGATCCAGCAGGTGGTTGGCGTAGTTGTGGTCGCGGTCTTCCATCTCACACTGCCCGCATACGGGCCATCTCGGTTTGCATGTCCACCAGTTTGCGGTACAACCCGTCCTCCTTGGCCAGCAACTCCTCGTGGGTGCCCACCTCGACAATGCGTCCCTGGTCGAGCACCAGCAGCCGGTTGGCGTTTTTGAGGGTGGAGAGCCGGTGGGCGATGGCAAAGGTAGTGCGCCCGGCAATCAGGCGTCCCAGGGCTTCCTGGATCTCGTATTCGGTCTGGCTGTCCACCGAACTGGTGGCCTCGTCGAGGATGAGGATACGCGGGTCGCTGATCAGGGCACGGGCGATGGAGATGCGCTGGCGCTCGCCCCCCGAGAGCCGCGCTCCCCGCTCGCCCACCTCGGTGTCGTAGCCGTCGGGGAAGTGCATGATGAACTTGTGGGCATTGGCGGCCCGCGCCACGGTGATGATCTCCTCGCGGCTGGCATCTGGCTTGCCGTAGGCAATGTTCTCGGCGATGCTGCCCTGGAAGAGCAGCGGCTCCTGCAGCACCACCCCGATCTGGCCGCGCAGTTTCTGCTGGGCCAGCTCCTGGATGGGCACCCCGTCGATGAGCACCTGGCCGTCGGTGGCGTCGTAGAAACGCGAGATCAGGTTGACCAGGGTGGATTTGCCCGCCCCGCTGGGCCCGACGATGCCGATCATCTCCCCCGGCGCCACCGCGCAGCTGACGTTGTCGAGGATCCGGGCCGAGCCGTCGTAGGTGAAACTGACCTGCTGGAACTCCACCGCCCCCTGCACCACCCCTGGATCCTTGGGCTGGGCGAGGTCGGCCACATCGGCGGGAGTATCGAGGATCTCGAAGACCCGCTCGGCGCTGGTGGCGGCGCTTTCTAACCGCTCCGAGAGCAGGCACAGATCCCGCACCGGCTGGTAGAACATCGTCATATAGGAGATGAAGAGCTGCAACTGGCCCACGCTCAGTTCGCCCCCCAGCACCTTGCGCCCCCCGTACCACCAGATGACCAGTGAGCCGATGGAGGTGACAAAGGTCATGCTGGGCATGAACCAGGAGCGCATCCTGACCGCTTCCATGCGTGCGCGGCGCAGCTCGGAATTGCGCTGGTCGAAGCGGGCGATTTCGCGCCGCTCCTGCGCAAAGGCCTTGACTACCTTGGCCCCGGGAATGGTGTCGGCCAGGTGGGCATTGAGCGAAGCGATGCGGCGCCAGATGCCATGGAAGACCCAGTGGATACGCTTGCGGTAGAAGAGGGTGCTGATCACCATCACCGGGGTGGGGGCCATCGCCAACAGGGCCAGCTTCCAGTCGGTGAAGAGCAGGACCAGACCGATGCCCACCAGAGTCAGGATGGAGATCACCATCTCCTGAAAACCCTCGGTGATGAACTCCTGCAAGCGCTCGGTGTCGCTGGTCACTCGGGTCATGATCCGCCCGGTGCTGTGTTTGTTGTAGAAGTTCAGCGCCAGGAATTGCAGGTAGTTGTAGACCTCGGTCTGCAGGTCGTAGATCACGCGCTGCCCCAGCCAGCCCAGGGCATAGGCGCGGCCCCCGGCGATCAGAGCACGGGCCGCATACACCCCCAAGAGGCCCAGCACCGCGGCCAACAACAGATCTGCCGCGTTGGCGGCGCGCGAGTCGGGTACCAGCACGTTGTCGAGCAGCCAGGCGTTGAACTGGGGCGGCACCAGGCTGATGCCAGTCAGGGCCAGGGTGAGCAGAAATCCGCCCAAAGCGTTCCACTTGTAGGGCCGGACGTAGTTGAAGAGCCGCCAGAAGGTCTCGGTCTTGCGGATGCAGTTGGGGCAGACCTTGCTGCCCGACCTCAGCGCACGGCCGCAGGTGACGCAGTGCTCGACCGCGGGCAGGGCCGGTGGCGGCGGGCCTTCGGCGGTGGCCTGACCCTGTTCCAGGTCGGCCAGCGCCGCGCCCACCACCTGCGGCAGGGCGGAAAACTTGTAGTAGATGCTGGGGGAGAAGCGCAGCAACTCGACCGTCTCGTCGGCCAGGTCGGCCAGCAGGGCGCCGTTGCCCACATAATTCTTGCTGTGGACCCGCTGCACCTGCTGGAGGGGAATGGACACCATCTGTCCATCGTGGTGCAGCACCAGCAGGCGTTCGTCGGTGAGGGCCAGCCACGATTGCCCGTAGCGGCCCTGGGGGGTGATATCGGCAGAGAGCAGGACCAGCAGCAGTTCACCGGGGTGCAGTTGGCCGCGCAAACGGGTGGCTATCTCGGGCGAGATAGGCTCTACCAGGTTCACCGCAGCCTCTGTGTGTGCTCTATTGCCAAACTCAGGTTTTCTGTATTTTGTGGATGTATTTTAAACTAAGTCCTGACCCAATTCCAGGCAAACTTCCCATCCATGCAACTGCCCCAGCCCGATCCCCAACGACTCGAACGGCGCCCCCAGCTCCTGCGCGGCCTGCGGGAACTCCTGCGCCCCGACCAGGTGATCCACCTGTCCGAGGACCTGGCGGTGTACGAGTGCGACGCCCTCTCGGCCTACCGCCAGCAGCCCATGGCCGTGGTCCTGCCCGAGTCCACCGGGGAGGTGGCGGCCCTGATGTCTCTTTGCCACCAGCTCGGGCTGCCGGTGGTGCCCTGGGGGGCCGGCACCGGCCTGTCGGGCGGGGCCCTGCCTTTACAAGATGGATTACTGCTGAGCCTGGCCCGGCTCAATCGCATCCTCGACATCGACCTGGCCAACCGCACGGTGACAGTGCAGCCGGGGGTCACCAACCTCAGTGTCACCAATGCGGTCCGGGCCCAGGGTTTCTACTACGCTCCCGACCCCTCCAGCCAGATTGCCTGCACTGTGGGTGGCAACATCGCCGAGAATTCGGGTGGGGTGCACTGCCTCAAGTACGGCACCACCACCAACAATGTGCTGGGTATCGAGGTGGTGCTGGCGGACGGCGAGGTGGTGCGCCTGGGTGGCAAGGGCATGGACCAGGCCGGGTACGACCTGCTGGGCCTTTTCACCGGCTCCGAGGGATTGTTGGGGATCATCACCGAGGCGGTGCTGCGCATCCTGCCCCGCCCGGAAAAAGCCCGGGCGATGATGGCCGCCTTTGCCGGGGTGGAGGAAGCCGGCCAGGCCGTGGCCGCCATCATCGGCGCTGGCATGGTCCCGGCAGGCCTGGAGATTATGGACCGGCTCTCCATCGAGGCGGTGGAGGCCTTTATGGGCGCGGGTTATCCCCGGGACGTGGAAGCGCTGCTCTTGGTGGAGCTGGACGGGGCAGCCAGCGAGGTGGACCACCTCATCGGCACCGTGGAGGAGTTGCTGCGCCAGAGCGGCGCCACTGAGATTCGCAGCGCCCGCACCGAGGAGGAGCGCCTGAAGATGTGGGCCGGCCGCAAAGCCGCCTTCCCCGCCATGGGCCGGATCAGCCCCGACTATTATTGCATGGACGGCACCATCCCGCGCCGCGCCCTGCCCTTAGTGCTGGGCCGCATCCGGGAGCTGTCGGCCCAACACGGCCTGCGGGTGGCCAATGTTTTCCACGCCGGCGACGGCAACCTCCATCCCCTCGTCCTCTACGACAGCAACCAGCCCGGCGAGCTGGAAAAGGCCGAGGAGTTGGGGCTGGAGATCCTCAGACTTTGCGTGGAGGTGGGCGGGGTGCTCAGCGGCGAACACGGCATCGGCATCGAGAAAGAGGCGCTGATGGGCGAGATGTTCACCGAGGAGGATCTGGAAGCCCAGCGGCGGATCAAGACCGCTCTCGACCCCCACTGGCTGCTCAACCCGGGCAAGGTCTATCCGGTGCTGCACCGCTGCATCAAGGGAGGCCGGGCCCATGTGCATCAGGGCGACCAGCGCTTCGCCCACCTGGAACGCTTCTGATCTCGGTTGAAGCGATGGCTGCCCTATCCTCCCCCGAGGCCGTACACGAGCGCGTGCGCCAGGCCCTGGAGCAACACAAGCCCCTGCAACTCTTTGCCGGGTGCACCAAGGACCGGCTGGGCCGGCAAGTCCGAGACCTGCAAGCCCTGGACCTGTCCGGACTGGACCAACTAGTCAGCTACGAGCCCCGCGAACTGATTCTGGTGGTGCAGCCGGGCATGAAGCTGCGGGCCGTGGAGGAATTGCTGGCCGGGGAAAATCAGCACCTGCCCTTCGAGCCGCCCCACTGGGGCGAGGCGGCTACCATCGGTGGGGCCGTGGCCTGCAACCTTTCGGGACCGCGCCGCTTCAAGGCCGGGGGCCTGCGCGATTTCATCCTGGGCATCGAAATGATCGACGGCTGCGGCCAGCGCATCCGCGGCGGGGGCAAGGTGGTCAAGAACGTGACCGGGTACGACCTGCCCCGGACCCTGTGCGGCAGCTTCGGCACTCTGGGGCCATTGACCGAGCTGTGTTTCAAGGTGTGGCCCCGGCCCGCTACGCAGCAGACCCTGACGCTCCACGGGCTTTCCCCGGCCACCGCAGTGGCGCAGATGACCAGCCTGGCCGGCCGGCCCTGGGAACTCACCGGCCTGGCCTACGCCGATACCTGCCTGCTGGTCCGGGTCGAGGGACCGGAGTCGGCGGTGGCTGCCCAGGTGCAGTTGCTGCGGGAACTGCTGGGCGGTGAGCAGGCACTCCTCGAAGATCCCTCCTCGCGCGCCTGCTGGCAGGACCTGCGCGAACTGATTTCCCTACAGCCGGGTCCCGGAGAGGTGCTCTGGCGCTTCTCCCAACCCCCCGCCGAAGCCGCCCGCCTGTACCAGGCCCTGGAGTCCCACGGCCTAACCCGTTATGCCATCGACTGGGGCGGCGGCCTCCTGTGGGCCGTGTTGCCCGCTTCGGCGCTGGACACGTCCTTGCACCAACGGGCCCTCCAACACCAGGGCCAGGCCTGGCGCTTCGCCACCGGCCCCGAAGACCCCAACGAAGCCGCCTTCACTCCGCTGGCCCCTGGCCTGGCTCGCGTCAACCAGCAGCTCAAATCCGCCTTCGACCCGCAAGGGATCTTCAATCCCGGCAGGTTGCGCGCTTAACCAATAGGCGGCGGGCAGTGGCCGGGAAGGGAAGTCCCCCTACACAAACCCGGCGATCTGCCGTGCCCGCTCGAAAGCCGCCATCGAAGAGAGTTCCCGCAATACCACCGGGGACTGCGCCCAATCCACATAGCCCCAGAAAAGCCGCTCCTGCCCCTGGTGTTGCCGCACATAGCTGACCCGCCAGTAGTGGCGGCCCCGGCTGAAGACCCGCAGGAGCCGCGGTGGGGAGGGGGTATCACAGGACAGCGGTTCCAGTGGCCCCTCGGCCAACGCGATGTCCTTGGGCAGGGCGTAGCACAGCATTGTCGCGGGTGCTCTTGGTAAGGTGACATCCGCCACTATCGCCGCGTGGGAGTCGGCAAAATAGGCGGCCACGGTCAGGTCCCTGACCACCCCACCCGCCGGAGCTTGGGCGGCCACCGAGTGGGTAGCCCATCCACCTGCTGCCGCCCACTCGTATCCCCACTGGCACACTACTGTAGATTGCTCGGCTGTGGGTACCACGTACAGGGCCTGTCCTGCCGCCACCTTGCTGGGGTATCGCGCGTACACGTACCAAGGGGTGGCGGTCTCAACCCCCTCCACCTGTGCAACCGGGGCCCAGTGATCCAAATCCAGCGAGTGATAGAGGTGGGCGCCAGCCGGCACCCCGGCACTTATGCCCAGCACTGCCTCCAGTGTGTACTGGTGGATCTGCAGCGAGCGGATCGGGCCCAGGCCTGGTTCAAAGGGCGCTGCCGGCCTCCAGACGAGGAGGTCGTCACTCACCAGGCGCTGCACCGTGTCCGGATAGCTGCGGTCTACGTAGAACAGCTGCGCTTGCCCATCGAAGTGCAGCAATGTGTAACTGACCAAGTCCCCCCAACAGGCAAACCCCTCACCCAAGGCGCGGCAATGCGTCGGCGTGTTGGGGGTGGTAACCACTTGCAGATCTAGCCCGTAGTGGTGAGCCAGGTAGCGGGCGGAGTTGGCTTTTTCGATGGTGCTCAGGCTGGAGAAAGGCTTGTCACCCGGAACAATGCGCTCGTGCGGATGCCATCTGGCCAAGAGCGCATGCCGAGTGATTGGGTTGGCGACGTTGGTGGAGCCAGTATGGCCAAAGAGGTGGTGAAAAAGCAGCGCATCCCCTGGTTCAGCGAGAAATCCGCAATACGGACCTGCGTACTGGGGCTGGGGCGCCGCACCTTTGATCAGATGGCAGGCCCTGGCCATGGCCTGACGATAGCGATTGGGCGACCCCGGGAAACAGATAAAAGCTCCGCCGCGGGAAAGCACCTTTGTGAGAAAAACAAACGACCCCACTGCCCAACCATTGGGCATGATCGTCGGGTAGCTGCCGTCGACATGGGCCACGGGAGTGGGCCAGTCCTGGTCTGGCTGATAGGGTCTGGGCAGATCTTGTCCCCTCCGCCGGCGCCCAAAGGGGTAGACTGGTCCGAACAATTCCCCAATTGCATCGAGCAAGCGGTCAGAGGTACAGGCCGCCACTGCCGGCGACGAGGCCTCGCCGGCTTCGAGAGCCACCAGGGCCTCCCCCGCCACCTTGGGGGGCAACCGCCTGGCGCACCACAACGAATCCGTGTTCGACAAAGTGTTCGTGGTCAGCAGAGCTAAACACCGTGGCTGCTCCGATTTTGTCCATGGTCAAAACACCTGCCCAGCCCGGTACCCCGGCGGCGGGGTGGGTTCGCCGCTGAGCCACTGGGCCCGGTTGCGCTGCGCCCACACGTACTGATAGTCGTAGCTGGCGTCGGGAGGTGAGATATTGCCCCGCGACGGATACTTGGCGATGGCCTCGTCCACCAGGTCCACCCCCAGCCCCGGCGCATCCGGCACCAGAATGTGGCTCTGCTCGATGCGGGGCTGCCCGGTCATCACCTCGTAGCGCTGCGGCACATCGTCCTCCAGATGCTCCAGGATGAGGAAATTGGGCAGGGTGGCCAACAGATGCACTGCCGCCATCTCCGCCACCGGCCCCAGCGAGCCATCGTGCGGGGCCATGGTGATGTAGTGGGCCTCGGCCATGGCGGCGATTTTCTTCATCTGCAAGAGGCCGCCGGCCCGCCCGGTGTCAGGCTGCACCACATCGATGATCTCCCGCTCGATCAACTCCCGCACCCCGTACAGGGTGGCGTGGCGCTCCCCGGCGGCGATGGGGATATCCACCGCTTCCGACACCCGGGCGATGGCCTCGATGTTCTCGGGCGCAACCGGGTCTTCGTAGAAGAGCAGGTCGAACTCCTCCAGCCGCCGCCCCAGGGCGATGGCGTCGCGGGTGGTCAGCCAGGGCGGCCCGTGTACGTCCACCATCAGATCCACCTCCGGCCCCACCTCCTCGCGGATGGCAGCCACGGTCTCGAGGCAGTTTTTCAGACCTCCGGTCTTGACCGCGTCGTACCCGCGGTCGACCAGCTGGCGGGCCCGCTCGGCGCTGTGGGCGTGGGCGTAGATGCGGATCCGATCGCGCATCTTGCCCCCCAGCAGGCTCCACACCGGCACCCCCAGGGCCTTGCCCTTGAGATCCCAGAGCGCCATCTCGATGCCGGTCATGGCGCCGCTGCCGACGACGCCGGTCATGCCGTGGCCCATCATCGCCACCAGCATCTTGTGCCACAAGCGCTCGATGTTGCCCGGGTCCTCGCCCACCAGCAGGGGCTCGAGGTCGCGGATGGCCGTCTCCACCACTCGTGGCCAGCCGCTGGCCTCCCCCACCCCGTATATCCCCTCATCGGTGAAGACCTTCACAAAAAGCCAGTTGCGAGCGGCCCACCCCCCGGTCTCGGGGGGACCGGCATGCATCAGATAGGTCTGGATCTGGGTGATTTTCATCGGCTGCTCCTGGGTTGTGAAGTCTGGGGGAAGTATAATAAATGCCGGGCTCAGGCTCCAGCCGGCCCCCTGGGTTTGACAGGCTCCCTTCTTTTTCATTAATTTGTCGTTTTCTAATAGGTTAGGGTGCAGTGCGGCGCCGGGATCTCCCGCCTTGGTCCAGCGTGCGCTTTTCTAAGTGGGTTTGCCTTGTCACTTGCCGCGCAACTGCTGGGTTCAATCCAGACCGAGATCGATCTCTTTGAGCAGCGCCTCGACCAGGCCCTGCAATCCGATGTCGAATTGGTGCATCAAGTGGCCCGTTACCTGGCACCGCTGAAGGGCAAGCGCCTGCGGCCGGCCCTGGCGGTGCTCAGCGCCCGGGCAACCGGCGGCTGGGACGATCGGATCATCGATGCCGGCGTGGCCGTGGAGATGATCCACACGGCCACCATGATCCACGACGATGTGGTCGATTCGGCGGGGTTGCGGCGGGGCAAGAAGACGGTGAACGCGACCTGGGACAGCCGCATCGCCGTGCTGATGGGCGACTTTCTCCTCTCCCGGGCGCTCAATATCCTGGTCGGCCTGAAGAACCAGCAGGCCCTGGAGACCGTGTCCAGCGTGACGGAACGGCTGAGCCAGGGCGAGATCTACGAGATCCAGATCGGCCAGCAGACCGACACCCGCGAAGCCTCCTATTTCGCCATGGCGAGTGACAAGACCGCCTCACTGATTGCCGCTTCCTGTAAGCTAGGGCCTATTTTTGTAGGCGCCCCTCAGGAGACCATAGAGGCTATGGGCCAGTACGGAGAAGCCCTGGGGCTGGCCTTCCAGATCGCCGACGACGTGCTCGATTTCACCGGCAACGCCGATATTCTGGGCAAACCCGTGGGCCACGACCTGCGCGAAGGCAAGATCACTCTGCCCCTGATCCGCGCCCTGGCCGCTTCGCTGCCGGCCGAGCGGAATGCAATCGAAACCCTGTTGCGGCAGCCGGAAAAAACGGAGGCGGAGTGGGGGCAGATCGGCGCTTTTGTGGAACGCCACCAGGGCCTGGCCTCAGCCCGTCAGACCGCTCGCCAGTACGGGGAGCGGGCCGAAGAATGCCTGAAGATCCTGCCGGCCTCCTTCTCTCGCTTGGCCCTGCAGCAGGCAGCGCGGCTGGTCGTGGAGCGCGACAACTAGGCGGTGTACAAAAAAGTCGGTTGGCTGCTGGGAGCCGCCGGGATCGCGGTGGTGCTCTTCCTGCTGCCAGCTCCAGAAGTAGCAACCCCAGTAGTCCGCACTCATCTGGCCATGGGCACCGTGATCACGGTCAAGCTCTACGGCGAAGAGCGCGATCCTGGGCCGCTGATGGACCTGGCCTTCGCAGCCATCGACCAGGTCGATACCCTGATGAGCCGCCACTTGGAGACCAGTGAGCTGAGCCGCATCAACCGGCTGGCCGCCGACCAGGTGGTGCACACGGTACCAGAGATGAGTCAGGCCCTGGAACGGGCCCAATATTTCGCCGTGCTCTCGGGCGGGGCTTTCGATATCACGGTGGGCGTGGTTTCGCGCCTGTGGGATTTCCCCCATGCCCACGTGCCACCCGCCGCGGCCCGCATCGCCGCCACCCTGCCGCTGGTTGGGTACCGGCAGGTGCAAGTGCAGGACGGGCAGGTGCATTTCCTGCACCCGGGGCTTTACCTGGACCTGGGTGCTTTGGGCAAGGGGTTTGCGGCGGACCAGGCAGTGGCCGCCCTGCAGGCCGCTGGTGTGGCCTGTGGCCTGGTCGACGTGAGTGGCAATATTCGCGTCTGGGGCTCCAAACCCGATGGCTGGCCCTGGCGCCTGGGAGTTAAACACCCGCGCCTGGCCGACCAGCAGATCGAGGTGGAGGACTTGGGCCTGCCGGCCCTGGCCACCTCAGGGGACTACGAACAGTATTTTGATTATCGCGGAGAACGCTTCCATCATCTCCTCGATCCGGCTACTGGGTACCCGGCCCGCCGGACCATCAGCGCCACCGTGTGGACCGCAACGGCCACCGACGCCGATATCCTTTCGACGACGGTGTTTGTGCTGGGACCGGAGGCGGGCCTGAAACTGATCTCGGCCCTGCCCCAGGCCGAAGCCCTGGTTTTTTTCGAAGAAGGGGGCCAACTGCGCCACCGGGTCTCGGCGGGCCTGGAAGGGCGCCTCCGCTTTGTCACTGTTCCGGGAGACTGACGGCAATTACATCGCACGGCAGCTAAATCTTGAGAGTATAACACATGAAGATGTACACGAAGTTCCTATTGATCCTGGCGCTCGTCGCCCTCTCCGGGTATTACCTCTACCCGACCTACCAGTTTTACAGCCAGTCCCCGGAGCAGCGCGAAGCCCTCCGCCAGAGTAACCCCACCCACTTCTACGACTTGCACAAGGACGCCATCAACCTGGGCCTCGACCTGCAGGGCGGTATTTACCTGGTGCTGGAGGTGGACCTGAGCCACCTGCCTCCCGACCAGGCCCACGACGCCGTGGACCGGGCCCTGGAGATCATCCGCAACCGCATCGACCAGTTCGGCGTGGCCGAGCCCAGCATCCAGCGGGAGGGTCTCAACCGCATCATCGTGGAGTTGCCCGGCATCCAGGACATCGAGCGGGCCAAGTCGCTGGTGGGCCAGACCGCCCTGCTCGAGTTCCAGATGGTGGAGCCGGCTGCTGACCGCGACCGCCTGCTCCAGCGCCTCAACACCGTCCTGGGCGGTTCGGCGACGGCGGACAGCGCCGGGCAGAAACCGGAAGACCAGAGCCTCTTCGGCGAGGACAAATCCCAGCCCGAAGCTGCCAAGGGCACCAACCTCTTATCACTGCTCTCCTCCTATAACGGTGAGGTGGTGGTCTCTGCCCGTGAGTTGCCCCGGGTGAAGGGCATGCTGGAGAGCTCGCGCGCCAGTGAAGCCCTGCCCGGCGACGTGAAGTTCCTCTTTACCAGCAAACCCGAAGGGCCGCCTGGCAACCAGTTCTACCAGATCTATCTGGTCCGCAAGCGGCCCGAGATGACCGGGGCGGTGATCAAGGATGCCAGGGTTTCCGTCGGCCAGAGCGCCGAGTACATGGGCCAGGCCATCGTCGACTTTGCCACCACGGACGAAGGGGCCAACACCCTGCGACGGGTAACCGGGGCCCACATCGACGAGCGCATGGCCATCGTGCTCGACGGCACGGTTTATTCGGCGCCCACCATCCAGGGCAAGATCCCCAACGGCCGCGGCATCATCACCGGCAGCGGCACCCAGAACGAGGCCAAGGACCTGGCCATCGTGCTGCGGGCCGGCGCCCTGCCCGCCAAGGTGGACATCATCGAAGACCGCACCGTCGGCCCCTCCCTGGGCCGCGACTCCATCGACCAGGGCACCTCCGCGGTGCTGATCAGCACCTTGCTGATCTCCCTGTTCATGCTGGTCTACTACCGTTTTGCCGGCCTGGTGGCCGACATCGCCATGGTGCTCAACAGCCTCTTCATGCTGGCCATCCTGGCGTACTTCCACGCCACTCTTACCTTGCCGGGCATCGCCGGTATCGTGCTGACCATGGCCATTGCTGTGGACGCCAACGTCCTGATCTACGAACGAATACGAGAAGAACTGCGTGCCAACAAGACCGCAAGGCTGGCCATCGACGCCGGCTACCAGAACGCCTTCTCGGTGATCATTGACACCCACCTGAGCGGCCTGATCGCCAGTATCGTCCTCTACCAGTTCGGCACCGGACCCATCCGCGGTTTTGCCCTCACCCTGGGCATCGGTCTGCTCTCCAGCCTGTTCACCGCCATCTTCGTCACCCGCGCTGTCTTTGAGGTTTTCCTCCAGCGCCGCACCTCGCTGGCGATCAATGTCGGCCCCCTGCACCTGTTCACCGACCTGCATATCCCCTTCATGGCCTGGCGCAAGGTCGCTGCCTGGGGCGTCTCCGCCATTCTGCTGATTGTCGGTTTGATCTCGGTGAGCACCATCGGCCTCAAGTCGAGCATCGACTTCTCCAGCGGCACCTTGCTGGAGTTGCACTTCGACCCGCCGGTCAGCGTGGCCGACGTGCGCCATCAGTTGAATCAGGTGCAGGTGGGCAGTCAGGTCGTCAACCTCAGCCACAGCGAAATCAAGCAGTTCGGCTCGGCCAACGACATCATACTGCGCATCAGCGAGAGCAGCGAAGGCACCGACCTGGCCGACGGCATCAAGAACACCCTCAAGGCCGCTTTTCCTGGCAGCGTCAAGTCCGATAAGGATTGGGTGCGGCGCCAGGAGAAGGTCGGGCCCAAAATCGGTGAGCAGCTGAGCAGGGACGCCGTGCGCGCCGTGGTGATCTCCCAGTTGCTGATCCTCCTCTACATTGCCTGGCGCTTCCGCCGCTTCATCTGGGGCGCCGCCGCGGTGTTGGCCACCCTGCACGACGTGCTGGTCACCGTGGGGCTGATGTCTCTTTTGGGCATTGAACTGAGCATGGGCGCCATCGCGGCGGTGCTGACCATCGTCGGCTATTCGATGAACGACACCATCGTGGTCTTCGACCGCATCCGCGAAATCATGAAGGGGCACCGCAAGGATACCTTCGTCGAGGTCCTCAACATCAGCATCAACCAGACCCTGACCCGCACCGTGATCACTTCAGGTCTCACTCTGCTGTCGGTGCTGGTCCTGATGGTCTGGGGCGGAGAGGTCAACCGCGATTTCGTCGAAATCCTGTTAATCGGCATCGTGGTAGGCACCTATTCCTCGATCTTCGTCGCCAGCCCGATCCTGCTGGTGCTGGAGCGCTTCGCCGACAGCCGGGCCTCGGCCCAGACCGGAAAACGCTGAGCTGAGCCCTCAGCCAAAGGCTCTAGCCGGAGGAAGGGGGAGCTGAGCGCAAGCCTCCCATGAAAAACCTAGTGGTCTGCGCCCTGGCCCTGGCTCTGGGAGCGCTGGGGCCGCAACGGGTCCAGCACGGCCTTTTTGATGCTGCTTGGGCCCTGGGTACCCTGATGCTGGTGGCCTTCCTGGCCCAGCGGGCCGCTGCCAGTTTGCGCCTGCCCGCCCTGACTGGCTGGGTGGCCGCCGGTCTGCTGCTGGGACCGGCCCTGCTCAAGCTGGTCCCTCCTGCCCCCACCCTCCATCTGATCCACGCCTTCGCCGCCATCTGGGTCGGGTTCTGTGCCGGCCTGGATTTCTCCCGCCCAGTGGTGGGATGGCGGCCGACAGCTGCCATTGCCCTCTCCACCCTGGGGGTTTTCCTCGCCGTCGGTGCGGCCCTGGCCCTGCTGGTGGGGATCCCTTGGGAACTGGCCCTGATCATCGGGGCCCTTACCAGCTTGTGGGGTCCCTTCACCATCCCGGCCGTGATCGCCGATCCCCAGGCGGTTTCCTGGAGCCTGGTGGGCAACGGCTGCGGCTTAATGCTGCTCAGCGCCCTGCTCCTGCTCTTGCAGGGCCAGGGCCTGTTGCCAGCCACCCTGCTGACCTTTGTCGGCGTGCTGTGGGCCTCGTTGCTGGCCGGCGCCCTGGTCGGCGGTCTCCTGGGCTGGATGCGGGTGTGCACTACGCCCCGGGCCACCCTGGTGGGCCTGGGTGGCACCTTCCTGCTCTGCGCCCTGGTGATCGACCAATTCCAGCTCTATGCCCTGCTCTTTGGTTTTGCTGCCGGCTGGGGCATGACCCGGCAGCCCAACCAGCGCCAGCAGGTGGAGCCTAGCGTGCGGGCGGTCCAGCCCCTCTTCGCCATGCTTTTTTTCGCCCTGGCCGGGGCGGTTCTCGATCCGTGGACCCTATGGCCCCCGGTGACGACCCTGGTCCAGATCGCCCTGGTCCAGGTCCTGGCCCTAATCTTGTTGAGAGGTTGGGTGCTGGGCCGCCTGGCCCCGGCTGTCTCTGGCGCTCCCCGGCCCCGCACCTGGCTGCTCTTGCCCAAGGCGGCCCTGCTCTTCGAGTTGATCTATCATCCCGGCGGCGGCCTGGCCGAACTGCTGCCCGCCGAACCAGCCCGCCTGTTGCGGCAGACCGCTCTGGCCGAACTGCTGGTACATGCCTTTGTGCTGGCGGTCCTGGCCTTCCTGCTCTACCGCCCCTGGCGGCGGATCCCCGACTCGATTGTGCAGGAATAGGCCTGCTCCTTATATTCTATGTTTCTCAATATTTTATGGACGCGATTCGAGCAAATTGGCAGACGCTGCAGGAGCGGATCACCCGGGCCGCCCTCGCCACCGGCCGTGCCCCGGAGGAGGTCGAGGTGGTGGCGGTGACCAAGACCCGCACCCCTCAGGAGGTGGAGGCCGCCCTGCGCTGCGGCCTGCGCCTGGTCGGTGAGAACCGGGTCCAGGAGGCGGCGGGCAAGAAAGATCAAGTACACTTGGAGGCCCGCTGGCACCTCATCGGCCACCTGCAGACCAACAAAGCGGCCAAGGCAGTGGAACTCTTCGACCTAGTCGAGTCGGTGGACAACCTTCATCTGGCCGCCGAACTGGACCGGCGGGCAGGTCAGGTAGGCCGCACCCTGGAAGTCCTGATCCAAGTCAACACCTCGGGCGCTCCGCAACAATCGGGAGCGCCTCCCGAGCAGCTTCCCGAATTGGCCGCCAAACTGGTGACGCTGCCGCACCTGCGGTTGCGCGGGCTGATGACCATTGGCGCCTACAGCCCCGAAGAACGGCTCGTGCGCGCTTGCTTCAGCCGGCTCCGCCAACTGCGCGACCAGCTGGCCTCCCAGCTGCCGCAAGCCGACTGGGGCTGGCTGTCCATGGGCATGAGCGGGGATTTTGAACTGGCCATCGCCGAAGGGGCCAATCTCCTGCGCCTGGGCACGGCGCTCTTCGGCGCGCGGCAGGCCTGAAAACCACAGACGAGGGAAAGCGTGTTCGACCACAGCTATTTCACCGGCGGCGTAATCGGCATTGTCATCCACCTGATCGGCATCTACAAGTGGATCATCATCATCCGGGTGCTGATCTCATGGATAAACCCGGATCCGTACAACCCCATCGTCCAATTCCTGCGGGCGATCACCGATCCGGCCCTCGATGCCATGCGGCGCATCATGCCTCGTTTTCTGTGGTCCACGGGCCTGGACTTCACCCCGCTGCTGCTGATCCTGCTCCTTCAGGTCCTGGTGTTATTCCTCGAGAGCATCCGCGTCTGAAGCCAATGCCGGTATGACTGAAAAAAAGCGTTTCGCCGATGTCCCCTCCCAGGTGGACTTCCCCAGGCAGGAAGAGCAGATCCTGCGCCTGTGGGAGGAGTTGAAGGTCTTTGCCCGCTCGGTGGAGAGCCGGCCCGCCGCCAAGCCTTTTGTTTTTTATGATGGCCCGCCTTTTGCCAGTGGTCTACCTCACTACGGCCACTTGCTGGCTTCCATCATCAAGGACGTGGTGCCCCGTTACTGGACCATGCGCGGCTACCGCGTGGAGCGGCGATTCGGCTGGGACTGCCACGGCCTGCCGGTGGAGAACGAGGCCGAGCAGCAGCTGGGTCTCAAGTCGCGGCGCGATATCCTGAGCTACGGGGTAGGGGAGTTCAACGAATTCTGCCGCACCCTGGTGTTGCGCTATACCGCCGAATGGAAGCGCCTGATCGACCGGGTGGGCCGCTGGGTGGACTGGGATAATCAGTATCGCACCATGGACCTCGAATACATGGAGTCCATCTGGTGGGTGTTCAAGACCCTGTGGGACAAGGGACTGATCTACGAGGGGTACAAATCCCTGGCCTATTGTCCCCGCTGTGCCACGCCGCTGTCCAACTTTGAGGTCAACCTGGCCTACCGCGACGCCCAGGACCCCTCCATCACCCTGCGCTTTCAGGTGCGGGGCCAGGAGCGCACCTTTCTGCTGGCCTGGACCACCACCCCCTGGACCCTGCCCTCCAACATGGCCCTGGCCGTGGGCCGCGACATCCCCTACGTGCGGGTGGAGATGCAGGAGGGCGAGCGCCTGGTACTGGCCAAATCCCTGGTGGACAAAGTTCTCGAGAAACACCGCGACCAGATTGTCCGCGTCGAAGAGATGGCGGTCGACGAGGTGCTGGGATGGACCTACGAACCCCTTTTCCCCTACTTCGCCGATCAGCGTCCCAAAGGCGCCTTCCGGGTGGTGGCCGCCGACTTTGTCTCCACTGAAGACGGCACCGGCATCGTACATGTGGCCCCCGGTTTCGGCGAGGCCGACTACCAGCTCGGTCTACAAGAAAACATCCCGGTGGTCTGCCCCATCGACGAGGACTGCTGCTTCACCGCCGAGGTCCCCGACTACCAGGGACAGTTCGTCAAAGAAGCCGACACCCCCATCATCCGCCGGCTGCGGGCCGCCGGGCAGCTTTTCGCCGAGGGCTCACTGGTACATACCTACCCCTTCTGCTGGCGCTGCGACTCGCCGCTGATCTACCGGACCATCTCCACCTGGTTCGTGCGGGTGGAGGCGATCAAGGAGCGCATGGTGGCCGCCAACCAGCAGATCTGGTGGATCCCCGAGCACATCAAATCCGGCCGCTTCGGCAAGTGGCTCGAAGGGGCGCGCGACTGGGCCATCAGCCGCAACCGCTATTGGGGTACCCCGCTGCCGGTGTGGCGCAACGAGGAGACCGGGGAGACCGTCTGTATCGGCAGCCGCGCCGAACTGGAGCGCCTCAGCGGCAGCGGCGTGGCCGACCTGCACAAACACTGCATCGACCAGCTCGAGTTGCCCTCACCCTCGGGCCGGGGCGTGCTGCGCCGCGTCCCCGAGGTGCTCGACTGCTGGTTCGAGTCGGGTTCCATGCCCTACGCCCAGAGCCACTATCCCTTTGAGAACAGCGAGGGCTGGCAGCACAATTTCCCGGCCGACTTCATCTCCGAGGGGTTAGATCAGACGCGCGGCTGGTTCTACACCCTCATCGTGCTGGGGGCAGCCCTCTTCGACAAACCGGCCTTCAAGAACTGCATTGTCTCGGGCATGCTGCTGGCCGAGGATGGCCGCAAGATGAGCAAGCGGCTGAAGAACTACCCCGAGCCCACCGAGATGCTCGATGTGTACGGGGCCGATGCCCTGCGCCTGTACCTGCTCGATTCGCCGGCCATGAAGGCCGAAGAGATGCGGCTGACCGAAGCCGGCATCAAGGAGAGCCTGCGGGCGGTGATCCTGCCTCTGTGGAACGCCTACAGCTTCTTTGTCACCTACGCCAACATCGACGGCTGGACTCCGGAAAAGGGGCCGCACCTAGCGCCGACCCACCAACTGGACCGCTGGGTGCTCTCCAAGCTGCAGACCCTGATCCACACTATCAACACCGAGATGGAAGCCTACCGGCTCTACAAAACCGTGCCGGCCATGGTGGAGTTCGTCGATCTGCTGACCAACTGGTACATCCGCCGCAGCCGCCGGCGCTTCTGGAAATCCGCCGATGACCAGGACAAGGCCTCGGCCTACGCCACGCTCTACCAGGTGCTGGTGGAATTCACCAAGACCCTGGCGCCGGTATTGCCCTTTGTCAGCGAGATGGTCTACCAGAACCTGGTCCAGGGCTGGAACCTGCAGGCTCCCGAAAGCGTCCACCTGTGCGACATGCCGCAGGCCCAGGAGGACCGCCGCGATCCGCAACTGGAAGCCGAGATGGACCTGGCCATCCGCGCCGTAGCCCTGGGCCGGGCCCTGCGCAGCAAACACAATCTCAAGACCCGCCAGCCCCTGCGCCGCCTGTATCTGCTGTCCCCCGACGCGGCCAGCCGTGCCGGCTTGGAGGAGATGCGCGGGGTGATCGCCGAAGAACTCAACGTCAAAGAAGTGATACTGGTCGAGGACGAAACTGCCCTGAGCGAGATCTCCTACAAGGCCAATTTCCGCACCCTGGGCCCCCGCTTCGGCAAACAAATGAAAGAAGTAGCTGCCCTCATCCAGACCCTGACCCCGGCCCAGGTGCGGCACCTGGCCGAGGGCGGAGAGCTGGAAGTGGCCGGCGGACAGCTGGGCATCGCCGATGTCGAGGTGCAGCGCCGCGAGAAGGAAGGCGTGGTGGCCGCAGTGGAAGGCAACCTGGGGGTGGGCCTGGACATTCATCTCGATGAGGAGTTGGTGTCCGAGTGCACCGCCCGCGAGTTCGTCAACCGCGTGCAGAACATGCGCAAGGACGCCGGTCTGGAAGTGGCCGACCGCATCCGCCTGTGGGCGCAGGGCGACGAAAATGTGGAGCGCGCCGTCCAAACCCACCGCGCATATATCACCGCCGAAACCCTGGCGGTGGAAATGGAACTGGGGGTGTTGCCAGCCTCTTCTCTGGCACAACAGGAATGGCAGGTAAATGACCTGCCCTGCACCATTGCCCTGGACCGGGCTAGCTGATAAGGGAGGATGTTGAGTTCAGCATGGACGAAGTAGACCTGCAGCACTTCAGACAACTTATTCTGGCCAAAAGGACCGAGGTCAGTAAGGACTTGGAGGAACGCCACCGCCTCTCGCGCAGTGACGAGGCCCAGGAATCATCGGAAGACCGCTCAGCCTATTCCCTGCATATGGCCGACCGCGGCACCGACGCCATGGAGCGGGAGAAGAACATGCTGCTCGTCCAGCGCGAAGGCGACTATCTCGACTATCTCGAAGAGGCGCTGCAACGCGTCGAGGCCGGGACCTACGGGCTGTGCCGCACCTGCAAAGGCGCCATCGTCCGGGCGCGGTTGGAGGCGGTGCCCACCGCCACCCAGTGCATCGACTGCAAAAAGAAAAACGGCGACAATCCGCAACCGTGATCTGGCTCTGGCTGGCCCCCCTCATCCTGGCCCTCGATCAGCTCACCAAGTGGATGGTGGCCAGCACCATGGTCGAATCCCAATCCATCCCGGTCCTGGGTGACTTCTTTCGCCTGACCTTCATCCACAACCGCGGCGCCGCTTTTGGCATCGATGTGGGCAGTCCGCTGCTGCACCTGCTCTTTTCCCTGGTGGCCCTGGGCGCCCTGGGCTGGGTGTTCTACACCGCCCCTCCGGGCGCACGGCTGTTGCGCTGCAGCCTGAGCATGGTGCTGGGCGGGGCGCTGGGCAATATCGTCGACCGGGTGCGCATCGAGAAGGTGGTCGACTTCTTCGATTTTGGTTTGAGCGACCTGCGCTGGCCGGTCTTCAACGTGGCCGATACCTTTGTCACCATCGGCATCTTCCTGCTGATCGTGACCTACAGCCGGACCCAGGAGGCGGAGATACCGGCTCCCGACCCTCATCCCCCTGGCGACCTGGCCTGAGCCAGGTCACCCCGCCATGCACTTAGAGGTGTCTCCCGAGGAGGCGCCGCAACGCCTCGACCTCTTCCTCAGCCGGCACTACCCCGACTTCTCCCGCAGCCGCCTGCAGGGCCTCATCAAGGAAGGGGCGGTGCGCGTCAATGGCCAGCCCGCCCGTTCCAGCTATCAGATCCGCCCCGCCGATTACATCGACCTGGAATTACCCGCCCCCACGGCGCTGGCGGTAGACCCCGAGGCTATCCCTCTTTCCATCATTTTTGAAGACGAGGATTTGCTGGTGCTGGACAAAGGGCCGGGCATGACCGTACATCCGGCCCCCGGTTCCTGGCAGGGCACCTTGGTCAATGCCTTGCTCCATCACTGCCGCGACCTGTCGGGCATCAACGGGGTGCTGCGGCCCGGCATCGTGCACCGCCTCGACCGCGATACCACCGGGCTGTTGGTGGTGGCCAAGAACGACACGGCCCACCGCGCCCTGGCCGCCCAATTGCAGAGCCGCAAGCTGGAGCGGCGCTACAGCGCCCTGGTCTGGGGCCGGCCGCGTCTGTCCCCGGGCCGCATCGACGCCCCGGTGGGCCGGCACCCGCGCGACCGCAAGAAGATGGGCGTCGTGGCCAGCGGCCGGGCCGCCCTCACCCATTATCAGGTGGCCGAGCCCTTCGCCTTCCTCAGCCTGCTAGACCTGCGCCTGGAGACCGGCCGCACCCACCAGATCCGCGTCCACCTGCAACACCTGGGAAACCCGGTTTTCGGCGACCCGGTCTACGGGGGGCGCTCCCCCATCGGTGGCCTGCAGCCGGCCCAGCGCCTCCGGGCCGCGGAGCTGCTCTTGCTGATCACCCGCCAGGCCCTGCACGCCCGCAACCTGCGTTTTGCCCACCCCCGCAGCGGCGAGTGGCTGGAGTTCAGCGCTCCCCTGCCGATCGATATGGAAACCCTCATCGCGGCAGCCCGCCAAAGTGGCTGAACCTAAACAGTAGGTCCAGGATTTTATGCGCATACTGGTAACCGGCGCCAATGGCTTCATCGGGAGCTGGGTGTGCCGCTTGCTGCTGGAGAGAGGTCACCAGGTGGTGGCCCTCTGTTACCACCGGCGGGAAAGGCTGGAAGCCATTGCCGGACACCCCGCCTTGGGGGTTGAACAAGGGGATGTGCTGGACCAGGAACACCTGGCGGCCTTGTGCGCCGAGTGCCAGATCGAGGCGCTGTGCCACCTGGCCATCCAGCCTCTCCAGGCACCGGGCCAGTTAGATACTCAGGGCACCCTGTCAATACTGCAGGCCGGAGTGGGGCGGGTGGTTTTTGTTTCTTCGATGAGTGTGTACAATTTTCTCGCGCCCCACTATCTCCCGGTTGATGAAGATCATCCCCTGGAACCCCTTCAGCCCTATGGTGTGCAGAAGGCGTCGGCGGAGACCTACTGCTATACCTACCGCGAACGGCTGGAAGTCCCCATCCTGCGCCTGGCCGGGGTATACGGCCCGGGCAAAGCTCAGGGAGCGGCTTACCAGTTCACCAAGGCCGCT
>SICG01000068.1 GCA_009691525.1 Candidatus Latescibacterota bacterium | reverse complement strand
CGCGGGCTACCGCGCGTTGACTCTCACCACGACGGACCGCTGCTACCATCGCACGCCGTTGTTCTTCCGGTTCCTTTTTTGCGCCATCGCACGCTCCTCATGAGGGTTTCTATGAAGATAAGTGACCCCCGAACCCTGTCACCTGGCCGATAACAGATCCCAGAGCAACTGCTGCGGATGTCCCGGCAACACATGGTGGAGGCCGAGAAGCTGGTGGTCGATAGGTCCCTCGACGAAATTGAAAAGTCCCGCCCCAGCTAACATGGCGCCGAACAAAACCCGTCCTGACCAGGCTGGAACCGGGTGTCGTGCGGCGCGAAACAGCATCGCTGTTCCCACCAGCGAAATGATCCAGACGGTGAGATGGAAGAACCCGTCCTGGGTGTTCTGAGTTTGCAGTTGTTCGATGGAGGTCGGCTGGCAGTGATCGGTGATACAAATCATGTGATGCCAGCCCAAGATCTGGTGAAGCACGATGCCGTCGGCAAAGCCGCCGAAGCCCAATCCGAGCACGATGCCCGCCTTGGTCAGTGAATTGCAGCGCATAAGAGTTCCCTCTTTGGCAAACACCGACTTTCATGGTTCCCTGCTGTCGCAGCTGAGTTGAACTGGCTTGGTCAGCGGTCGATGATTTTGCCCTGATCGTCGGAGAAGACCACTTCAACGCGGCGGTTCTGCTGGCGCCCCTCCGCGGTGTTGTTCGTGGTCACCGGATAGGTCTCACCGTAGCCGCGGACCCGGACCCGCGCCAAAGCGGCACCATTGGACACCAGGGCTTGGCGCACCGCTTCGGCGCGCCGCAGAGAAAGGTCCTGATTGGAGGCTTCCGAGCCCTGGTTGTCGGTGTGGCCTTCGATCAGCAGCTTGCGTTCGGGGTATTCGACGAGAAAAGCTGCCAGTTGGTCGGCGACGTGCTGAGTGCCGGGTTTCAGTTCGGTTTTGCCCACACCAAAGAGCACGTCTTTCAAGGTCAGCACTAGGTCGCGTTCAGTCTGTTTGGCTTCCAAGTCGTTTAATTGTTTGGTGAGCTTCTCGATATGTGCTTGAGCGTCTTGTTGGGCGATTTTAGTCTGGTTCTTGGCTGCTTCGGCCTCCATGGTGGCGATTTTGGTTTGGCCCTTGGCTAGGTCGGCCTCCATAGTGGCCTTTTTCGCTTCGCGGTCGGGGGCTTCGAGCTGGACGGCCTTGCGTTCTAGGCCAGTGCCTTCGATCACTTCTTCAGCGACCTTGAGCACGGCCGTCTCGTGGGCGATGCGCGCCAGTTGCTGGGCCAGATAGATCTGGTGTGACAAAAACTCCTTGTCGGCTTTTTGCTTCCACATCTGCTCGCTCAGGGTGAGGGCTTCCTCGGCCTTTTTCAGCGCCACTGGGGCTTTGGCGGCCACCAGGGGATCGGTTTTGATGGCCGTGTATTCGACCCGGGCTCTCTCCAGCTCCGGATTTAATTGGGCGGGGCTGGCACACCCGGTGGCCAGCCGGGCGATCCCGCCGCAATACAGGCAGGTGGTGCGAATTTTCTTGTAGCTCATCGCGTTGCTCCTTTGTCCTGATTAGTGGGTATCCTTACTTAGCCTGGGTCTCTTGCTGCAGGGCATCGATGCCTTGACGGATCTGTTCGCTGGCCTTCTGGGCTTTGGCCGCACGGCTGGTCACTTCGGCTAACTCGGCATCGACCAGTGCTTCCTCGGCCAAACGCTGCGCTTTTTTCGGATGATTTTTTTCGCGGCTTTCTGGGAGGTTTCGAGCTTCTCTTGCGCCGTGTGCAACGTCAGCGGGGTATATTCTTCGGCGCCGTTTTCGGAGGCCTGCTTCAGGGCTTGCTGGGTTTGGAGCCATAGCTGAGTCGGGGGGTGACTAGCGGCACAGCCTCCCCAAGAGAGCAGGGCGGCGGTGCTGGTCGCGACCAGATATGAGATAGATCTCATGATGTTTTTCCTGTCAGGGGTCAGTTTTGGGTCAGAGAGGAGCGCTGCGCTTACTGCTTCCAGTCGTGGGAGACACCATAGTAGTCATAGATCCCAGACAACCATTGGTACTGGTGGTCCCCTGCTTTGGGCCAGTTGTCCTTATCGAAGCCAGGTGCCTTCTCCAGCTTCTGTTTGTTGATGTCCAGGCGGAACTCTTTGTCTTTGGTGTTGAGAGAAAGAGAAGCCCAGGGAACAGCAAAAGTTTGTCGCCCAGCCCTAGGAGCCCACCCAAAGAAAGGACCGCATAAGAGACATGCCCGGTGTTGGTGTCGAGCATGATTTCTTCGATGTTGCCCAAATCCTCTCCTTGGAGGTTCTTGACCTTGTTTTTCTGCAAGGTGGAAGCGGAAAGCAGGAGGTGAGGTTCCATGGCGCGGCCTTTCGATGAAGGAAGGGGTGGGCGGATTCATAGGCACGGGGTAGCAAAACCAGGGCCATCTGCCGCAATCGCCCTGATTTCGGTCTAACCCCTATAGCAGGCTTGAAATGACGGAGAACAAAATGCTGCGCCGGAGGCCGGGGAGGGGAGGGACTGTGTGTGCCGGGCCCTAAGCCCTGTCTGTTTCACACAGCAGTACTGTTTCGAAGGTCTGTTGAAAGGGGGGGAGCGGTGGGTGGGCAGTAGCGGTCCTAGATGCTATAAAGGAGGCGGTGCATCTCTCAGGTCTCGCCGATGTTGGACAAAGCCCCTGCATCCAGACCACCGCGGACCAGGGCTTCCCAGGGGCGTATCGGCGCTGCCCCCAGCACTGCCAGCAACTCCGCTTTCAAGTCGCTGACCAGGGGCGGGGCGGCCTCGCCTGCCGGATGCAGGTGGGCGAGGCGGCTCAGCGCATCCATCGCCAAGCCAACCGCGATGACATTCTCGTCGCGGCGAATCACTTCTTTCAAGGCGAGTACCGCCGGCTCCAGCGCCGGGCCGAGGACCTCGGCGCCGTGGGAACAGAGCATGACGATGGACCACAGCGCATTTTCCCGCACCGCCGAACGGACTGGTTTAAAACGCTCGACGCCAAAGTCGACACCGGCCCCCTCGCAGACATCGCAGTCATCGGTTGGCCGCACGAATTTGATGGACCGTCCTTGGGCCCTACTCATACACAATCGGTTTCCCTCGCGGGAAAGGCTCTGCACCAGGGCATCCAGGCACGCGGAAACCAGCGACCTTCCCATGCCCGTGGCTATCGCTCGACGGCCAAGGCAACCTAGTGTTCCAGCGGCGACGGAGCGGACATAGACGGAAGGGTCGGCCTCTAGGCGGGTCACCACCGCCTGCAGGACTTCGTCGCTGAGGGGGCTGGCATCGCCCAGGCCATAGACGCCCGCCTTCCGGACCCACTTGAGGGGCGAGGTCGTCGCTTCCAGCAAGGTGCCCGTCGCCTCGGGCCCGACCGCGATCAGGCCATAGGTAGCGGCCCGCCGCACACTCTCCCGCTCGTCGTACAGGGCCCGACCCAGCAGCCGTGCGGCCAGCGCTGCATCGCCGATGGCAGCGAGCCGGTACGCCGCGCCGATGCGGGCCGGCTCTGCGTGGTCGCCTTTGGTGTGTAGTTGGGCGAAGAGTTGGTCAGCCTCCTTTTCCCGGGTTGCGGGCGAGCGCTGCGCGGCCTCTGGTTGCGGCGGCGGTGTCCGGCCGGTCGATATCCAGTGGTGGTGATATCGCCAGACCGCGCTGATATCCTCGCTGACCTCGGATAGATCGATCTGGGTCAGCGGGTCCACGCCGAGGCGACTCCAATCGATCTCGGCAGGGGCCGTGCTGGCGGGCTCGGTGGTGCGGTAGAGCCAGAAACGCCACATGAAGCGCGGGTTTTCCTGCCAGATCTGCCAGTTGTCGCGGCGGTGGTTCCCCCGGTGGTAGGTGTTGTGGGAATAGAGCACGATGCTGCCGGCCCGCAGCGGGGCGGCCTCGAACTGCTGCACCAGCGGCCAGCCAGTGTTGGTGACTGCCTCGCGCATCCGCAGGTCGTGAGGGGTGCGGCGATGGATGATGTCGTCCAACTCGTATTTTGAATCGGGGCCGCTAATGGGCTGACTCTCCATGCCGCTGAGCATGTAGTTGAAATCGAGGTGATCCGCCCCCGCAAAGTTGTCGTGGTTTTCCTCGTGATTAAAGGCCCAGTAGTGCGAGTAGGGGATGGTCGCGGTTGGCCCCATGTCCTGGCGCACCGCCTGAGGGTAGTACAACATCTCGATCTGCACGGCCTGGTGGTGGCGCTGTTTTCTGGCGTTGTAGGGGCTGTTATCGTCCTTGTGCCAGTTCTGGTCCCGCGCCCCGCTGGTGAAGGAGGCGTTGTGGGTGAAGGGAACGATGGCCCAATGCTCGCCAGAGAGTTGGTTGCAGGCGGCGACGAGTCCGGGCGCACTGAGCACTTTGAGCACGTCCGGGATGTTCGCAGGGGTAATGGATTTCTTGGCGTGATAGGCCGCTTTTTCCTGCGCGTAGATCCGGTCGTGGACCTCGGCAGGGATACCCAGGCTTTCCGGGGCCAGCACCACCAATCCTCTGCTGGCGAAGTCCTGCACCAGGCGCTCGGGGGAGGTGTAGGCCAGCTCCACTTTGTTGTCAGCGCTCAAGGGGTTCTCTCTCCATCAACTATTTATTATCTGGTTTCCGGCGCGGTTTGATGGGCTGCACCAGGGCCAGCCGTTCCGGGGTCAACCGCGCCACCAAGGCTGCCGACGGTTCATAACCAAAGCGGTGGGCGTGCAAGGCCGGCACATAGCGAATGGCCACCATCCGCCGCTGGCCAGGGTTGAGGCGTTGGGCAGAACCGTGGCAGAGCGCATCGTTGAAGAGCAGGGCGTCGCCCGCCTTGAGGTGGATCTCCACCGCCCCTTCGAGCGTTTCGCCCCCACCGCTGCTGAGCCCACCCCGGCGCTCCTGCAGGGGATGCGGGAAATCGGACTTGTGGCTGCCGGGCACAACCACGGTGCCGCCGTCTCCCGGCCCCACCTCGGTCAAGGGCGCCAGCAGGGAGAGCATCGGACAGACCCACTGGCCGTTGCGCCTGCCGCTGCGCTGGTAATGGTCCACGTTGTGCCCGCCAGAATGCACCCCGATGTAGCCGCCTGCCTCGCGCACATTGATGAAGACTTCGTAGATGTACGGCTTGGTGCTCGGCCCGAGGTAGTGGCGTGTTTGATCGATCCAGGCGGGGTGATCGATCAAAGACTCAAAGATCTCGCCCGCCTCGATGATATCTTGCAAGTTGATGCCGTCGATGCCGCTATAGGATTGGACATACACATTGCCGAGCCATTCGCCGACTTTCAGGGCCGGCAGGGCGTCGATCCAGGCGTTGATCGAGGCCACATGGTTCCGATCCAGCGCCTGGGGAATAACTGTGTAACCGCGCAAGTCGAAGAAATATTCTTCTGTCGGGGTAATCATGCTGGGGGTCCATTGCTGAGGCGGCTAGCGGGCCTTTGCTCTCCGGAAAGCGCAGCGCGGTAAGCGGTACCGGTCTCGTGCGGCTGGGTGATGCAGATGTTCACGTCCCGCAGCAGCCCGTCCTGGACCCGGTAGATCCACCCGTGTACGGCCAGTTCCTGGCCCCGCTGCCAGGAGTCGCGGACAATGGTGGTCTGGCAGACATTGAGGACCTGCTCGATGACGTTCAGTTCACAGAGGCGGTCCCAGCGCTGTGTTTCCTCGCCGATGGCGGTCAACTGCCCCTCGTGTTTTTGGTACACGTCTCGGACGTGTCGCAACCAGTTGTCGACCAGCCCCAGGCGGTCGTCCCGCAGGGCGGCGCGCACGCCGCCGCACCCGTAATGGCCGCAGACGATGATGTGTTTGACCTTCAGGACATCGACGGCATACTGCATGGTGGAGAGGCAGTTCAGATCGGTGTGGGCCACCACGTTGGCGACGTTGCGGTGGACGAAGAGCTCTCCAGGCAGGAGTCCGACGATCTGGTTGGCCGGTACCCGGCTGTCGGAACAGCCGATCCACAGATAGTGGGGAGACTGCTGGCACGAGAGTTTCTGAAAAAATTCAGGGTCCTGGGCCCGGATATTGCCAGCCCACTCCTGGTTTTGTCGAAACAGGTGGCTCAGGATCCTCATCGGTCTTTCCGCTCAGCGGTGGTCGGCGTTTCCTTCAGTACGCCGGACGCCGAGATCACCTGATGCAGGGTGTACTCCCGGTCATCCGGCATCCTCACGTTGGCGAAGTCCAGGCTGGCAATCATCAGGCCGCCCCGTACTTCTCCAATATCCCGGGCCAGATCCCCTGTGCTTCCATGATTAATTCCAGCACCTCGCGGATGGCCCCGTCCCCGCCCGGGGCGGCGGTGATGTAGTGGGCGCAACCCTTGACCTGGGTGCGGGCATTGGCCACCGCTACGCCCAGTCCCACCCGCCGCATCAGCGGCATATCTGGTAAATCGTCCCCCAGATAAGCCACCTCGCCGTCGCTCAGACCCGATTGTTTGAGGATCTCCTCGTAGGGCGGGATCTTCTCCAGGAAGTTCTGATAGATGTAGGTGACCCCCAGCATGCGGGCCCGGTGGGTCACCCCCGGCGACTCGCGGCCGCTGATCAGGCCGGTCTTGAGGCCGGCGGCGTGGGCCCAGCGGAAGGCCATGCCGTCCTGGGTGTTGAAGGCTTTTACTTCGACCATCTCCTCGCCGTGGCCGGGGACGTAGAAGAGTTTGCCGTCGGTCCATACCCCGTCCACATCGGTGAGGATCAGGCGGATCTTTTGGGCGCGCGTGCGCAGTTCCTGGGCATCTAGAGGCATGAGAAGGCTCCGCAGAGGAAATGAAAAAAAGAGACTCCGCCGGACACGGGCGGAGCCTCCAGGTATGAGCCGGTCTACATCTTGCCGGCGTAGATCTGGGTGACGTTCTGCAGCAACTCCAGGGCTTGGGCACGGGGCCGCTGAAAGGCGTTGCGGCCCATGATCGAGCCGAAACCGCCCCCGTCTCGGATACCGCGGATCTCCTCGTAGATCTCTGCCTCGCCCTTGGTCGCCCCGCCCGAGAAGATCACTACCCGCCGGCCGGCAAAGGAGGAATCCACCACGTGTTTGATGCGCTCGGCCAGGGTGGCGGTGGGTACGCCGGCCTTCTCGTAGACCTTGCGGGCCTCCTCTTGCTCGATATGGGCGGAGGGCACCTTTACCTTGATGATGTGGGCCCCCAGTTGGGCGACGATCTGGGCGGCGTAGGCCGACACATCCAGCCCGGTTTCGCCCTCCTTGCTGATGGCTGAGCCGCGCGGGTAGGACCAGGCCAACACTACCAGGCCGTGGCGTTTGGCTTCTTCGGCCAGAGCCTGGAACTTCTCGTACATCTCGAGGCGCAGGGCCGAGCCGGGATACACGGTGAAGCCGATGGCCACACAACCCAGGCGCAGGGCCGCCTCGATAGAGCCGGTGAGCGCTTGGTTGGGGTCGCGCTCGTTGTTGAGGTTTTCGCGGTTGTTGACTTTGAGGATGAGGGGTAGGTCGCCGGCGTAGTCACGCGCCCCGGCCTCCAAAAAGCCCAGTGGTGCGGCATAGGCGTTCAGGCCGGCCTCGATGGCCAGTTCAAAATGGTAGCGGGGGTCGTAGGCCGCTGCATTGGGGGCAAAGCTGCGGCCCGGCCCGTGCTCCACGCCCTGGTCCACAGGCAGGATGACCAGTTTGCCGGTGCCCCCCAGCTTGCCGTGGTTGAGCAGGCGGGCCAGGTTGGTCAGGGTGCCGGGGTTGTCGCTGCCGTACCAGCTGAGGATCTCGCGCACCCGCTTTTTCATGATCATCACCTTTCTGTCGTTGAGTGGACGCCGCAGTAAGCCGCGCCCAGGAGGCCGGCCTTGTCGTTGAGCACCACCTTGACCGGCATGGCTTCCAGGGCGGAGCGCAGGCGGCCCTTGGCCAGAAAAGCCTGCATGAAAGAGCCGGCCTTGAGTTTGTCGAGGATCTTGGGGGCGATGCCCCCGGCCACGTAGACCCCGCCGGTGGCCAGCAGTTTGAGGGCTAGGTTGCCGGCTTCGGCCCCATAGAGCGAAACGAAAAGATCGAGGGCTTTGACCGCCAACTCGGCGCGGCCGGCCAGCGCGGCCTTGGAGATGACCTCGGCCGGATCGCCGGCGGCCAGTTCCTGCTTCAGCCAGGGCGGCTCCTCACCCCGCCCGCTGGCCTTGAGGAAGTCGTAGATGCAGGCCAGCCCGGCCCCCGAGATGACCCGTTCCCAGCTGACGTGCTCCTCGAAGCGGTCCCACATGAAGCGCCACAGCCCAGCCTCCAGGTCGCTGGTGGGCGAAAAGGAGACGTGTCCTCCCTCGGAGGAGAGGCCTACATAGCGGTTGCCGGTCCAGCACAGTCCGCCCTCGCCCAGGCCGGTGCCGGCGGCCAGCACCGCGATGTTGCCCTGGGGAACGGGCTTGCCGGGGTTGAGGACGCACAGATCCGCCGGCTTGAGGGTGAGGATACCGTAGGCGGTGGCCTGCAGGTCGTTGAGCAGGAGGAGGTCCTCGATCTTCAGAGCGGCGCGCACCTGATCGGGATCGATGACCCAGGGCAGGTTCACCGGGCGGATGGGCACCTGGTTGACCGGGGCGGGGATGCCCAGGACCAGACGCTGGGGCTGCTGGCCGACTTCACGGATAAAGGCCGCCAGCATGCTGGCCAGGTCCGGGTATTCGCGGGAGACGTAACGGCGCTCGGCCAGCGGGGTGAAATCCGCCGGATCAGCGGCAAAAAGCCCCAGATAGGATTTGGTGCCGCCGATGTCGCCGGCCAGGATCAGAGTTCGGCCCACTGCCGCCATTCCCGGTCGAAGAGTTCGTCGGCCTCCTTCGGGCCCCAGGAGCCGGCGGTATAGGAGGGCACCCGGGTGGCCGAGGTGGCACCCCAGGCTTCCAGCACCGGCATGAGTAACTCCCAGGACTTCTCGATCCAGTCGCTGCTAGAATAGAGGGTGGCATCGCCCAGCAGGCAATCGAGGATCAGGGTCTCATAGGCCTCGGGGCTGCGGCCCCCAAAGGTGGTGGCGTAGTCGAAGTCCATCTTCACGGGTCCGAGCTTGACGTCTGGGCCGGGAATCTTGCCGTTGAAGGTGAGGGAGATGCCCTCCTCGGGCTGGATGCGGATGGTCAGGGTGCTCGGTTGAAGATCCTCGCTGCTGGAAAAGATCAGGTGGGGCGGCTGGCGAAATTGCAGGGTGATGGCACTGGCCCGGCGCTTGAGGCGTTTGCCGGTGCGCACGTAGAAGGGCACGCCCTGCCAGCGCCAGTTGTCGATAGTCAGTTGCAGGGCCGCAAAGGTCTCGGTGCGCGAGCGAGGCGCCACGTCGGGCTCGTCCAGGTAGCCCCGCACCTCCTGGTCACCTAGCTGGCCGGCCCGGTACTGGCCGCGCACCGCATAGCGGTCTACCTGGCCCACGCTGAGGGGGTGGATGGCCTTGAGCACTTTGAGTTTCTCGGTGCGCACGCTTTCGGCGTCGAAGGAGGAAGGGGGTTCCATGGCGACGACGCACAGCACTTGTAGCAGGTGGTTCTGGATCATGTCGCGCAGGGCGCCCGAGGTGTCGTAGTACCCGGCGCGGTGCTCCACGCCCACGGTTTCGGCCGCAGTGATTTGTACGTGGTCGATATAGCGGCGGTTCCACAGGGGCTCGAAGATGGAATTGGCCAGGCGAAAGACCAGGATGTTCTGCACCGTCTCCTTGCCCAGGTAGTGGTCGATGCGGTAGATCTGCTCCTCGGCGAACACCTTATGGAGAGAGTGGTTGAGTTCCTTGGCGGTGTTCAGGTCGTGGCCGAAGGGTTTCTCGACGATGATGCGCGACCATCCCTTGCCCTCGACGTTTTCCAGATTCAGGCCCACCTGCCCCATGCCCTCGACGATTTTCAGATATACCTGGGGAGGCACCGAGCAGTAGAAGCAGTAGTTGCCGCGCGTGCCGCGCTGGGTGTCCAACTCGGCGAGCCGTTCCTTGAGCCGCTGGTGGGTCGAGGGGTCCTTGGGATCGCCGCACAGGTAAAAGAGGCGGTTGAGGAAGGTGTTCACCTGGTTCTCGTCGAGCTGGCCGACGAATTCGTACAGGGCCTCCCGCATCTGCTGGCGGAAGCCGGCATCGTCCAGTTCGCTGCGGGCCACCCCTACCAGCACGAATTCAGCGGGTAGGCGGCCCTGGCGGTCCAGATGCCAGATGGCCGGCACCAGCTTGCGGCGGGTCAGGTCTCCCGAGGCCCCGAAGATGATCAGGGCACTGGGGTCGGGCATACGTTCGGAGGCGGGGCGGGAATAGCTCATGGTTGTCCTCGCGGGAGACTCAGGCCGCCGACCGCCGGGCGGCGGCGGACTGAGAGGCGATGGCGGACTGAGAGGCGATGGCAGCCAGCAGTTTATCGAAAGGTTCGACGAAAAGTTGCACGGCTTCTTCTTGGAGCCTGCGGGTCACCTCAGCCATGGAAACGCCCAGTTCCTCCAGGCTCTCCATGACCTCCTTGGCCTCTTCCAGCCCCTCGCCGAGGGTGGGGCGGGCCACCCCGTGGTCGCGGAAGGCGCGCAGGGTGGCGTCGGGCAGGGTGTTCACGGTGTCGGCGCCGATCAATTCCTCGACGTAGATCACGTCGCGATAGGCAGGGTTCTTGGTGCTGGTGCTGGCCCAGAGCAGGCGCTGCGGACGGGCACCTTGGGCTGCCAGTTGCTGCCAGCGCGGGCTGGCGCACAGCTCCTGGTAGCGCGCATAGGTCAACTTGGCGTTGGCGATGGCCGCCTTGCCAGCCAGGTTCCTGAGGGCCAGGCGCTGGCTGGCCTTTTCGGTCTTGGCCAGCCGGTTCTCCAATTCTTTGTCCACCATACTGTCGATGCGGCTGATGAAGAAGCTGGCCACGCTGGCCACTGCGGCTAGGTCGCCGCCCTGGGTCGCCCGTTTTTCCAGGCCGGCCAGGTAAGCCTGGGCCACCTGCAGGTAGTTGTCGAGGGAAAAGAGCAGGGTGATGTTGACGTTGATCCCGGCGCCGATAAGGTGCTCGATGGCCGGTAACCCGGCCTGGGTGCCGGGGACCTTGATCATCAGATTGGCCCGGCCCACCTCACCGGCCAGGCGCAGCCCCTCCTCAATGGTGCCGGCCGTGTCCTGCGCCAGATGGGGCGAAACCTCCAGAGAAACGAAGCCGTCCCGCCCGTGGGTTTTTTCGTAGACCGGCAAGAGCAGATCCGCGACCCACTGGATGTCGGCGATGGCTACCGCCTCGTAGATCTCCTGCGGGGTGCGGCCGGCGTGGGCCAGGGCGCGCAGGGCGCCGGCGTATTCGGCAGACCCGGCGATGGCCTTCTCGAAGATGGCCGGGTTAGAAGTAAGACCGCACACCCCGTCCTCGGCGATCAGGCGCTGCAATTCGCCCGAGGTGATCAGCCCTCGCCGGATATTGTCGTACCAGGGACTCTGGCCCAGTTGCTGGAGCTGAAGCAGGGGGTTGGACATGGACGAGCTCCTCGCAGTACGGGTGGGTGCAGAAAACAAAAAGCTCAGAACCAGGTATAAAAATTAATTATCCTGGTTCCGAGCAATGGGAGGAAGGCCACGGCAGGGATTAAAACCATAGCCCCCCACACCGCCTCGTAAAACACGTCCCCAAAGTAACCCCGAGAGAAAAAAATGTCAACTGCAAGCGCCCAGGCCTGGTTTTCGGGGCACGGCGCTGCCTTTCCAGAGGGGAAGTATGTTATATTTGCTCCATGGCTAAGGGTTGCAGACCGCCAGGTGCGAGGAGGAGGAAGTTATGGCCAGGTATCTGGTGACCGGAGGTGCCGGCTTCATCGGCTCCCATCTGTGCCGGCGGCTGGTGGCCGAGGGACATGCGGTGCGGGTGCTGGACAACCTGTCCACCGGCAAGCGGGCCAATCTGGAGGGGGTGGAGGTGGATTGGGCGGTGGGCGACCTGCGCGACGAGGCGCTGTTGGCCGCAGCCCTCCGGGGTGTGGAGTACGTGTACCACCACGCGGCCATCGCCTCGGTGGCCGTGTCGGTGGCCCAGCCCCTGCTCGAGCAGGAGGTCAATGTGGTGGGCACCCTGCGGCTGTTGGAGGCGGCGCGGCAGGCCGGGGTGCGGCGGCTGGTGTTCGCCGCCTCGGCGGCCGCCTACGGCAACAACCCCGAGTCTCCCAAGCGCGAGGGAATGAGGCCTGAGCCGGCCTCGCCCTACGGCCTGTCCAAGGTGGCCGGGGAGTACTACTGCCGCATCTACAGCGAGATCTTCGGGCTGGAAACGGTGTGCCTGCGCTATTTCAATGTCTTCGGCCCGCGCCAGGACCCGGCCTCGCCTTACTCGGGGGTGATCTCCCTCTTCGTCAAGCGCCTGCTCCTGGGGCAGCCGCCGATTATCCAGGGCGACGGCGAGCAGTCGCGCGACTTCGTCTATGTAGAGGACGTGGTTCAGGCCAACCTGCGGGCCAGCCAGGTGGACCAGGCCCGGGGCGAGGTCTACAACATCGGCTGCGGATGCAGCACCACCATCAAGGAACTGGCCGGGCTGCTCAACCAGCTCCTGGGCACCGGCCTAGAACCAGAATTCGCCCCGGCCAGGCCGGGGGATGTGCGCCGCTCCCTGGCTGACATCTCCCGGGCGTGCGCCGGTTTGGGCTACGCCCCAGCCTTTACTCTGACCGAGGGGCTCGCGCGCACCCTGGAGTGGATGCGCGCGGCAAATCTGAGTAACTGAGGACAATATTCGTGGCGACCATCATCGATGGTAAAAAACGCATCCCCTTCATGCGGGGCATGCTGGTGCACTACCTGATCGAGCGGGGCTTCTCCTACGAGGAGGCCTACGAGGTGGCCGATGCCATCCGCAAGACCTTGCCCAAGCGCAAGGGGATCGAAAGGAAGGAACTGCTCAAGCTGATCGATCAGGCCATCCGCACCGAACACGGCGAGCGCCAGGTAGGCGACCTGGTTTTCTGGGAGCGCCTGCCCACCAGTATCACCGTGGAGGGCAAGGACGAGACCGGGCCTTTTTCCAAGGAGCGCCTGGCCCATTCGGTCCAGGTTGCGGGTCTGTCCCTGGACCAGTCCTACGAGCTGGCCGGGCACCTCGAAAGTATGCTGCTGGGGCAGCGGGCCCAGCGGGTCAACTCCCAGATGTTGGAGGAATTGGTCGAGGTGATGCTGGCCGAGCAGTACGACCAGGGTTACGCCGAGCGCTACCGGGTGTGGCGCGCCTGGCAGGAGCTGGACCAGCCGCTGATCGTGCTCATCGGCGGGGCCAGCGGCGTGGGCAAGACCTCGCTGGCCATCAGTATGGCCAACGTGCTGGACATCCCCCGGGTGGCGGCTACCGATGATATCCGCCAGATCATGCGGCTGATGCTTTCGCCTGAGCTGATGCCCTCCATCCACACTTCTTCGTACCTGGCCTGGTCCAATCTGCCTTCGGATGTGCGCGAAGCAGACCCGGTGCTCACCGGATTCCGCGAGCAGGTCAAGGTGGTCAGCCTGGGGGTGCGGGCGATCCTCGACCGCTGCCTGGAGGAGCACAGCAGCGTCATCATCGACGGGGTGCACCTGCTGCCCGACTTTCTGGAAAAATGGAAAAGGGATCATCCCCATTCCTTTGTCACCCAGCTCTGCCTAGCGGTTTCGGAGCGCCGGGTGTATGAGGAGCGTTTCACCAAGCGGGCCAAAGAGGCGCCGGCTCGTGCCGGGGACAAATACCTCTCCCACATGGACGAGATCCAGAAGATCCAGGAGCATATCATGGAGGTCAGCACCCAGTGCGACATCCCCATCATCGACACCAGCGCTGTCAGCACGGTCGAGGAGGCCACCAAGCTGGCGCTGATGTTGGTGGTGGAGCAATTACAGGATCGGGAGGAGATCAAGCGGGTTCTGGGTGGGGAGGAGCGAAAAAAACGAAAAAAGGGTTGAGCCAACCGGGTTTTTGCGCACGGGTGGGAGAAAAGTTATATTGAACCCTTGTCGGGACTTCTTCCCGGCAAGGGATTTCTTTGCGCGACAAGACGATGCTGGGGAAAAAAGAAAACAACGCGGCGACCAGCAATACCAGCCAGACCCTCAATACCATCATCGGGCGCGGCACGGTCTTCGAAGGGGTTATGCGGGTGGAGAACAGCGTCCGCATCGACGGTACCTTCAAGGGTGAGTTGGTCTGCTCCGGGATGCTGACCATCAGCCAGTCCGGCGAGGTGTACGCCCAGCTCGAAGGCAAGGAAGTCTATCTCAACGGGGTGGTGCGGGGCCGCATCCAGGCCGAGAAGGTGCGCCTGGACAGCCAAGCCCGTTTTGTCGGCGACATCACCACCAGTGCCCTGGCCATCACCGAAGGGGCCGTTTTTCACGGCAAGTGTTCCATGGAAACAGGCGAACTGGCGGCCCTTTACGAAAAGGAGTTCCGCCAGGAAGGCACCCCGCGTTCTTCAGAGCCTATCAAGGTCTCCTCCGCTTCCCGCTGACCTGGCACCTGCGTTCCCTCCACCGGAAAATTACTCCTCTACCCCGGTAGCTTTCCCCGAATTCGCTGTTTCGCTAAGTGGTTTAATTTCAATAAATTTATGCGATTTAAACGCTGCGGCATGTTCTTTGCATACCGGCATGGGTACCCACACCTCTCCACTATAGGGGATGAGCCATGCCAGCCCGTATCAACCACAATCCCCACCTCAGTCAGGTCACCCACAACATGGCCTTGCATTACGCACAGGCCTCCAAGCAGATCGAGCACCTGTCCTCGGGCAACCGGATCGACCGGGATAGCGACGATCCGGCCAGCCTGTACATGGCCGATAATTTCAGCGCTGAGGTCCGCGTGGTGGCCGAGGGCAACCGCAATGCCCAACAGGGCATCGGCATGCTGCAGGTGGCCGACGGGGCCCTGGGCCAGCTCAGCGAGATCGTCCAGCGCATGCAGAGCCTGGCGGTCCAGGCGGCCACTGGGCTTTATACCGACGAGCAGCGCGGCAGCCTGGACGTGGAGTTCGAGGGGTTGAAGAGCGAAATGGACCGTATCTCCAAGGCCACCACCTACAACAACACTCCCCTCTTGGACGCCCAGCGCGACGTCACCATCGAAATCGGTCCCTCGATTGCCAGCGGCAACGACTTTGTGCAGTTTTCCTTCAACGACATGAGCGCTCAGGGGCCCCATATGAACATCGGCAGTCTGACCATCGATACAGTCAAGAATGCCCGCCAGTCCCTGGCCCAACTGCAGCAGGTGGAGCAAAAGGTGGCGCAAGAGCGCAACAAGGTGGCGGCCCTGCACAACCGGCTGGACCTGAACAGCACAACCAGTAACAGCATCATCGAAAAGCTGCATGAGGCAGAGTCGAATGTGCGGGATGTCGACGTGGCCCGCGCGATGACCGAGTTGACCCGCTCCCAGATCCTCAGCCAGGCGGCGGCCAGCCTGGCCGTCGAATCGGGCGGCGACATCAACCAGGTGCTTTCCCTGCTGAGGTAGGTCAGAAGAGCAGGTAGAAGCGGCGTTCCGGGTAGATCCTCAGAGCCGGGGCGGGGAGATGGAGCCAGTTGAGCTGCTCCACAAAGTAGCGCCATACCCTGCCCTCCCCCGGCAGGAAGCGCGGGTCCCAGTCGAGGGCCAGCAAAAGTTCGGGACGGCCATCGGGCAGGTCGTATTTCTTGATGCGGTTTCCCTTGCTTTTTTCATTGCTGCCCCACAACCCAGTCGCCCCGTACCCCAGTGCTACGCCCAGGAAGTCTGGCCACAGTTCCTCGGCCTGCCCGCGCAGGAAACGGTTGACCGACACCGCCATCCAGACCGCCATACCTTCGTAGTCGTCGATTATATGCTTGGTGAAGGGCCGGTGCTCGGTTTCGCGCTGGTTGCGGTCCAGGTAGAGGGCGGAGGGGAAATAGCTGAACTTGAAACGGAAGGTGCGGCTGGCCGGCCAGAGTGTATGGATCAAGGGCACCGTAGCGCCGATGGTGTTGGCGGTGAAGTCGGGAATGCTGAACCCCCATTGATCGAAATAAGCGTCGCGCATCTCTACCTGCAGGAGCAGGGCCCAGCTGGTCAGGGTGCCGGCCAGGGCGGCCAGCCGCGGGCTTACCCCGCCCCAGCCATAGGCTTCGGTCAGGGTCTGGGCCATGAACATCCCGCTCATGAAATGCCCCCCCTTGTCCATATTTAAATAAGTATCCCCGCCCCAGTCCCTGATCCAGCGGATATGGTCCAGCTTCTGGCCCTGGTACCAGGCCCGGTCAAAATATTTGAAGCCCAGATAGTGGATGGTCAGGCCAGTGCCCCCCAGCAGGGCCAGGCGGGCGGGCCGCAGGCCGGAACTGTCTGCCGCTGCCTGGGGGCGGGCGGGTGTTGTCCAGGCCAGCAACAGGACGCACAGCCACCGGGCGAGTCGTGCTGTGGAGCGGGCTCGGGAAATGCGGATGTTTGGGAGTGAAAGGAGGGCAGGGTAGCAGGTCAAGGTGGCATTCTCGAGATAGACGCTTTGGTCAAACAGTATTAAGTTAGGGTAAGCGCTGTACTTTTCAAAGCTGTCAATCCCCTGAGGCCCATGGCAGAACACGAAGAGGCGACCCCTCAGGCCGAACCTCGCCGACGCCGACGCCGTGCGGCCGGGCTGCCATTCCAGGCCGAACCCCGGGATGCGGGGGCGGAACTGGGCTCAGCCCTCGAGGAAAGGCCGGTCCCGGCGCGCTGGCAGCGGGGGCGCCTGCACTGGCTTTCATCTCTGGGTCTATCGCCCACCTTCAGGATCTACATATTCCTGGGGAGCATCCTGGCGCTTATCGCCTTTCTGCTCTACAGCGAATCGCTGATCCGGGAGGCCAAGGAGCAGGAGCGCAACCGGGTGTACCTCTTTGCCCGGTTACACGCCTTTGCGGTTTCGCCGCAGGCCAGCGGCGAACAGGCGGCTTTCATCTTTCAGGAGGTGATCAACAATCCCAATAGTGATTTCCCCATCATCGTCACTACCCACCGGGGGGAGATCACCGACTGGCGGGGCGGGGACCTGCCTGCCCCCGGAGATCTCAGCCCGGAATCCAGAGGGCTGCTGCAAGAGGCCATGGAGGTGATGGATGCCAGCAATCCGCCGGTGGCCTTCACCTACCACTCCGAGGCGGTGGGGTACTGCTACTGGGACGAGGATCGTTTCATCATCACCGACAACGCCGAAGAGTTGGAAAAACGCACCCTGGTTGAGTGGGTGGGCCGGGAGCTGCCGGCGCGGGGGGACACCAGCGCGGCGGCCAGGACACAGGTGCTGGACATGGCCCGTCGTCTCGAAGCGGCGGGGCGACGGGGAACCTTTAGGGTGTCCACCGAGGACTACAGCCACCTTTACTACGGGGCGGCTGGTTTTGTGGTCGCCGACCCGAAGGGCATACCGCGCGCCTGGGCTGGCCGGGACCTGCCGGCCCAGGGGGATACCAGCGCCGCGGCCCTGGCCCGGGTCGAGGCGGTGCGGCGGCAGTTGGCCCTGCTCAACGAGCGGCAGGATTTCAAGATCCCCGCCGAGCGATACATCCACTACGGCGACTCGGCCCTGGTGCAGCGGGTCTCGCAGGCCCCGGTCTGGCTCATCGGCGCGGTGCTGCTCTTTGCGCTGGTGGGTTATATCGGGCTGCGCAACATCCGGCGCAGCGAGCAGCGCTCGATCTGGGTGGGCATGGCCAAGGAGACCGCCCACCAGTTGGGTACGCCTCTCTCCTCGCTGTCTGGCTGGCTGGAGCTGATGCGCGGCGAATTGGCAAGCGCGGTGGTGGCCGGCGAGCGGGAGCGGGCCGCCCGCTTGGACCAGATGCTGGGCGAGATGTACAAAGATCTGGGCCGCCTCACCCGGATCGCCTCGCGTTTCAGCCAGATCGGCTCGGTCCCCGAGCTGAAGCCAGGGGATGTACAGGCGGTGCTAATGGAGACGGTCAACTACTTTAAGAGCCGAGGCCCCCAGTTTGGTCGGCACCAGATCGAGGTGGCGTTCGGGGAGCTGGTACCCGTGCCCCTCAACGCCGAACTGCTCAGCTGGGCCTTGGAGAACTTGTTCAAAAACGCGGTGGACGCCATGGGGGGCAAGGCGGGTATCATCCGCATCCGCGCCGGCCTGCGCCCCGAGGGCGACATGGTGCAGATCTCCTTTCAGGACGAGGGCCGGGGCATCGCCCCCGAGAACATCGAGCGGGTCTTCCAGCCCGGCTTCAGCACCAAGAAGCGCGGCTGGGGTCTGGGTCTGACCTTTGTGCGGCGCATCGTCGAGGAATACCACAAAGGCAAGATCAGCATCGTGCACAGCGCTCCGGGGGAGGGAACCACCTTTGAGCTGCTCTTGCCGGTGAAATGAGAGAGAAGGTTTGATGGACACCCTACGCAAGATCCTCTGGGCCGACGACGAGATCGACCTTTTGCGCTCGCACCACCTCTTTCTGCGCGAGCGGGGCTACGAGGTGACGCCGGTGACCAACGGCGAAGACGCTCTGGCCCTGATCAAACAGGAACACTTCGACATTGTGCTGCTCGACGAGATGATGCCTGGATTGGATGGGCTCTCCACCCTGGCCCAGATCAAGGAGTACGACCCCAACCTGCCGGTGGTGATGATCACCAAGAACGAAGAAGAGCACCTGATGGACGAGGCCATCGGCCGGCGCATCGACGATTATCTAACCAAACCTGTCAACCCCAGCCAGATTTTCATGGCCTGCAAGAAGATCCTCGACGCCAGACAGATCAGGCAGAGCCAGGCGGGGCCGGCCTACCTTTCCAGGTCCAACCAGATCCGCGAGTGGCTGGCCGGCCAGGTCACCTGGCAGACCTGGATCGATATCCACCGGCTGCTCTGTGAGTGGGACCTGGAGGTCAGCCAGCTCGACGAGCGCAGCCTGCACCAGGTGATCGAGGACCAGCGCAAGGAGTGCAACCGCGAGTTCGGCCGTTTCATCGAGCGCCACTACCCTTCGTGGGTGAAGAGCGAGGAGGGCTCGCCGCCCCTCTCGGTGGACGTGGTGGAAGAATTTGTCGGCCCTTATCTCAAGCAGGGCCGGCAGGTTTTCTTTGTGGTGGTGGACTGTCTGCGCCTGGACCACTGGATGGTCATTGAGTCTCTGCTGGCCCCCTTCTTTAATATCCGGCGGGCCTACCACTATGCCATTCTGCCCACCGCCACGCCCTATGCCCGCAACGCCATCTTCAGCGGGCTCTTTCCCGCCGAAATCGCCGCCAAGTACCCAGAGCTGTGGCAGACCGAGCAGGACGAGGACCACAGCCTCAACCGCCACGAGCACCGCTTCATCGACGATCAGCTCGCCGAGATGGGCATCACCCTGCCTTCTGGCTCGCACTATACCAAGGTGCTCGACGCTGCCGAGGGTCAGAACCTGCTCCGCCGGGTCAGTTCGCTCAATGCAGTACCGCTGGTCTGCGTGGTCTACAATTTCCTCGACATGCTGGTACACGGCCGCTCTCATTCCGAACTGCTGCAGCAGATTGCCCCCGATGAGCAGGGCTTCCGCTCGCTGGTGCAATCGTGGTTCACCCACTCCTCGCTCTTCGAGACCCTCAAAAAGATCGCCCGCACCAACGCGGTGGTGGTGCTGACCACCGACCACGGTGCGGTGCGCGGCAACCGGGCCAGCCTGGTCCACGGCGACCGCCAGACTTCGGCCAACCTGCGCTACAAACACGGCAAGAACCTGCGCTGCGAAGCCAAGGATGCCCTGCTGATCACCAAGCCGGCCCTCTACGGCCTGCCTCAGTCCGGGTTGGGGACCAACTTTGCCATCGCCAAGGAAGACTTCTACTTTGTCTATCCCTCTCACTTCAACGAGTACCAGCGCCAGTTCCGGGACAGCTTTCAACACGGGGGGATCTCCCTGGAGGAGATGGTGCTGCCGGTGGCGGTGATGGAGCCCAGATGAGCGGCTTCTGCGAGGAGTATCTGAGTCATTCCCCCGGGGAAACCCGGGCCTTGGGCGAGCGCTTGGGCCGGCAGTTGCACCCCGGCGAGGTGGTGGCCTTCAGCGGCGACTTGGGTGCGGGCAAGACCTGCATGATCCAGGGGGTGTGTGCTGGCCTGGAGGTCGAGGAGGTGGTGAATAGCCCCACCTTCATTCTCATCAACGAATACACCGGCCGGACCGGCAGCCGGCCGGTAAACGTCTATCATTTTGACCTGTACCGCCTGCGCAATCAGATCGAGCTTGAGGTCCTGGGCGCCGAGGAGTATTTTTATAGCCAGGGCATCTGCCTGGTCGAATGGGCCGAGCGGGCCCACGCGGCGCTGCCTCCCCAGCGCCGCGAGGTGATCCTGGAACACTGCGGGCCGCAGACGCGGCGCATCGTGCTCAAGAGTCTATCCCCTTCCCTCCCTCATTCCCCCGACGGACAATAGAGAGGTCTTTTTGAGCGAACGGAGTGTTATCAAATACGCGGCGATCCTGCTCTTCCTGGCCCTGGGCGCACCGGTCGGCGCCCAAGAGGAGAAAGTGGCCGAACAGGGTCGGGTGGAGCCGGTCCGCCTGATCGATTGCCCCACGGCCGGCCTGGTCGGCAAGGGGCACTTCGGCGTGGATCTGCGCTTTTTCCCTCAGGGCGGGGTGCTGGGGCAACTCAACGCCGGGGTGCTGGACCGGCTGTCCATCGGCCTCTCCTTTGGCGGCGAGCAGATCATCGGCGACCAGGATGTGAACTGGTATCCCAGGGTGGAACCGGCCATTCGCTACCGCGTCATTGAAGAGGGCCAGGCCCTACCTGCCCTGGTGCTGGGTTACGAGACCCATGGGTATGGCACCTATCGCACCGGGCGCTTCCAGATCAAATCCAAGGGGGTGTTCCTGGTCGCCAGCAAGAACTACACTGGCCCCCTGGGGCAGTTCGGGGTACACGGCGGGCTCAATCTCAGCCGCGAGAACAGCGATATGGACGGCGACCTATCGGGTTGGGTGGGGCTGGACAAGAGCATCAACGCGGATCTGGGGCTGGTGGGCGAATACGACCTGGCCACCAACGACAACAATCATTCGGTCTTCGGCTCCGGGGAGGGGTACCTGAACCTGGGCACCCACTGGTCGGTGGTGCCCAATCTGAGCCTCAGCCTGCTGCTCAAGAACGTGCTGAGCAACGGCGGCGACGAGATGCACAAGGCGAGGATGAGCCGCGAGCTAGCGGTGCGCTACACGGAGGAGTTCTAACCGAGGAGGGCTGAAATGCGGGGGCTGTTGGTCGGAACCGCAGTGCTGGCTCTGGGGCTGGCCGGGGCGCAGGCGCAGGAAGAACGGGCCATCGACCACTTTTCCGGGGTGGGGGTGCGGGCCATGGGCCTGGGCGGGGCTTTTGCCGGGGTGGCCGACGATTTCTCCGCGGTATACTGGAATCCGGCGGGGTTGGCGCAGTTGCGCCAGTTCGAGGTATCCACCGGGTTCTCGCGCAACAGCTTCAGCGACAAATCGAACCAGGCGGGCACTCCTGCTTCAGCGGAACTGACCAACACCCGCTTCGGTTCCCTGGGGGTGGTGCTCCCCTACCCGGTGTATCGGGGCAGCCTGGTCTTTGCCGCCGGTTTCACCCGCATCAAGGATTTCGACTATGCCCTGCGCATCCGGGGTACCAGCGGTGCCGACGGCCTGATGACCGATAATAGCTTCAGCCACGAGGGGGAGATGTCCATGACCTCGGTGGCCGGCGCGGTCGAGGTGGCCCCTTCGGTGGCGCTGGGGGTGGCGCTGAACTTTCTGAACGGGGAGGATCAGAGCCTCAACCAGTTCGAATGGGTGGATGTCGAGAACCGCTTTGTGGAAAAGCGCTTCGTGGCCCGCGACACCTTTGAGGATAAATACCCCAACACTTTTACTGCTACCCTGGGTGCCTTGTTCCGCTCGGCGCGCGAAAAACCCAGGGTGCGACTGGGGGCCACGCTCAGCAGCGGCGCCACCCACGAGGTCCGCTACTTCTTCAAGGGACTGCCCAGCGCTACGGCCTATAATTTGGTCGAGTACGACGACGGCACGGCCCGCCAGAATGTCGAGCGCCGGGCGGATGGGACCTTCGTCGAGGTGGCCCAGGATGAGGTGCGGAGGTCGTACAAGATCTCCCTGCCCATGGAATTCGGGTTGGGGGTTTCCGGCCAGCCGGTGGCCGGCCTGCTGGTGGCCGGCAGTGCCCACTGGGCCGGCTGGTCCCAGACCGAGTATCAGGGCGGTGACCAGCACGACCTGCGGGCCGGTGCCGCCTTCGACACTCAGTACCGCGACGTCACCCGGTACCACCTGGGGGCAGAGTGGCAGGTGCCGGTGGTGGCCCTCGACCTGCGGGCCGGGTTC
>SICG01000067.1 GCA_009691525.1 Candidatus Latescibacterota bacterium | reverse complement strand
GCGGGCGCGGAACTCGAACTCCGAGGCGGTCAGATCCGCTTTTTCCTCCAACTGCTGGACCAGTCTGCCGCTCAGTTCGTCGAGGCGTTGGGTGACAATCCCCATCTGCCGCTCGAGTTCGAGCCGATGCTCGCGCTGTCTCTCCTGCAAGGTGGAGAGCACCAGGCCGAGAATGGCGCCCACCACCAGGGTGGCGTAGGCCCCCAGGCCGAGGATATGCCTGGGGGTAGGGGAGGGAACCAGGCGCAGGAGGACGACGATAGCTCCCCAAAGTAGGATCAGAGCGGCGGCGATGGCAGCGGCCAGCAGTTCCATGGCAGCACCTGGGCTACTATAAAAATGAGTGGATAGGTATAATGAGCGGAAAGGTATAATAAACGCGGGAAGGCCGAGGTCGGCAACAGGAGGCGCAAGGATGATTGACAATAGCGGCGGCGGGTGCTAAACTTTGAGCAAAGGCGCATTTACAAAGGAGGGAACACCGGTGAATCGCCCCCAGCGCAACTCGGTCTTCGCCCTGATGGCCTTCGCCCTGCTCGGCGTGGTCTTCGCGGCCTTTTCCAGCTACGACTTCATCGCCCACCTGGACCGCCAGGTTCATTCCATCACCTGCTCCTATATCCCCGGCCTCGAGTCGGCCGACATCCAGGGCACCTCGGGCTGTCATACAGTGATGATGAGCCCGTACTCGTCGGTGCTGCGCACCCTGACCTGGGGCGGCGTTCCCATCGCCTTGGCAGCCCTGGCCGTCTTCGCCTATCTCTTCTTCCGCGCCCTGGATCTCTGGTTGCGGCAGGTGGAACAGGACCGGGGCGAAACCCGCTTTCTGTTGGTGGCCACCCTGCTGCCGGTGGTAGCCTCGGCCGTTTATTTATACATCTCCTACACCATTATCGGGGCTCTCTGCAAGTTGTGCGTGGGGACCTACGTGGCTTCCCTTGGGGTGTTTATCAGCGCCCTGCTGGTCAATGCCGGCAGCGCCGAGCAGACGCCCGAAGGCAGCAGTGCCCCGCAGTACGGGCTCTACTTTGCCGAAGGGCTGGCCTTTGTTTTTGTGCCCCTGATGCTCTATCTGGCCCTCAAACCCGGCTACGACATCGCTCCGGGCGACTGCGGGCAGTTGGCCAATCCCGACGACAAATACAAGGTGCGGGTGGCCCTGCACCAGAGCCACGGCGGGACACCGGCCCTCGAACTGCTGGATCCACTCTGCCCGGCCTGCAAGGCCTTCAGCGAAAGGCTGGAGGCCAGCGGCCTGGACAAGAAACTCGACCTGCAGGCCGTGCTCTTCCCGCTGGACAAGGAATGCAACTGGATGGTCAGCGAGTCCCTGCACCCGGGGGCCTGCGGGGTGAGTGAGGCCCTGCTTTGCGCCGGCGACCAGCTGCCGCAGGTGCTCAAGTGGGCCTTCGACAACCAGGAGCGCCTGCGCAACCTGGCCAGGGAGGACAACACCAGCATCTACGAGGAGATCAAGAAGAAATTCCCCAAACTCGGTAATTGTATCGGCAAGCCGGATGTAAAAACCAAGCTGAACCGTTCGTTGCGCTGGGTGGTCTCCAACTCGCTCCCGGTGCTCACCCCCCAGCTCTACGTGAACAACCAGAAGCTGTGCGACGAGGATACCGACCTCGGCCTGGAGTACGCGCTGAGCCGGATGCTGGACCAGTGAGGTAAGAGATGAGACAAGCCAAACTCCACTTCATCCTCGGCCTGGCGACCCTGGGCCTGCTCTCGGCGCTGATCGTGGTTTGGGTGGGGGGGGCATCGGCCCGCCTCGACGAGAACAGCGGCAAGGTCTCGCAGGTGGCGACCGCAAGTGCCGCCGACGAAGGGTACTGTTCAGGGCCGCTCAAGGTAATCCTGAGACGAGTGCTCACCTCCTGCGGGTTGATGAGCAGCAGCGGGGGACGCGGCTGCCAGCCCCTAGAGGCCAAGAGTGTGGCGGCCATGTCCAGCGGCGATTTCAACGCCCTCTTCGTGCCCCTCAAGGAGCGGGTGGCCATCGTCCAGTTCGAACAGGACAGCGACCTGTTGGACCCGGCTGCCATCCAACTGCTGGAAAAGACCTTCGCCGACCAGCGCGGGGCCTCCTATTTCCTGGTGGTATCGCGCGCCTCACCCGAAGGCTCGGTGGAACACAACCGCGAGCTATCGCAACGGCGTGGCGGGGCAGTGCTCGACCACCTGCAGATGCGCTTCAGCGATCCAGATCTCGAAAAGGAGGTCGGCTTGCTCTGGCTGGGGGAGGAATTCGCCCAGCTTGAAGAGGATTTCTGTTCCTGGACCCGCTCCCATCCGGAGGCTCCTTGTTCGGCGCCCGACCTCAACCGCTCCGCCTTCATCGCCTGGATAGATTGCCAGCTCTAGCTTTCCTGATCCTGGGTCTGCTGGGCTGCGGGTCCGGGCCCAAGCAACAAGAGGCTGCACCCATGTCGCGGGTGGCGGCGGTCAAAGCCAATCCCGAAGCAGCCGCGGTCTCCGCCGGGAAATGGGCCGATGTCTCCTATACGGCGGCCAACGCCCCGGCCATGGAGTTGCCCCCGGTGGTGCCGGCCCGGCTAGGCGGTGCAACCCCTGCTTTTCCCCGCGACCGCTGGGTGTGGCTCAACGTCTGGGCTACCTGGTGTGTGCCCTGTGTCAAGGAAATGCCGATGATGGAGCAGTGGAAGGCCCAGCTCCTGGGGGAAGGCTTGGCCGTCGATCTATGGTACCTGTCTGTCGATGAACAGGAGAAGGTGTTGGGAAATTTCCTGCAGCAGCGCCCTGCCATGGCGCCGGGGATTTCGCTGCGCCTTAAAGATTTTGCCTTGCTGGCCGCCTGGCTGACCAAATACCAGCTGGACCCAGGGGAGGCCGCCATCCCCATCCACCTGCTGATCGCGCCGGGCGGTAAGGTCCGCTATATCCACGTGGGCCAGTTGGGGGAAGCCGATTACCGGGTGCTGAAGGAATTAATGCAGTAGGGAGAGCACATCGAGGGAAATCTACCCCGCCGGCCCTAGGCCGGCGGGGATTTTCGTTTTTAGATCGGCTTGCCGCTGATCATACTGATCCGGCCTTCGGGCCTGAAGGTCACTGGCTCTAGGTCGATCTGCTCACCGGCGATCATCTGGCGCAGGAGTTGGGCCACCCCGGCCACCGCCGGCTCGATGAGGCGCTCGCCCTTCTCGCGCCGGCCCAGGGCCGCGGATTCGTTGTCGATGGCCTCGGCATGGACCCGGTGGGGGGCCAAGACCATCATGGTGGAAGTCTCGTATTCGTCGGCGTGCCCGGGCAGGCTCTTGCGCTCCATCACCTCGTGTACCAGGCGCACGTCGTACACGTCCCAATAGGAGTGGAAACGCAGATTGACCCCCAGCTTTTCGCGGTACTCGTCCAGCCGGCGGGCCAGGGGGCGCACGTTGCCACCGTGGCCGTTGAGGATGAGGATGTTCTTGATGCCCGCTCGTTTGAGGGAGTTGCACACGTCGAAGACATATTCGCAGAAGATCTCCGGGCGCACTGTCAGCGTGCCGATGTGCTCCATCCAGTGCTCGGAAACGCCAATGGGGATGGGGGTGGCCACCACCACCTGCGGGTGCAGGCGTTTGGCCGCCTGCTCGGCCATGTAGGTGACATGCAGGGTGTCGTGGATCATCTCCATGTGTTCGTTGTGCTGCTCGGTGGCGGCCACCGGGACCACTGCCGCCTGGATGGTGCCGGCCTTCATGCGCTCGCGGAATTCCCTGCGGGTCAGATCGCCGACAAAAACACGTTCGTCTGCCATAAACGTCTCCTTTCTTTGCCCTGAGCTTAAATCCTGGGTACACGGGCGTCAAGCGCCTTGACACGAGGGTGCTCATGCTCTTTGTTTTTGGGCTGTCGACTAGGAGCGATTACCATGGGCAACCTGCTTTCGGGCTTGAATCGCAACCTCATCCTGCTGGCCATCGCCACGTTCTCGGTGGGCATCTTCTTTGCGGTGCAGACGACCCTCTACAACAATTTCGTGGTCGACCGGTTGGGCATCGACGCCCACCAGTTGGGCACCGTCGAGGCCCTGCGGGAGACGCCCGGTTTCCTCAACGCCCTCTTCATCGGCCTGGTCATGCACCTGGCCCCGCCCCTGATCGCCGGCGTGGCGCTCATCGTTATGGGCATCGGGTTTGCGGCCTATGCGCAGGTCGATTCCGTCTTCTCCTTGGCCCTCTTTTCGGTGATCTGGAGCATCGGTTTCCACTGCTGGGCGCCGATGGGGGAGACCATGGCCCTCACCTTCACCCCAGACGGTGAAAAAGGCAAGTGGTTGGGGCGGCTGCGCAGCGTGGGGGCCGTGGCCTGGCTGCTGGCCATCGGCGCGTGTATGCTGCTGCTCGACTACCTGCACTACGAGGGCCTCTTCGTGCTGGGTGGTGCGGCGGTGGCTCTGGGTGGGGTGGCCATCCTTTTTGCCGACCACCAGAAGCCGGCCAAACCCGAGCGGGCCTGGGTCCTGAAGCGGCGCTATAGCCTTTATTATGTCCTGCAGATGCTGCAGGGCTGCCGCAAGCAGATGTTCATCACCTTTGCCATCTTCGCCCTGATCAAGATCCACGGCATGCCGGTGGCCACCACCATGATCCTGGTGTTGATCAACCAGGTTCTGGTCACCCTCACCGGGCCGCTGATGGGCCGGCTGGTGGACCGCTGGGGGGAGCGGGTGATGCTGAGCCTCAGCCACCTTGGGCTGATCTTCGTGTTCCTGGGCTACGCCCTGGTCCAGCATCGGCCTACGCTCTACGCGCTTTACTGCGTCGACAATCTCATCTTCTTCGGTGCCATCGCGCTGACCACCTACGTTCACAAGATCGCCCCGGCCGACGAGCTGAAGTCCACCTTGTCCATGGGGGTGACCATGAACCATGTGACCTCGGTTTTCGTTCCGCTGGTGGGCGGCGTGGTCTGGCACTATTTCGGTTACGAGGTCATCTTTTTCAGCGGGGCGGTCGTCTCCTTCCTCTCCCTGATCGTCAGCCAGTGGGTCGATCCGGAAGCGGAGATGGCCCGCCAGCGCATCGAGGCGGGAAGAGTGCAATTACAGCCGGCCGTGGCCGGCGCCTGATCTCACACCAGAAAGGAAAGACGCGATGAAAATCGGCACGCGGCTCCCGGGCTTTGCCCGCCAGATCGGTTTCGACGGCTATTGCCAGTGGCTGGCCGACAACGGCTTTGAAGCCGTGGATACCCCGCCGCTGACCAAGGAGATCGCCCAGACCTGTAAGAAACTGGGCCTGAGCATCGGCACCTGCGACGGGAGGGCCGGCGGTCTGCTCAGCGACGACAAGGCCAAGCAGCGCGAGGGGCTGGCCAGTCTCAAGAAGGACCTGACGGCCATCGCCCGTCACGGCGGTCACACCTTCTTCGCAATTTTGCTGCCAGACAATCCCCTGCAGCCACGGGCCAAGACCTTCGATGTTTTTCGCAACGTGTACCCCAAGGTGGTGGAGCATGCCGAGAAGGAAGGGGTGAACATCGCCATCGAGCCCTGGCCCGGCCCTGGCCCGGCCTATCCCAGCCTGGGCTGCAGCCCCGAAAGTCTGCGCCGCATCTTCTCCGCCATTCCTTCGCCCAACCTGGGCATTTGTTACGATCCTTCCCATTTCGCGCGCCTCCAGATCGACTACGTGCGCCTGCTGCACGAATTCGGCGGCCGGGTCAAACACGTACACCTCAAGGACACCGAGATCATTCAGGAGAAGCTCTACGAGAGCGGCATCCTCGGCGAGAGTTATGGCCACACCTACGGCTTTGGCGAGGGCTGGTGGCGCTACACCATCCCCGGCGAGGGCATGGTGGACTGGGAGCTGGTGCTGCGCCGGCTGGATGAGTTCGGCTACGACGGGGTGCTGAGTGTGGAGTTGGAAGACCACCACTTCTGGGCCACCACCGAGTTGCAGCAGGAGGGCATCCTGCGGGCCCGGGACTTCATCACCCAGTTCCTCAAGGGACGGGATTGATGGAGTACCGGACCCTGGGCAGCACTGGCCTCAAGCTCTCGGCCCTGGGTTTTGGCTGCGGGGCTGTGGGCGGCCTCTTGGTGCGCGGCGAGTACCCGGCCATGCGCCGGGCGGTGGAGCGGGCTGTCGAGCTGGGGATCAATTACTTCGACACCGCCTCCATGTACGGCAGCGGCCAGTCCGAGGCCAATCTGGGGGCAGTGCTGCGCGAGCTGGGCGCCCCGGTGCTGGTGGGAACCAAAGTCTTTCTGGACCCCCCGGATTTGGAGCGCATCGAGGAGGCGGTGATGGCACATGCTGAGGCGGCTCTGCGCCGGCTGGGGCGGGACTGCGTCGATGTGCTCTACTTCCACAATTTCCTCGGCACCCAGCAGCGCCAGGGAGGGAAGGCCAATGCGGCTGATCTGGAGCCGGTGCTGCGGGCCCTACAGCGGCTGCAGGAACAGGGCAAAACCCGGTATGTGGGTTTCAACGGTCTGGGCGACACCGAGGCCGTGCATCAGGGGTTGGGTCTGGAGGGTTTTCACGCTTTCCAGACCTGTTACAATCTGCTCAACCCCACCGGGGGCCGGGCAGCGCCTGCCGAGTTCCCCTTTCAGGATTACCAACAGGTGATAACCCGGGCGGCCGGTCAGGGTAAAGGCGTGGTCGCCATCCGGGTGCTGGCCGGCGGGGCGCTCAGCGGCAGCCAGGAACGGCATCCAGTGGCCACTGCCCAGGTGGGCCCCATCTCCACCTCGCCCGACTATGCCGCCGACGTGGCCAGGGCCAGGCGTTTTTCCTTTTTGGTCGAGGAGGGGCACGCCGGCAGCCTGGCCGAGGCCGCCGTGCGCTTCGCCCTGGGCAAGGAGGGTATCTCCTCGGTGCTGGTGGGCATCTCCAGCCTCGAACAACTCGAAGCAGCAGCCCAGGCCCAGGCCAAGGGACCTTTGCCGGCTGCGGTCCTGGGACGGCTGGAAGAGGTGTGGAAAGGCTTGGAAACTTAGGAGGGCTGTATGATCGGTTTCGCTGTAGTCGGATTGGGCATGGGGCGGGCGCGGGCCAAGCAGATCCAGGAGACCGCCGGCGCTGAGCTGAAGATGGTGGTGGACCTCAACGCCGAACTGGCCCAGAAGACGGGCGAGGAGTTCGGCTGTGCCTGGACCACCCATCTCGAAGAGGCCCTGGGGCGAGGGGATGTGCAGGTGGTGATGGTGATGACCCCCAGCGGCTTACACGCCAAAATCGGGATGGAGGTGGCCAGGGCGGGCAAACACGTGATCACCACCAAACCGATGGACGTGAGCACCGCGGCCTGCGACCAGCTCATTCAGGCCGCCGACACCGCCGGGGTCAAGCTGGCCGTGGACTACCAGAGCCGCTATGTGGACAACAACTTCAGGGTGGCCGAGGCCCTGCATCAGGGCTGGTTGGGCCAGCCCATCCTCGGCGAGGTCCGTTTCAAGTGGTTCCGCTCTCAGGACTACTTCCACCACGGGACTGGCTGGCGTGGCACCTGGGCCATGGACGGGGGCGGGTCCCTGGCCAATCAGGGCTCCCACCTGATCGACCTGCTCCTGTGGTTTATGGGCGAGCCAGTGCGGGTCTACGGAGAAACCGCGATCATGAACCACCAGATCGAGACCGAGGACCTCGGTATGGCCCTGCTGAATTTCAAGAGCGGCGCCAAGGGCGCCATTGTCGGCACCACCACATTCCCGGCCAGCCCCTATTTCAGCGCCGAGGTACACGGCACCCAGGGCGGGGTGCTGATCGACGCAGTGCTCGAAGGCAAGATGCGGGTTTTCGGCGAAGGTCTGGAGGAAAAGCTCAACAGCATCATCAACCCCCTGCACAACGTGGTCGAGGACATGGTCTCGGCCCTCGAAGAGGGCACCCCGTTACGGGTGGATGGCCGCGAGGGCCGGCGCACGGTGGCCCTGCTGGAGACGGTGTACGCCTCGGCGCGTCAGGGCAGGGCGGTGGAATGCCGGTGAACGCAGCGCTGGTGGGCCTGAGCGCTCCGCACAGCCAGGGTTGGTTGCAGTCCCTCAGGCACAGTCTCGCCCTTGACCGGCTGGTGGTCTGCGACGACCAGCTCGACGCTCCAGATGCCATCCGTACCTTCAGGGACCTCGGCTCATTGCTCCAGGCCGAGCGCCCCGACTTCGCTATCGTCTCCCTGCCCAACGACCAGGCCCCCCTGGCAGCCGAAATCCTCTTGGGGGCCGGCATCCCCTGCATTGTCGAAAAACCCGCCGGCCGCCGGGCTGCAGACCTGGCCCGCCTCAACGAGGTGGCCGCCCGCCACCAGGTGCCCTGGGCAACGGGCTTTGTCAACCGCCTGCACCCGGTGGTGGCCGAACTCAAGCGTTTGATCGAGGCCGGCGCCCTGGGGCGCATCGTCTCGGTGGAGGGCCGGGTGGTCACCAGCACGGTGCAGCAGCGCAATCCCTCCCACTGGCTTTTCTCCGCCGAACACGCCGGGGGCGGCATCCTCCATTGGCTGGGCATCCACACCATCGACTTGATCCGTTATCTCACCGGCCTCGAGTTTCGCTCTGTTTGCGGGATGCAGGCTACACTCAGCAATACCGGCATCGATGTAGAGGATGTGGCGGCGCACAGCTTCTCCCTCGAAAATGGGGCCCTGGGCAGTCTGCACGCTGGGTACGTGCTCAACCAACGGTACGGGGATTTCTACCTCTGTCTGCGCGGCGAGTTGGGCGAGGCGACCTGGCAGATGTGGGGCTTTGAGGGGGCCGGCCACACCCTGCAGATTTACAGCGGGGCGCCCGGCTGGGAAACGACCGGCCACCGGCAGCTCACCTTGCAACCGCGCGAGGCGCCCGGGTACGGGGGCAGCATGGGCCAGCTCTTTGTGCAGCAGTTCATCGACAGCTTTCTCCACCAAAAGCGCTTCATCACCGATGGCAACGACGCCTGGCGGGCCCTGCAGTTTGTGGAGGCCGCGTACCAGGCCGGGGCCACCGGGAAGACAGTTGCCATAGACAGGTAGACCATGAAGATCACCGCCCTCGACGTCCGTTTGGTGGACGCCGATTTCCGCAATCTGATCATCACCCAGATGCACACCGACCAGGGCCTGACCGGTATCTCCGAGGTGGTCACCAAGCGTTTCGACGACGCCACCCTCAAGGCCATCGAGAACATCGCCGACAACATCGGCCTGATCGGCAAGGACCCCCGCCAGCCGGCCCTGCACTTTGAGCGCATGTACCGCGACAACCAGTGGACCATCGGCACTGTGGCGGTGACTGCGATCAGCGCCCTGGAGATGGCCATGTGGGATCTCAAGGGCAAGGAGGTGGGCAAGCCGATCTACGACCTCTTCGGCGGTCCGACCTACGAAAAGGTGCCAGTGTACTGCCATGTGGCGGGGGGCAGTGATCCGCAGGAGTACGCCGACAATGTGGGGGCGGCCATCGCCCGAGGGTACCGGGTGATCAAGACCACCCTGCCGGTGTATTACGGGCAGGCGAAGAAGGTCTCGACCGACGGGGCAGAGTACAAATTGGGTGGGGCCGCGTACTCGGGCACCAAGGGCCGGGTGGAGGGCAGCCACAACGAACATCAGTGGGTGGACCCGGCTATCTTCAACGAGGTGATGGCCTTCTTCGAGCGGGCCAAGGAGGTACACGGCGACCAGGTGGAGATCTGGGTGGACTGCCACGCCCGTCTGAGCGGGGCCACCGCCGCCCGGCTGGTGCAGGGGTTGGTCGGGCTGGTCGAGGTCATCGAGGAGCCCCTGCCCCCAGAGGATATCCGGGGCCTGCGCCTGCTCAAGGAAACCTCCTATGCCTGCGGGGGCCCGCGCATCGCCGCCGGGGAACGGGTGGCCACGGTGTACGATCGCAACATGGTCAGTATGCTCACCGAGCAGGCGGTGGACATCTTTCAGGCCGACATTGGCAACTGCGGCGGTTTTGGGCAGTTCCGCGAATTAGCCGGCATCGCGGCCATGAACAACGTGGCCGTGGCGCCCCACAACCCCAATGGGCCCCTCTCGCTGGCCCAGGGGCTGCAGGCCATGGCCTTCATCCGCAACGGGCATATCCTCGAAAGCGTGGGCAACGAAGGCGAGGATCGGCTGGCCGCCCAGTTGCTGCGCAACCCCGAGGTGCTCCAGAGCCGCGACGGATATATCGCCCTGCCCACCGGTCCGGGCCTGGGTGTCGAACTCGATCTCAAGGGGCTGGAATCCCGGCCCTTCAAACGCTACTACCAAGCCACCAGATAGAAAGGATTTGCAGCGATGATGGACCGCCCCGTGCGTGTGGGAGTTATAGGCTGCGGAGCCCAGGGGCAGAATCACTGCCGGGTTATCCGCGAGTTGGGAGAGAGCGAGGCCGTGGTCACCGCCTATTGCGATCTGAGCGAGGAAAGGCTGGCCAAGGCCAGCCAGCTCTGGCCTCAGGCCAGGGCGGCGCGGGATTTTCGGCAGCTGCTGGAGCCGGGCGACCTGGATCTGGTCATTGTCGTCACCATGCCCAACACCCATGCCTCCATGTGTATAGCGGCTATCGAGGCGGGGGCCAACGTACTGTGCGAGAAGCCTTTCATGATGAACCTGGAGGAAGCGGTGCAGGTGCTGGGGGCCGCTGCCAAGGCCGGCAAACAGGTGCAGGTAGGCACCAATATGCGCTACATGTCCAGCTCGCGCTACCTGCGCGACTTGGTGGTCTCGGGGCAGATGGGCGACCCGGTCTTCTGCAAAGCCTGGGGCTGCCACCAAAGCCCGCCGGTGTGGGGCCCCCACTACGAACTGGCCAAATCGGGCGGGGGGGTGTTGGCCTCCACCCTGATCCACGGTCTGGACCTGGCCATCTGGGTGGGCGGGGCGCCCAATCCAATCTCGGTCAGCGCTTCGACCAGACGCCTCTTCCCCGGCAAGCGCGGAGAGGTGGTCTCCCAGGAGGTCCGGGACCGTTTCGACGCCGAGGACCTGCTCACGGCCCTGGTGCGCTTCGACAACGGAGCCACCTACGTGCTGGAGGGGAATTGGTGCGACGAGGTGAAGGACTGGCACCGCTTTGAGCTGGTCACCACCCGGGGCACCGTGATCAACAACAGTCCCTTCGCGGTGAAGATGGACGAGGAGGGCAAGGTGGTGGATCACACCCCCAAGCTGCAGGGGTGCGAGGGCTGGTCCGACGACTGGCAGGACAGCATCCGCCTGCAGGACGCCGATGTCATCGGGCGGCTGCGCCAGGGAAAAGCATGGGAGATGCAGGACCACCGGCAGTTGCTGAATCTGCAAAAAGTGGTGGACGGTTGTTATGAATCGGCCCGCCGGGGCCGCGAAATCGCGGTTTAACCAGGAGAATCCGAGATGAAAGTCGTCGATGTCCAGCGCATCGTGGTGCAGGTGCCCTTCACCCCGCGCCAGCAGAAGATCACCGCCCGCGAGGTGTACAACTGGAATATCCTCGAACTGTGCCGGGTAGAGACCGACACCGGCCACGTGGGTTGGGGGGAGACGGTGATCCACTACACCTGGGCCCGGGTGAGCGACCAGGCGGTGGAGCGGGTCAAGGGCAAGAGCCCGGCCTTGATGGTGAACGACGACTCGCTGGGGGCTGGCCTGCAGATGGCCCTCTTCGATGTGGTGGGCAAGATCCTCGGAGTGCCGGTGTACGAACTCCTGGGCACCAAGGTGCGCGACTGGGTGCCGATTTCCTGGTGGTCCATCGACGCCCCGCCCAAGGACTGGGCCGCCGAAGCCAAGGACGCGGTGGCCGCCGGGTACACCAGCTTCAAACTCAAACCGCGTCCCTGGTTCGACATCGTCGCCCAGGTGGACGCCATCTCCAAGGTGGTGCCGCCCCACTTCAAGCTGGACCTCGATCCCAACCAGACCTGGCAGAACGCGGCCACGGCCATTCCCATCATCAAAAAGCTAGAAAAGTACCCCATCGTCGCCATGTACGAGTCGCCCATCCCCCAAAACGACATCCTCGGCAACCGGCAGATCCGCCGCGCCACCGGCCGGCCGGTGGCCATGCACTTTGGCAACCCGCCCTACATCACCTGCGTGCGGGAGGAGGTGGTCGACGGCTTTGTGATCTGCGCCGGCAAGTCGGCGGTGGTAAAGCAGGGCATCCTTAGCGCCGAGGCCCAAATGCCTTTCTGGCTGCAGCTGGTGGGCAACGGCCTGACCACCACCTGGGCCGCCCATCTGGGCGCGGTGCTGAGCCATGCCACCTGGCCGACCATCACCTGTGTCAACCTCTACAGCCACCAACTGCTCAAAAAACCCATCGAGGTGGTGGGCGGGTACCACCAGGTGCCGCAGGGTCCGGGTCTGGGAGTGGAGGTAGACGAGAAGGCGATCAAAAAGTTCCAGGTGCCCGAGAAGGAAATTAAAAAGTTCCGCGACCAGGGACTGCCCTACAACGCGCCCGACCCGCGCATCATCAACTGCGTGGTCTACCCGGGCAATAGCTGTGTATATATGGCCTCCACCAGCCAGGGGTACGGGTACTTTGGGGCCGGTCACGGTCCGGCCTATGCCGAAGGGGTCCGCATGGAGCCCTGGCCGGACGACGGCTCCAAGGAATGGGCCGCCCTCTACGCCCGGGCCCAGCAGCATCCGGTGCGGGCGCGTTGGCAGGTGCGCTGAGGAGGACATCATGAAGATCGCCGCCATTGAGGTCTGCGAGCTGGTGCCGCCGGCGCCCTCGCAAACCGGCACCACGGCCCGCCGGCCCTCCTGGCACCAGACCTTCCGACAGGCTTCGCCGGCCGACCGCTTCGACAGTCCGCTGCACCGCCAGGAACCCGGCGGTCTGGTCTGGGTCAAGGCGGTGGCCGAGGATGGCACCTGGGGCCTGGGCAGCACCGACACCGGGCAGGTGGCGGCCATCCTGATCAAAGAGTGCCTGGCGCCCATCGTCGTGGGTCAGGAGGTAGGGGCCCTGGCCCTGTGCAACGACCGCATGTGGCGGGGCACTTTGTCCTTTGGCAACGAGGGCCTAACCGCGCGGGCAGTGGCCGGGGTGGACCTGGCGCTGTGGGATCTGTGGGGCAAGGTGCTGGATCAGCCGGTCTATCGCCTGGCCGGGGGGCCGTGTCGGCAGAGCATGGAGGTGTACCTTACCGGCAACGACGTGGATTGGGGCCTGGAGCTGGGCTTCGGCAAGTTCAAATTGGCCAGGCCGTACGGGGTGTACGATGGCTGGCAAGGCATCGAGGGCACCACCGAACTGATCGCCCGCACCCGAGAGCAGATCGGTCCGCACGCAGATCTGATGCTGGATTGCTGGATGGCGTACAATGTGGACTACACGGTGCAGATGTGCGAGGCCCTGCGGCCCTTTCGTATGCGCTGGATGGAGGAGATGCTGATGCCCCAGGACTGGGCCGGCCTGCGCAGCCTGCGCCAACGCCTGCCCTGGCAGACTTTGGCCACTGGGGAGCACTGGTCCACCCGCTGGCCCGGAGCCCAGGCCATCGAAGAACGCCTGGTGGACCTGATCCAGGCCGACCTGCACTGGGTGGGCGGATTCACCGAGGCCATGCGCCTGGCGCAGCTGGCCGACGCGGCCGAGATCCCCATGTGTCTGCACACCGGGGCCAATGACCTGTACGGCCAGCACTGGACCGCGGCCATGCCCAACACCCCACTCATCGAGTTCATCCAGTTTTCGCCCCCAGGTGTGCCCTTTGAGGAGTGCCATCTGGCGGCCGGCTCAGAGCAGGGTCGCCGCTCCTGCTACCGCACCCCGCCGGGCACACCCATGCCGGTTGCGGGCAAACTCGGCCTGCCGCCGGGTCCCGGTTTCGGGCTGGAGATCCCCGAGGCCTGGCTCAAACCGCTCTGAGGGAAAGAACCGCCATGCAAGTGCTAGACTACAGCCGTTCCTTGGTGACCTTTGTGACCAAAGGCCGGGGGAACAACGCCCGCCTACAGGTGGAGTCCCAGTGCGCCATCACTGCCGGGGGGCACACCGCCAACTACCTGTTTTTCGCCTCCTGCAAATCCGAAAACACCTTTGCCGCCAAGGATCTTTTCCACGCAGACAACTACGATTTCTGCGGCATCTTCTCCGAGGAGGAGTACGCCATCTTCCGCACCAAGTCCACCCACCACGCCGGCTGGAAGGAGCAGGGCCTCTGGCAGGATCGCTTCGAGGCTGTGCATCAGCACCTAGTCCGGGTCGAGGGCCGGGTGCTCTCTAGTCCAGAGGAGATGGTGCGCGCTTCGCTGGATAATATTCCGCTGGTGGGCAGGGTGGAGATCGCCAGCGCCGATCAGGCTGCCAAAGCAATGCTGGAGTTCCCGATCAAGACCATGAACGCCAATGATATCGAGGTGATCTACCAGGTGGATACCGGGCCGCTGGCCTTCCCGGATTTCACCCTGCCGGCCCAGCGCCACATCGAGCGCCTGATCCCCGCATACGTGGCCTACAACGCCCCTCATTTCGCCGATTTCGTGCTCCAGCAGCCCCTCGCTGTCCAAGGGGGGGGCGAGGTCACCCACTACGGCAGGCTGCTTTCGCTGCCGGCCCGCACCGCAGTGATCGCCCTGTCCTGAGGAGGAGGAAGATGGCCTACGACACCCGATTCTACGGCCTTGGTTTCAGCTTCGACTCCTTCAACGGCATGCCCTATGTGCAGTTGGGAGGCTGCGGACTGCGGGTCTCCTGCGTGGGCCTGGGCACCTGGAAGGTGGGGTATCCCGAACGGGGGGATAAGGCCCGCGTCGGGCGGGATCAGGCCTTCCGCATCCTGGACCGAGCCTTGGAACTGGGCGCCACCTTCTGGGACACGGCCAACCGCTACAACGAGGCCTCGGGCAACTCCGAGCGGGTACTGGGGGAGTGGTTCAGGGCCCATCCGGGGGAGCGGCGCAATATCGTGCTGGCCACCAAGATGGCCGGTGCCATGGACGGGGTGACCCCCAATCACAGTGGTCTCTCGCGGGCCAATATCCTCGACAGTGTGTACGCCTCCCTGGACCGGCTGGACATCGACCATATCGACCTCTTGCAGTTCCACCGCCCCGATCCCGATACCCCGGTGGAGGAATCCCTGGAGGCGGTGGCCGATTTGCGCCGGCGCGACCTGGTGCGCTATCTGGGCATCTCCAACGCCAATGTCGAGGACCTGATGGTGTACCGCGAGTTGGCCCATCAGTTCGGCCTGCCCCTGGTCGCTTCGGTGCAGAACAACTTCAATCCCCTCGACGGGGAGCGGGAGGGCCAGCGGGGGGTATTGGCGTTTTGCGCCCGCAATCGTCTGGCCTTTATCCCCTACAGTCCGCTGAGCCGCGGCCTGCTGACCAACCGCTACCTGCCCGGCCGCAACGTGGGCCAGGGGGACCGCCTGGTCGACGAGGGGGCACTAGAGAAAATGAAGGGCGGCCAGGTGACGCAACAGCTAAGCCGGCTGGGTGAACTGGCCCAGCAGGAAGGGTTCACCGTCGCTCAGCTGAGCCTGGCCTATCTGCTGAGGCTGCCGGGCATGGGGCCGCTCATCCCCTCGGCTTCGACGGTGGAGCAGTTGGAGGAGAACAGCCGGGCCGCAACCATCGAACTCAGGGCCGGGGTACTGGAACAGCTCAGCCAGATTTTCGTCACCACCGCCGCCCTCAATCTGGACAACCTATAACCGCCACTGGCAAAGGAGGAATATGGCTTCCATAGACTGGCCCCTGGAAAAACTCGTCGAGTACCAACCTGCCCTCACCGCTGCCCCGGACTTCAACGCCTTCTGGGACGCGCAGCTGGCGCAGAGCCGGCACCTCCCCCTCAACGGGGAATTCACCGAGTTGCAGGACAGCCTGCCCCTGGCCAAAGTCTACGATGTGGCCTTTGACGGGGCCGATGGGGTGCGGGTGCGGGGCTGGTTCCTCACCCCCAGAGAGGTAAAAAAACCGCTGCCGGCAGTGGTGCAGTTCATCGGCTACACTGGTGGGCGCGACTATGCCCACGCCCTGTCTGCCCACGTGCTCAACGGTTTTTGCGCCTTCATCATGGATTCGCGCGGCCAGGGGGGCAATACCGGCATGAAGGTGGAGAGCAGCCACGGGGCCCAGTCCGGGTTCATCACCCACGGCATCCTCGACAAGGACGAGTACTATTTCCGCTATTTCTACCTGGACACGGTGCGGGCAGTGGAGCTGGTCTGCGCCCGGCCCGAGGTAGACGCCAAGCGGGTGGCAACCATCGGCGGCAGCCAGGGCGGAGCGCTGAGTATCGCCTGCGCCAGCCTTTCTGACCAGGTGGCGGTGATGGCCCCTGACGTGCCCTGGCTCTCCCATTTCCGGCGTTCGGTGGATATCGCCGCAGGTCCCTATGGCGAGATCACCAACTTCCTCAAGAAGTTCCCCGAGAAGATCGAGCAGGCCTTCAACACCCTCTCCTATTTCGACAACATGAACCTGGCCACCCGCACCCGGGTGAGCCACGCCTATTATTCGGTGGGGTTGTGGGACGACATCTGCCCGCCCTCCACTGTCTACGCCTCGTACAACCACCTGCCCGCCGGCGTCGAAAAGAGCATCGAGATCTATCCCTACAACGGCCACGAGGGCGGAGGCAATCTTCACCAGCAGCGCAAGCTCAAGTGGCTCCGGCAGGTGTTAGCCTGAAAGGATCTCGCCGTGAAGATCACCCGCATCGAGCAATTCATTACAGCGGTGCCCCACATCCCGCAGATCCAGAAAAGCCGGCCCACCGACTACCAAGAGCGGCCCATCCCGATCATCAAGGTCCACACCGACGAGGGCATCGTCGGACTGGGAGAGGGTGGGCGCGGGGAACGCTGCGAGGGGCTGGAGGCGCAGTGGGTGGGCTTGGATCCGCTCAAGGTCAACCTCACCACCATGGGGGGGGTCATGGCCATGGCCCTGTACGATCTGGTGGGCAAGGCTCTGGGCTTGCCGGCGCACAAGCTGATGGGTGCCAAACATTGGGAGAAGGTGCCAGTGGGGTACTGGTCCCCACCCTTGGAGCCCGAAGAGTTTGCCCAGATGGCCGAAATGGGTGCCCGCCAGGGGTTCAAGACCCACAAGCTCAAGGCGCGCCCCTGGAACATCGTGCGCACGGTGGAGTTGATGACCGCCGCCGCCGGCCCGGACTACAGCATCATCGTCGATCCCAACTTCACCTTCGGCGATCTGCGCACCAGCCTCAAACTGGCCGCCCAGCTCGAGAAATACAATATTCGGGCCTTTGAGGATCCCTTCCAGTACCTGCCCGGCTGGCACCAGTACCGCGACTTCCGCCGGCACTCGGCCATCCCGCTGGCCCCGCACCTGGGGGAGGCCAGGCAGGTGATGAGTGCGATACGCGCCGAGGCCGCCGACTGCTTCAATCTGGGAGGCAGCGTTGAGCAGATGTTGATCAGCGCCGGCATGGCCGAGGCAGCCGGGCTGCCGGTCTGGTTGCAGGTGGTGGGCCTGGGCCTGGGGATTTCCGGGGCGTACGGCACCCATGTACATGCCGTGGTCCGCAACGCCACCATTCCCTCGGATTGCCTGCACTTCACCCGAGAAAACGATCTGATCGGCGGGGCGTTGGCGCCAAAGGACGGCTTGGTCACGGTGCCCGATGCACCCGGGTTGGGGGTGGAACTGGAGATGGCGGCGGTGGCCAAATACCGGGTGGGTTAGTTGAGGCTGAAGGGGCGCTAGGTCATTAGTCCTTGTAGGGATCCAGCTCGTTTTCGCCAGCCATCGCCACACCCATAGGGGTCAGGGTATGGAGAATCTTCACGGTTGAGGCGTGGTGCCGCAGCACCTCGGGCAATCGTTTGTAGGCTTGAGGTGACTCGTCGGTACCGGCACCCCTCAATTCAACACCCATCTTGCCGATCCAGCCCATCATCATTTCCCGCGATATTTGGCCGGGAGCAATGATCTCCCCGGTCTTGCGATTGATCTTGCCGCGCGCTTGGGTCCTGCTCATCACTCGGCCAGCTCCGTGCACTGTAGAGTAGAGGGCTTGCTTGGATTCCTTGGACTCTAAACCCTCCAGGATCACGGAAATGTCACCCATGCTGCCACCGACAAAACCGCGCTGTCCAGGAAAAGCCGGGGTTGCCCCCTTGCGCACTACCCATAGGTCTTTGCCACCGTGGGTTTCTCGCCACGCGAAGTTATGGTGGTTGTGGATCTCTTCGACGATGCTGGTCCCCAGCAAACGCGCCACCTCCGAGCAAACCCAGTCGCGGCCAGCATAGGCATAACGACCTGCCAGGGCCATGCAGGCCAGGTACTCACCACCCAACTCCGACGAGACCGGTAGCACCAGTGGGTCAACGTCGATGCCGTCTTTAGCCCCTCCCGCCCTGAGGAAGTGGGTAGCGGTCTTGTGACCCAGGCCCCGACTGCCGAAGTGAACCCCGATCCAGGTGCGCCCCTGCTCGTCCTCTAGCAGATCGACATAGTGATTGCCGCTGCCAATGGTCCCGAGCTGGGAACGGGCCATCTGCTTGAGTGGTGACACCGCGCCGATTTTCCAGGCGGGATCATCGAATAGGTCGTGGTCTACGCGGGTTTCGTTCTTCCGGCCCATGCCAAAAGCAAGATGAGTCCAGATCAGATCCATCAAGGGTTTCAGTTTCTTTCGCACTTCGGCCGCGGGCATATCGGTCAACACCGCCTTGTTGCCACAGGCGATGTCGTAGCCCACCCCCGAAGGGCTGATGGCGTCCTCATAGGCCACCACGCCGCCGATGGGTACTGCATACCCGAGGTGGTGGTCGGCCATCATGGCAACCGCCTCCGCGTCTTTGGTGCATCTCACAATCTGACGCAAGGCCCCTTCGTCGATCGGGTCGCCCCAAATGGGAATGCCATCAATGATGTGCACGGGTCTCCTCGTCCTGGGTCTTGCCTTATAACTTGGGAAACTGGAGGACCGGGGTAGAACTAAAAACTTACCCCAAAAAATATCGGCTCCAACACGGTGTCTTTCTGCTTGAGGCGGTAGAGGCAGCGCACCCCGGCGGTCAACTCCAAGGGCAGCGAGAAGAGGCGGAAGTCCACCGCCAGCTCCACCCCCGAGGCGGTGTAGGTCTCATGCACCTGGTGGTCCTGCCCCGCCCCCAGTCGCCGAACAAGGTCGCCTTGAGGCGCTTGCAGTAGAAGAACGTGCCCAGGTTCAGGTCCGGGTAGAGCAGGGGGATGGCATAATCGATGGTACCCATAGAAGATGTGATGGAATACGGGATGGTACCCGCGCGGGAAGGGCAATTCGCTGGCAAAGTGGTAGTTTTGTGGCACCTGTCGTTCGTACCCAGCCTGGAGGCGCAAGCCGTGGTGCCGGCGCAGCCCCGGAAAGAACAGGGCCCCCCGGGCGGAGAAGAGCGCTGACTGGTAATCCCCCGACCGGGGTGTGTGCTGGTAGACCAGGTCGAGGCGCATTTCCGCCACATTGTACCCATCCGCGGTGTAGACCTGGAAGAGCAGCATGGTGGAGTCCGGCGAGACGGATGCATTGAAGGCGCCGTAAGGCCGGGAGGTGACCTGGGAGCGCTGGCTGTTTTCCAGATCGATGGCCCAGATATTGTCAATGCCGGTGTACGGCGAGTTGTAGAGCACATAGTGCCGATAAAGCACTGGCCAGGACAACGTCTCCCGGGAAGCTGGGACCACGGTCTTCCACTGCCCGGTCGCCAGGTCCACCACCGCGATCGCCGTGCCGCCGGCCTCCTGTCTGGTGCAGACCAGTAGCGCCCCGTCCGCGGACCAGGCCGGGGACTGAAGAAAATCATTGCCCGGAGTGGGGAAGCGCTCTTGCTCCTGGCCGCTCTCCGCATCCAGGACCACCAAGGCGCAGCTGCGCTCTGGCGTGAACTCCACCGCTGCGATCTGCGCACCGCTGGGGGACAGGACCGGCGCAAAGAGCTTGGTCTTGCGGGTGAGTTGGACGGTTCGGCCCAGGCGCAGATCGTGTGCCACCACTACGGCGTAGTCCCGTCCCCCCCAGCGTCGGTCGGGCTCCAACTGGTTCCAGGCCACCTTGTTGCCCCCCGCCGAAATCCGGTTGAGGAAGGCCAGTTGAAACAGTTCCTGCTCGCTGCCATCCGGCCTCAACGCACCAGGGCGGGTGACTGGTCCAATCCCTCCTTGAGGGCGATGATGTTCCCCTCGGGCGCGTATTGCGGAAAGCGGTAGCTGGTCCAGCCCTGCTTTGGCGCGGTGTTGAGCTGGCGGGCCGGGGTCAGTTCGAGGCCCTCGAGTTGCTGGCGCCAAAATGCGTCCACCATCATTGATGGCCTCGGCATAGAGACTGGTCAGACTCTGGCCGGTCTCTTTTTTCAAGGCTCGGGAGAAGGCAAAGGGGTAGAAGGAGATGCGCGCCGAGCGGGCGAGCACGCGGCTCCACGCCTCAGGCCCGTACGCGCGCCTCACGTGGGTGGTGAGCAGATAGCCGATGTAGTTGGAGTGGGGGTACCAGTCTTTGTAGGAGTGCAGGCAGGCCTTGTAATAGGGGTAGAGCCGGCCCGTCAAGAGCAGGGCGCGGACCTCCATGTCAAAGGCGGGCAGGCGCCCGCGTCCGCCGCCGGTGAGGGCGGTTTCGGCGCCAATGGCATCTTCCTCCCAGAACCAGGCAGGTGCAGAAGAAGATGGGCACCTGGCACACCTAGGCACCGTAGAGCTGTCCGGCGACGCGGGTGAAACCGTAGTCGAGCTTGTCGTACTGGGCGATGCGGCGCATTTCGTGTACGGCAAGCAGTTCGTACCAGTCTTGGGTGCCCAGCCGTGGATCTTGAGGGGGCGTGCTGAACCACACCGAGATCCGGGGACCCAGGCTGAAGAAACTATTGGCCTGCCCGGTGACGAGGGCAGGGAACACCAAGTTTGCCAGGAGCACAGTTACGAGGAAAAAAACCAAATTCGGTCGCCTGTCTGAGTTATATTCACGCGCCAAACAGAGGCGCGGATCGTGGTGTTCCGACTCACTGGCACCGGAAACCATATCACATCATACAAGAAAAAGGCGGCCCGGACAACAGGGTGTCCTACTGCCCCAGCGATGGGTGCCAAGCACTGGATGAAGGTGCCAGTGGACTGTTGGTCGCCACCTTTGAACTATGGCGGCGGCGGCCGAATACCGGGTGGGCTAGTTGACGCTGATCGGTGCGCGGGTTATTTTTTAACCCCTCTGAGACGGGGAGCCCGTAGCTCAGCTGGTAGAGCAGCGGACTTTTAATCCGTGGGTCGCGGGTTCGATCCCCGCCGGGCTCACCAATTCTAACCGATTCAGAGATAAGCGGTTGCGAGGATCTTACTAAGGTCTTTGCAGCCGCTTTTTTTCATTGCCGCCCGGTGCCGGTGTCCACCTGGTGACTACTTCTGTACTGAAGGCGCTGAATTGCGGTCTTTTCGTGGCCGGGTGAAACGTGGGCGTAACGCAGGGTGGTCGTCAGATTCCGGTGGCCCATCCACCGCTGCACAGTATGGGCGTCTATCCCCTGCATCATGGCATGGGAGCAGAAGGCATGCCGCAGTTGGTGAAGTCCCATCGCCCCCTCGATGCCGGCCAATTTCGCTGCACTTGCCAGTGACTTGCGGATATTGTCGTAAGGGTTCCCCTCCTGGTTGCAGAACACGTAGGGGCTGTTCAGCCGGCGCGGGTGCCGCCGCAGGGCCTCCACCAGGGCCTCGTTCATCGGGATGCGCCGGCTCTCGTAATTCTTGGTGTGGTGCGCCTCCCGCGAAACCACGTTCAATTCCCCGTCTTTCCAGTTTACATCCTCCCAGCGCAAGTGGAAGAGTTCTTCTCGCCGCAGGCCGGCGAAGACCGCACAGGCCACCAAGCCTTTGAGATGCTCCGGCATGACCTCCAGCAGATCGGCTACCTGGTCCTCTTCCAACAAACGGACAGCCTTTGGGGTCTCCTTGAAGATCCGCACCTTCTCTGCCGGGTCCTGCTCCAGTCGGCCCCATTCCACTGCCTTACGGAAGAGCACCTTGAGGCAGGACAGTTCGCGGTTCACGGTGGCATTGTTGACCAGTTTGGTCCTCTTGCCGGCCAAGCATCGCCCCTGACTGCGCATCACCTTGTAGTCTTCGATCCGCTTCGGGGTGATCTCATGCAGGTGCATCCCCTCGAAGTAGGGAAACAGGTGGACGCGCAGGATACTGGTTAGGCGGGTGTAATGCTTGGCCGAGTGCTGCGCCCGGGACCAGGGCAGGAACTCCTCCAGGGCGAAGGTCTCGAAGAGGATAGGCTGTCGCTGGAACGCCTCCTGCCGCTGCCGCTCCTCCGGCGTGACGAACTCCCCTGAGGCGATCTTAACCTTGATCCTGGACAGGGCTTCCTCGGCGTCCTTCCTCCGGGTGCCGATCTTCTGCCGATACCGCCGGTCCTGGTAGTAGTA
>SICG01000066.1 GCA_009691525.1 Candidatus Latescibacterota bacterium | reverse complement strand
GAGCAGCTGGTCGAGGCAGCGGTACATGCGTTCGCGGTCGAGGGGAATAAACACGGCAGTCCTCCAGGTGCGGGTGAAAGTTCGTCAGCAGGGCAGAAAATGTAGGGGTTCTGCAAGGGGCGGGCAACGTGCGAGGCGGGCACAAAAAAAGCCCCTCCGCTGGGGGAGGGACTCAATGCGATTTGTGGCTCGTTATTGTTGGGGGCGTCGGGGAATGACCCACTTCGGCCTTTCCCGATGCCCGGGCCTGCCGCCGCCGCCCTGCCCTACCCGCAGGCCCTTTCCCGGCTTCCACTCCCCCAGTAAAGGCCTCCGGGGTCATCTCCCCGCCGCTGTTTTCAGGAAGCCAGCACGCCGATGACCTCTTCGGCCAGGGGGCGCAGGTCTTTCTGTAGGCGGATACGGCCGCGGTTGACCCGCGATTTGACGGTGCCCACCGGGCAGTCGATGATCTTGGAAATCTCGTCGTAAGATAGGCCGTTTAGGTCGCGCAGTAGCACCGCTTCGCGGAACTCCTCGGGCAACTGCTGGATGGCATCGACCACCGAGCCCTGGATGGTGCGGGTATCGGTCTGTTCGCCGGGCAGTTGCTCCTTGTCCACCGGCTCGTAAAAAGAGCTGTGTTCGTCTTCTTCGTTGGGGCCGATGGGGATCCAGTGCCAGCGCTTGCGCCGGCGCAACTCGGTTTTGGCCAGGTTGCCGGCGATGGTGTAGAGCCAGGTGGACACTTGCTCGATGGCGGCGTACTGGTGGCGGTGCCGCATACAGCGCAGAAAGGTTTCCTGGACCAGATCCTCAGCTGTTTCGCGGTCCCCCACAAAGCGATAGACAAAGTTAAACAGAGGCACGCGGTAACGCTGGACCAACAGGGCGAGGCTGTTCTGGTCCTCGACGGCCTGCATCAAGATGGCCTTGTCGGAGAGGTTTCTGAGGGGGTCCATAGGCCAATCCTTTCTAGATCGGCTGGGCGTGAGCGAGTGGCTCTGTGTGCACGAGGCACCTGCCTCACGGGGAGACAACGCAATATCCATACCATCTTTTTCGGCACCCAATTGGCCTACATTCGTGATCGGCCTCACACGATCAGACCGGTATTGCCCGCGGAAGGTTTGAGAAGTCCTCAGAAATCTGTGAGAGTACTCAGATTTCTGAGAGCTGGAATTTTTGACAGGGAAGAGGGGAGTCAGTAGATTTTCCACCCCTTTTCAGGGTTGGAAAGCAATGGCCGAAGAATTGATCGAGCAACTTAAAAGTATCATTGAAATAAGGCAGATACACCGATTTTCCCCCCAGGAGATGGCCGAGTTGCTCCAGGACGGGGAAGAGGTGGAGTGGATCGTCTCCCAGGTGTTGCCCCAGGGGCCGGCCGAGGCGGTCGAGGAACTGAGCACCCTGTTGGCGCAGATCGCGGCCCAGGTGGCGCCGGCAGCGGAGCCGGTGGCCAAATTGGACACTGCTGCTCCCGCCGGGGAGGCCCTGCCCGACGAGGATCTAGCGGGCCTGTCGGATCGGGAGAATCTCGCCCTGCCCCCTGGGGTGGACGCCCGCCAGTTCAAGGAGTTGATGGCCTCACCCCAGGGCGCGTTGCTGGCCGATTTCGGCGCCTACTGCCAGGAACAGGGCGTGGACCAGGGCGGCGACCCCAAGAAGATGAGCGGAGTGCTCCAGGAGTTACACGAGCAGTGGCTGCAGACGCCCAGGCCGGCGCTGGAGGGCAAGAGGCCGGCTGAGGTGCTCGATGGTGGGCGGCTCTTTCCCACCCGGGTGGAGACCTTCAAACGCGAGGCGCCCAAGGTGGGCCGCAATGACCCCTGCCCCTGCGGCAGCGGCGTGAAGTACAAAAAATGTTGTGGCAAGGAATGAGGGCCCGATGGCCAGCCTGAAAGAGTCGGAACAGATCCAGGGAGTGATCTTGGCGGATTTGCCGGCCTTCGGCGATCAGCGCGGACGTTTTGCCGAGACCTTTCGCAAGGAATGGTTCCCCCAGCGCAGCTGGGAGCGGATTCAGGTCAACCGCTCCCAATCGCAGGCGGGGGTGCTGCGCGGGTTGCACTACCACCATCGACAGGTGGATTACTGGCACTGTGTCTCCGGGCGCATCCGGGTGGGGCTTTGCGACCTGCGGCCCTCCTCGCCCACCTGCGGCCAGAGCCAGCTCCTCGACCTGGGTCAGGACCAGCTCCAGGGTCTCTACATTCCCTGCGGAGTGGCCCACGGGTTTGCGGCCTTGACGGAAGTTATGCTCTTCTACGTGGTCGACAACTACTACGACGGGGCCGACGAATTGGGCGTGGCCTGGAACGATCCTCGGCTCGGTCTGGACTGGAACCTAGATACCCCACCCATGCTCTCCGAGCGGGACCAGCGCAATCCGCTGCTGGCGGACATCCCCGTCGGCCAACTACCACGGTGAACACATGGCGCTAGACTTGATCGCCGCCCTGATCCAGACCCAGGCCCTGCGTCTGGCCCCCCCGGGCCAGGTTTTCTGGTACACCTCGGGGACGGTGGGGCCTTATTACATCAACACTGAGTTCCTCTACGGCGGCCAGGCTGCGGCCGAGGAGTTGCTGTGTTTCATCGATGCGGAAAAGGGGGACCGCCAGGTCTTTCCGGAGCGGCTGCAGGCGCGGGTCGAGGCCCAGGCCGCTGTTAATCCCGTGTTTGCCGGAGTGATCGGGGCATTGGTCGAGCGGGTGCGTCAGGTGGGTGGGGAGGGGTGCGACTTTATCTCCGGCGGCGAGCGGCGCGACTGGTTCTTTTCGGGCCTGGTGGCCACGCGGCTGGGCAAACCTCATCTATTGATCTACAAGGACCACAGCGCGGTGCTATATCGCGAGGGGAAGGTGGCGCCGGTGGCGGGGCTGGAGGGCAAACGCATGGTACACGTGGCGGACCTGATCACCGAGGCTTCGAGCTACGTGCGGGACTGGATTCCGGCTATCCGGCAGCGGGGCGGGGAGATGGGTTGTGCGGTCAACGTGGTAGACCGGGCCCAGGGCGGGGCCGAGGCCCTGCGTCAGGCCCAGGTGCGCTCCGAGGCGCTGCTGCGGGTGGATGGAGAACTCTTTGCCGCCCTGCGGCTGGCCGGTCATATCGACGCCCAGCAGGAGCAGGTGCTGCTGGCCTACGCCCGCGATCCGCACGCGGCCATGAAGGCCTTCTTGCAGGAAAACCCCGAGTTCCTGCGCCAGGCCCTGCGCTCCGCCGACGAGCGCACTGCCGGCCGCGCCAGGCTGCTGACCGAACAGAATCCCTACAAGTTGGCTACCGAACTGCTCAAAGCCTAGCCCGCTGCCTCGCCCACTTCCTCGCCCCCAATCCGCACTGATACCAGCTGCGAGACCCCTTCTTCGGGCATGGTGACCCCGTGCAGGGTGTTGGCCGCGCCCATGGAGATCTTGTTGTGGGTCACCATGATGAACTGGGTGCTCTTGGCAAACTCCTTGAGCACGCGCACGAAGCGCTGCACGTTGGCGTCGTCCAAGGGGGCGTCGACCTCGTCGAGGATGCAGAAGGGGCTGGGCTTCACCTGGTAGATGGCGAAGAGCAGCGAGATGGCGGTCAGGGCCCTTTCGCCGCCCGAGAGCAGGCTGATGCTCTGCAGGCGTTTGCCGCGGGGCCGGGCCGCGATCTCGATGTCGGCCTCGAGGGGGTCCATCTCGGGAGCTAATAACAGATTCGCCTCGCCGCCTGGAAAAAAACTGGCGAAGGTGGTCTTGAACTTCTCGTTGATCTGGGTGAAGGAGTCGAGGAAGATCTGGCGGGCCACCCGGTCGATGCGGTTGAGGGTGGTTTTCAGATCTTCGGCGGCGCTGAGCAGGTCGTCGCGGTGCTGCACCAGAAAATCGAGCCGTTCCTTCTGCTCCGAGTACTCGTCCAGCACGCCCACGTTGACGCTGCCCAGGCGCTGGACCGATTGCCGCAATTCCTCGACCCTGGTCTCGATGGCAGCCAGGTCCAAGCCCTCTTCGGTGGGCCGGCCCATGGCCTCCACCTCGCAGTGCTGTTCCTCGCGCAACCGTTCCTGAATATGGGTGGCGCGGCCGCGCAATTCGGCGATTTTTAGATCCAACTCGTGGCGGCGCTCGCGCTGGGCATTTAACTCGCGCTGCAACTTGCTGATCAGCTCCTCCAGCTGGCGGGTCTGGGCCACGCTTTCCTGCCAGCGCTCCTGGCGCTGGTCCCGCTGCGCGGCCAGTTGGTCGCGGGTGTCGTGTAATTCTTTGAGGCGGGTGGTGAACTGGGCGGTCAGCTGGCCGAGGTCCTGTCGGTTCTGGGCGGCCCGTTCCCCCTCCTGCTGGCTGCGCTCGATGTTCTGGCGCAGGTTCTCTTCGATGTGGCGCAGGCGCTGCTCGTCGCGCCGGAGGCTTTCAGCCTGCTCCACCAGGCGGGCCCGCTCCACCCGCAGCGTAGCTAACTGCTCTGCCTGGGTGCGGCGCCCTTCCTCGGCCCGCTGCAGTTCTTGCTCGTGCTGGGCGATCTCCGTCTCCAGCCGGGCGCCTTGCTGGTCGAGTTGTTCCAGGGCGCTTTCCTGAGTCTGGGTGGACTGATGCAGGTTGCCCAGGCGTTCGGCCAGGCGGGTATGTTCGCGGTCTAGCTCTTCGAGCTGGGACCCCAGGCGCTGGGCCTCTCCCTGAGCCCGCTGGCTGAGGTGGCCCTGCTCGCGCTCCTGGTCTCTGAGGGCTTCGCTCTGGTTGGCCAGGGACTGGGCGCGACGGGCCAGCAGCGCGCTGCGCAGCTGGGTCGACTGGCAGAGGCCTTCGCTGGCATGTAATTGGGCGCGGCGGTGGGCGCAGCGGGTGCGCAGGGCGCGCAATTCGCGGCGGCGACCGAGGACACCGTGGTCCTCGCCCTTGGTCTGGCCGCCGGTCACCCGCCCTCCCAGGTCGATGGCGTCGCCCTCGGGCGTGACGAAGCGCAGGGGCTGGTCCACGTAGCTGCCGGCCACGGACAGGGCGGCGCCCAGGTTCTCGACCAGAAAGGTGTTGCGCAGCAGGCGGCCCACCAAGGGGGCCAGGGCGGCGTCGGCCTGTACGAACGGGGCCAGTGGACCGATCAATCCGGGGAAGGGCGACAATTCTACTGCCGGGGGCGCCGGTACCATTTGCCACTCCAGCGGAAAGATCCCCGCCCGGCCCTCGGTGGAGGCCAGGTGGCGCAGGGCCTCGAGCACCCCGCCTACCTGGGGCGCCACCAAGGCCTGGAGGCTTTCGCCCAGGGCGGTTTCGACGGCGCGGTCGTAGCGGGGGTCCACCTCGATCAGGTCGCCGACCACCCCGGAGAACAACCCTTTATAGGGCGAATCGAGGATCAGGGCGCGCACCCCGCTGGCATAGCCTTCGTAGCTGGAGCGCAGTTGTTCCAGGGCCTGCAGGCGGGCCTGTTCAGTCTCCAGGGCCCGGCGGGCCTCGTCGCGCTGCTGGCGGCGGCGGGCCAACTCGGCGTCGACAGCGGCGCCCCGTTGGCGCACGGCCTGCTGGTCCTCCTGGACCTGGCGCAGCCTTTCGCGGCGCTGGGCCCACCGCTCCTGGGCCTGGCGGGCCTGCTCCTGGGCCCGGTCGCGTTCCTGGGCCAGCCGGCTGATCTCCGCTTCCAGCTGGCGGGAGCGCTCGCTCAGCCCTTCGGCCTCGGTGCGCAGGCGCTCCAGGGTGCGGGAGGATTCCCCGCGGCGGCGCAGCAACTCGACCTGCTGGCGCTTGGCCCCGTCGAGGGTGTTGCGGCTGGCCTGGAAGGTGCGCTCGGCGGCGGCGCCTTCCAACTCACCCTGCTCCAGGCGCTGGCGGTCGGCTTCGAGCCGGGTCTGGGACTGTTGGAGGTCGGCAGCCACCTGCAGCAGCTGTTCCTGGGAGCCGTTCAGCTGGCGGTGGTATTCCTCCTGTTCGGCGGTGGTGCGGTTGATGAGCTGCTCGCTGGCCTCGAGGTTGGCCCGGGCGGTGGCCAGCTGGCGGTCCTGCTCGTGGATCTCATCGATACAGGCGCTGAAGCGCTGTCCCACCTCCTGCAGGCCCTTCTCGGCCTCGGTCACTGCCAGCCGGCCTTTTTCCAGTTCGGCCTCGCGGGTGGTGAACTGGGTGTAACCGGACTCGGCTAGGGCGCTGAGGCGTTCCAGTTCTTCGTCGAGGGGGCGCAGCTGGTCCCGGATGGCGAAGAAACGCAGCCGGCCCAGCAGGATTTCCTGGGCGTCGAGCTGCTGCTTGAGTTCCTGGAAACGGCGGGCCCGGCCCACCTGGCGGCTGAGGTAGTCGACCTGGCGCTGGATCTCGACGATGATGTCTTCGATGCGGGTCAGGTCCGCGGTGGTGGACTCGAGTTTGGTCCAGGTGGAGCGGCGGCGGACCTTGTATTTGGTGATGCCTGCGGCTTCCTCGAGAATGCGGCGGCGGTTATCGGTCTTTTCGCTGATGATCTCGTCGACCATGCCCTGCTCCATCACCGAATAGGCCCCCGGCCCCAGACCGGTATCCATCAACAGATTTTGGATGTCGAGCAGGCGGCAGGGGACTTTGTTGAGCAGGTAGTCGCTCTCGCCGGAGCGGAAGAGTCGGCGGGTAATGGTCACTTCGTTGAACTCGATGGGCAGGGCGCGGGCCGCGTTGTCGATGGTGATGGTCACATCGGCCATGCCCAGCTGTTTGCGGTTGCGGGTGCCGGCGAAGATCACCTCTTCCATGCGGTGGCTGCGGAAGGCGCTGGCCCGCTGCTCTCCCATGCCCCAGCGGATGGCCTCGATCACATTGGACTTGCCACAGCCGTTGGGGCCGACGATGGCGGTGATGCCCGGACCGAAGGGAATGACGATTTTCTGGGCAAAGGACTTGAAGCCGTAGATCTCGATGGCGGTGAGCAGCAACCCGAATTCCTTTATGCAAGAGACGTGGGAGGTTTCAGCTCAGCGGGCCAGGCGGCCGGCGAACTCCTGGGCGAACTTCACGAGCTTGGGGGCGATGACCAGCCGGCAGTAGGTCTGGCCGGGGTTGAGGCGGTAGTAATCGCGGTGATAGTCCTCGGCCGGATAGAAGCGGCTGCAGGGCTCGATGGCGGTGACGATGGCATCGGCCCATAGTTGCGCCGCTGCCTGGCGGGAATCCTCGGCGACGACCCGCTGCGCCTCGCTGTGGTAGAAAATCGCCGAGCGGTACTGGGTGCCCACGTCGGGCCCCTGCCGGTTGAGGGTCGTGGGGTCGTGGGTGCGCCAGAAGACTTCGAGCAGGTCGGCAAAAGCGAGTTGTTGGGGATCAAAATCGATCTGAGCCACCTCGACGTGCCCGGTAGTGCCGCTGCACACCTGCTGGTACGTGGGCTCTGCTACCGCGCCTCCCATGTACCCGGGCACGACGCGCAACACGCCCTGCAACTGCTGGAAAACAGCCTCCACACACCAGAAGCATCCGGCGCCCAGGGTGGCGCTTTCGCACGCTGCCGATAAAATCCCCTTTGGGGACATCTGCCCTCCCGCATGACAAAATAAAAAAATGGTACACCATCCGGCATGCCCGGTCAAGGCATATTATCCCATAGGGGAGATTTCGTGCCCCGGCGCCTTGACAGGCAAAAAGGGTCCCGGCTAGATTCTCCCCTAGGGAGGATCTGCGATGAACCTTGGGGACTTGCTGGCGGATGTGATTGGCCGCCTGCCCGAAGACCGACGCCAGGTCGTACAGACACTGGTGGAAAAGTACGGGGCGGGGGAGAACCTGCGCTTTATCCTGTTGCTGGTGGCCGCCGCCAGCAAACGCGAGCGCCGGCTGGTGCGCCTGCTGCTCAACGAAATGGAAGACCTGGACGAACGCCGAAAGCTGAGCGATGCCAAGCAGGGTGGCTGAGGGTGAGGGCCCCTGTCTGGAGGTATCTGCGCCGGATCGCCGACTACACCTTTGCCATCGAAGGCGACGATCCCGAGCTCCGGGAGGTGGCTGCCGAGTTGTACAGCGGTGCGCCGGCCGAGGAAGGGAGGCCGCAGGCCCGTTTCGTCTGTAAGCGGCTGGAGGAGGGATTTGCCCTGGGGTGCCGGGGCCGGCTCGTGGCGCGGGGCCGAACCCTGGCGGGGTTCTTTCAGGAGGCCGAATGGGCGCTTACGCACGAAGCCCTGTTGCGCCTGGGGCATTTCTTTCAGGTACACGCCGGCAGTGTAGCCCGCCAGGGCCGGGCGCAGTTGTTGGTGGGGCCCCCGGAGTCGGGGAAGACTTCCCTGACCCTGGCCCTGCGGGACTGGTCCCTGCTAGGGGATGAGATTGCCCTGGTAGATGCCCCTTCCCTAAAAGTTTGGACCTGTCGCCGCGACCTGATCCTGCGCCCCGGTACCCGGGCGCTGCTGCGGCCCGAAATGGCGCAAATCCCCGAATTCAAATGGGCGGAGGGGAACTGCTACTTCTCTCCCCGGCTGGCGGGTCCTCCCCCGGAGGAGGGGGCGGAACTGGTTGGGCTGGTCTTTCCGGTCCTGCGGCTGGGCGCTGGGGTGGAGTGGAGGTCGTTGGGTCGGGCTGAGGCGGCCAGGCGGCTCCTGGAACAGGCGATGAACCTCGGCGACTGGGCGGCGGTGGGGGTGGAACTGGTGGGCCGGCTGGTCGAGCGCTGCCCGGCGGTGGAACTGGTCTTCGGCGATGCCCGGGAGGCCGCCGAGTTCATCGCCTCAGAAGTCTAGCCCCGAATCGTCCGGCACTTCGAACTCTTCGTCCTTCCCCATACAAATAATGTGCTCGGCGGTTAATTCCTGGCGGCCCGGGTACCCGGTGTCGATCTCGTGCCAGTAGCGCACCTGGGGCTCACCCCGCTGCCAGCAAAGATAGACCCAGCGGCCGCCGAAGGTGGTGGGGAAGTCGATTAGGCCGTGGCTCAGCCCTCCCTGGGGAAAACGCAGGCCGCGGCCACCGATCTCCCGGTGGACCAGGTCCTCGATTTCCCGGCTCAGCTGGGCGCGCATCCGGGTGTGCCGGAGATATTCCTGATGATCGGGATTGCGGGCGGCCTCCACCGACTCTCCCCACAACACCTCGAGAATCTGGAGCTGCTCGCAGTGGTGCAGCAGCCGGCGCCGGTATTCGTCGAGCTGATCCAGCAGCATTTCCAGATGAGGGATGAGGGCATCGGCCTCGGCGACGGTGAAAGCCTTGTGGCGGGCCATGTCATTCCTCGCTTAAAAGGGACAGACGAGGGGATTATAGCGCATTGGGGCAGTGGACACAAGAAGCTCTTGCGCGGGTTCTGAGCCTGTAGCATATTAGTCCAGAACGGTGCCTCCTCGGTCCTCCAATTCTTGTTATCCCAAGCAGCATATGGCAGTCACCCTGGAAATCGTCAGGCAGGTGGCGGCTTTGGCCCGCCTGGAGTTTTCCCCCCAGGAGGAGGAGCGACTCACCAGGGAACTCAACCGCATCCTCGATTACATGGAAAAGCTGGGGGAGCTGGATACCACCTCGGTGGAGCCCACCGCCCACATCATGCCCCTGGCCAACGCCTTCAGGTCTGACGAAGCCGAGATTTTCCCCGGGGTCGCGGCGCTGCTGGCCCCGGCTGACCCGCGGGACGAGGGCTACTTCAGGGTGCCCAGAATCATCGACTGAATGGAACGGCGGCCCGCCGGGGCGGCCGTTTTTTGTTGTATTGGTGTTTTTTGCCAAGGGGAGATGAGATGGCAGACAAATACGCCGGTCCCAAATACGTGGTGGTGGCCGGGGGGGTCATGAGTGGCGTGGGCAAGGGATTGACCACCGCCTCGATGGGCAAAATCTTGCGGGAATACGGCTATACCACCACGGCGGTCAAGATCGATCCCTATATCAATTACGACGCCGGTACCCTGCGCCCCACCGAACACGGGGAGGTGTGGGTCACCGACGATGGGGGAGAGATCGACCAGGATCTGGGCAATTACGAGCGTTTTCTGGGGCTGGACCTGCCGCGCTGGAACAACCTGACCACCGGCCAGATCTACCACGCGGTGATCGAGCGGGAGCGGCGGGGCGAGTACCTGGGCCAGACGGTGCAGCCCATTCCCCATATTACCGAAGAGATCAAGCGCCGCGTCCAGGAGGCCGCCGCCGGGTACGACATCGCCCTGGTGGAGATCGGCGGCACCGTGGGCGATTACGAAAACGAGCCCTTTCTCTTTGCCATGAAGGCCATGGAGCGCGAGATCGGGGAGGAGCATTTCATTTTTGTGCTCATCACCTACTTGCCGGTGCCTCCCCACGTGGGTGAGATGAAGACCAAGCCCACCCAGCAGGCCATTCGTATGCTCAGCGAGAACGGCATCTTTCCCGACTTCATTGTCTGCCGCTCTCACCTGGGTGTCGACGAGGTGCGCAAGAAAAAAATCCAGGTGGGTGCCAACGTGCCCATCGAACACATCATCTCCGCCCCGGACATGAAGACCATCTACGACATCCCCCTCACCCTGGAGGCCGAGGGCATGGGGGAGAAGATGCTGGCCAAGCTGGGGCTGGCGGTGCGCAAGAAACCCGACTGGAGCCATTGGGAGCAGCTGGTGCGCCGCAGCAAGGACCCGGTCCAACACCTGCGGGTGGCGATGGTGGGCAAGTATGCGGAGAGCGGCGACTTCCAGTTTACCGATTCCTACATCTCGGTAAACCAGTCCCTCATCCACGCTGGGGTGGCCCATGACGCCAAGGTGGAGATTGTCTGGATCGACGGGCACAAGTTCGAGGAAGGCGAGCTGGCGATGGAGGTGCTCGACGAATACGATGGCATCGTGGTCCCTGGGGCTTTCGGGGCCGGGGGCGGCGAAGGGGTGATCATGGCGATCCGCTACGCCCGCGAGCAGGGCATCCCCTTCTTGGGGCTGTGTTACGGGCTGCAGCTGGCGGTGGTCGAGTTCGCCCGCCATGTGGCCGGCATCAAGGAGGCCACCTCCGAGGAGTTTAAGGACGACTCCCCCTACCAGGTGGTGTGTATCCAGGAACACCAGAAGAAGGTTATGGAGGAGGGGCGTTACGGCGGCAGTATGCGGTTGGGGGCGTACGCGGCGGTGCTCAAGCGCAAGAGCCGGGTGCTGGAGCTGTACGAGAAGTCCGGCCGCCTGCAGGAAGACGCCAAACGCATCCGCCAACTCATGGACAATCCAGAACAATCTTTCCGCGTCGGCGAGATCATGCTGGGCCGCGACAAGGTGGTGCTGGAGCGCCACCGCCACCGCTACGAGATCTCCGCCCGCTTTGTGGAGTTGCTGGAGGAGGAGGGGCTGGTCTTCTCGGGGTACCACCGGCGGGTGGACGGCACCCGGCTGATGGAGTTTATCGAGCTGCCCGAGCACCGCTTTTTCATGGCCACCCAGGCCCATCCCGAATTCAAGTCGCGCCTCGACAGCCCGGCGCCGCTTTTTGCCGGCTTCGTCAAGGCCGCCCTCGATTTACACCAGGAGCGGGGCAGCGCCTGAAACGGGGCTGGCTGCAGATGACCAAAGGCATTGGGCCGCGCTCGCGATGGGGCGCGGCTGTTTTTTTGTTGGCCCTCTGGGCCTGTGACGGGGGCGGCCTGGACCAGGAAGTCCCGCCCCCGGCCCCGCCGCCCGATGCCGACCGCGAGTTGTGGGGGGTCCACCTCGAACTACACGAGTCCGGCATTGAGGCCAGGGTGGAGATGCCCTATTTGCGCGACGACGAAGCACGGCAGACCAGTTGGGCCGACAGCGGGGCGCAGGTGGCCTTCTACGACACGGCCGGCCACCTCAACTCGCAGCTCAGCGCCGGCCTGCTGACCCTGGAGCGCGGCCCCGGATTGGTCACCCTGGGCCGCGGGGTGGTGGCCATGGCGCCCGAAAGCCTGGAGGTGCGGGCCGACACCCTGGTCTGGGAGCAGGGCCTGGGCAAACTCACGATCCCCGGGCGGGCGGTACTCAGCGCTCCGCAGGGCCGGGAGGAGGGGGAAGATCTGCAAACCGGCCTGGATTTTGCCGAGTGGAGCATGCGCCAGGTGGAGGGGCAGTGGCGGGGCGAAGGGTACCAGGTGCGCATCAGCGCCCGGGGCGAGCGCGGCCATCGCCTCGGTCGCACCTTTTCCGCCGACTACGACAGTGTCACCCTCTACTGGGAAGGGGTCCGCATCACCAGCGGCCGGGCCAGCTTTGCCAGCGGCCAGGGGCGGGTCTATTTCTCCGGCGGGGTGCAGGCAACCGATTCGACGCGCACCTTTGCCGCCGGCGAGCTGGAATGCCGACTGGCCGAGAAGGGGGTGGTGGCACGGATAGGGGTACACCTGGAGGAGACCGACCTGCGTCTGTGGGCCGACGAGTTGCGCCAGCAGCACCGGGCCCGCACCTGGCAGGCCTGGGGCCAGCCAGCCCGCATCGACCGAGGTGAACGCGCCATCCAGGCCAGGCAATTCTCCTACCAGGAGGAGGGCGACCAGGTCGAGGCGGTCGGCGAGGTGGTTTTCAGGGAGGGGGAAAGGCGGCTGGCGGCTGGAAAGCTGCGCTACGCGCATGCTGCCGGGCAGTTGGAGGCCAGCGCAGAGGTGACCCTGGAGGACCCCGCTTTTGAAGGAGTGGCCACCGGCAGCCAGCTCAGCTACGACCTCAACACCCAGGAGGTCCGCCTGCGCGGCAACCCCCGGCTACAGCGCCATACCGGAGAGGAACTGCGTCTCAGCGCCGGCGAGCTGGATTTTGCCCTGGAAAAGAAGGAACTGCGCGGGCGGGACGGCTTTGAGGTGCAGAGCAGTACCGCCCAACTGCACAGTCAGGAGGGGCGGTACCGCAGCGATCTAGAAGAACTGAGCTTGAGCGGCGAGGCTCAGTTGCGCCACACAGGGGGGGAGTTGAGCACCCTGCTGCGGGCCGATTCGCTGCTGGTCAAACTGGAGGAGGGACGTCTGGTTCAGGTTTGCGCCCCCGCAGCCCTGCAGGGCACCTTTCAGGTGTTGCCGGACCAGGCGGGCTGGTTGGAGGCCGGCCAGGGAGTGGCCTTTCTGGAGGGGGGCGAGTTGGTGCGCCTGGAGCTGGGCGGCGGGGCGGAGGTGCTCCGGCAGCAGGGAGGGGAAGCCAGCCGTTTCCGGGGCAAGCAGGTGGTACTCTACTTTGGTCAGGGCCGGCTGCAGCGGGTGGCCATCGAGGGCGAGGCCGAGTTGTGGGCCCGGCTCAAGGAACAGGACCGCCCGCCCGCCCTCAACCACGTCAAAGGAGAAAAACTCGAGGTGCAGGTGGCCGAGGACAACACCTTTGAGATGCACGGTTCGGCAGGTACCTATTACCCACCTCCGGAGGAATGACGTGGCCCTGCGCACGGAACAGCTCTGCAAAAGCTACGGCCGGCGGCGGGTAGTGGACGAGGTGAGCCTGAGGGTGGAGCCGGGGGAGATCGTCGGCCTGCTGGGGCCTAACGGGGCGGGCAAGACCACCACCTTTTACAGCATCGTCGGCTTTGTGCAGCCCGACCAGGGGCATATTTTTCTCGACGAGGCGGAGATCACCCATCTGCCCATGTACCGGCGGGCCAGGCAGGGCATCGGCTACCTGTCCCAGGAGAAGTCCATCTTTCGCGGGCTGACCGTGGCCCAGAATATCCGTGCGGTGCTGGAGACCCGTTCCCTGGAGCCGGCTCACTTGGAGGAGCGTCTGCACACCTTGTTGCGCGAACTGGACCTGGAGGGGCGGGCCCAGCAGCGGGCCGACACCCTTTCGGGGGGCGAGACCCGGCGGGTAGAGGTGGCCCGGGCCCTGGCCATGGAACCGCGCTACATGTTGCTCGACGAGCCCTTTGCCGGCATCGATCCGCGCACCGTGGAGGATATCCAGGCCATCATCGCCGGTCTGCGGCAGCGGGGGCTGGGGATCCTGATCACCGATCACAACGTGCGCGAGACTTTGGCGATCACCGACCGAGCCTATATCATGGTCGACGGGCACATCCTGACTTCGGGGACTGGTTCGCAGTTGACCGCCGATCCCCAGGTGCGCCGGCACTATCTAGGCGAGAAGTTCCAGATGGACTGAGATCCTTGACATGAGGTGGGGGTCGGTCTACCTTTGGGGAAAGTTCCCGCTATTCCATTTAATAGCAAAACTCATGCTCCGTCTCTCCCAAAATCTCAGTTTGCAGCAGAAGATGGCGCCCCAGCTCATCCAGTCGCTGCAGCTCTTGCAGATGTCCACGCTCGAACTGGAGCTGGAGATCAAGCAACAGATGGAGCTCAATCCGCTCCTGGAGGAGGGATTGGAGCAGAAAGAGGGAGACGAAGCCGAAGAGGCGGAGGAGGTCGAAGAGCCCCCCTCGGTGGCCGAAGCGCTCAAGGAAGAAGCCGAGGTGCCCCAGAATATGGAGGAGCAGGTCAACTGGGATGCCCTGCTGGAGGACCAGTTCGACCGCAATTCCTACAACAATGAGTCTTCTGAGTACGATCCCAACTGGGAAGTGGACTGCGAGCCCCAGGAAAACCGCATCACCACCATCCCCCCTCTGGTCGAGCAGCTGCAGGACCAACTGATCCTGACGGATCTGGGGGAGGAGGAGCGCCAGATCGCCGAATTCATCATCGGCAACATCGACGAGCGCGGGTACCTGACCTGTTCCACTGCGGAGATCGCCACCGCGCTGGAGGCGCCGGTGGAGCAGGTGGATAAGGTGTTGGTGGTAATCCAAGGTTTCGAGCCGCCGGGCATCGGGGCGCGGGATCTGGGCGAGTGCCTGGTGATCCAGTTGCGGCAGCGCGAAGAGCCCGAGTGCCAACTGGCCCTGCAGGTAGTGAGCGGGTTCATGGAAGACCTCACCAAGCGGCGCCTCACCCGCATCACCCGCGCCCTGGGGATCACCAACGAGCAGCTCAAGGGAGCGCTGGACCTGATCGCCAAGCTGCAGCCCTATCCCGGGGTGGCCAATACCGGCAACTACAACGGCCTGCTCACCCTGGACACCGAAGTGTCCTACATCATGCCCGACGTGATCGTCGAGAAGATGGGGGAGGAGTGGGTGGTCAGCCTCACCGAGGGCAACCTACCCTCTCTGCGCATCAATCCCTCCTATGCCAAGCTGATGAAGGGAGGCCGGCACAACGGCCAGGACGAGGTGCATACCTACCTTTCCAAGAAGCTCAACGACGCCCGCTGGCTGATCAACGCCATCCACCAGCGCCGCACCACCATGCTCAAGGTGGCCAACTACCTGGTGCGGGCGCAGATGGATTACTTCGAGCGGGGTCCTGGTTTCCTGCGGCCCATGGTGCTGCAGGATGTGGCCGACGCGGTGGGCATGCACGTCTCCACCATCAGCCGGGTGAGCAACGGCAAGTACATGCAGACTCCGCACGGGGTGAAGGAACTGAAGTACTTTTTCGACAGCCGGGTGGGCAGGGAGGATGGCGGAGAGGATGTGTCGGCCCGCAGTGTGAAGGAGAAGATCACCACCCTCATCGGGGCCGAGGATCCGGGCAATCCGCTCAGCGATCAGGAGATCGCCGAGCGTCTCAGCAAGGAAGAGGGGCTGCGCATCGCCCGGCGCACGGTGGCCAAGTACCGCGACCAGTTGGGCATCAACGCGCAGCGGTACCGCAAGAAGACCTTCTAAAAACCTGCTTCAACTCCCGCCGCTTCTGTTAGATCAGCTTTCCATCCTCTGCAAACGTCATCGGCGCCAGCGGCCCCACCTGCTCCAGCAGTGGGTGATTCTTGAACTCGTGGTACAGGGATTCGGAGAGCTGGATCTGGGCCAGGTCCAGGGTGTTGCGGATGCGGGCGATGCGGGCGTGGGCGGGGTTGGCGATGCGCTGCACTTCGAGGGCGGCTTCGATGGCCTGGCGGTCGGTCTCCATGATCACCGGCACGTAGGCGCGATTGAGGAAGGTGGAGGTGAAGGCGTTGGCGTAGGTGGCCTTGAAGTCGATGGCGGCAAAGAGCCGGCGGGTGACGATGTCGGCCAGGCCCATGCCATTGGCATTGCCGTGGGTGCGCTCGCTGAGGGCCAGGGTGACGATGCGGTTCACGCCGGGCTCGTCGGGCTCTTTGATGCCGGGCAGCATCATGCGGCCCAGCACATTGGTGTCCATGCCGGTGCCGCTGATGTCCTTGCCCATCTCCTCGACGATGAGCACGTCGATGCCCCGCACCAGAAGGCGGGACATGTTTTCGCGCGCCTGGACCAGCAACTGGGGTTCGCGGCTGGAAAATTGTTCGGGGCGCAGGACCTCTATCAGCGCCGTCTGCTCGTAGGGGTCCTCGACCAGGGCCACGCCCAGGAGTACCGGCGCTTTTTTTAGGATCACCTCACCCCAGGCCGGGATGAGCCGGGCCAGGCCCTGGGCCCCCTGCGTATGGGCCAGGGTGGCGCCCTTGTGTGATCCCAGACCGATGGTCAGCATCTTCATCAGCCCGCTCTCGAAGGGGCCGCGAAAGGAGGTGTGCGGCTTGATGCGGTTGATCAGCACGATGCCGTCCGACTCCAGGGCCAGCTTGTTGATCATCACCGGAGTGTTGTCCTCCAGCTGTCCTACCTGCACCACCTCCATGGTCGATTCCACTGGTGCCCCCATGCTCTCTGGGGTGATGCCGTAGCTGGCCAGCACTCCGATCTGTCCCTCGGCGGTGGCCCCCCCGTGGCTGCCCATGGCCGGCAGCACAAAGGGCCGGGCTCCGGCTTCCTTGAGGTGATCGACCACGGCGCGGGTGAAGGCGGCGATGTTGGCGATGCCCCGGCTGCCGCCGGCCACGGCGATGCGCGCCCCTGGAGCCAAGGAGAGCGGCGTGCGCTGTAACTCCTGGCGCAGGGTGTGGAGCGGATCTGGGAGGGCCGCGCTGGGGAAGAGCTGGCGGACCTTGGTCATCAGGGGCAGTTGCATGGGAACCTCCTTAGAGCCACTGACAAAAAGATCTCCTGGCCGACGAATTCCATTCTGTTAGGGGCTTATCCGACCAGGGCCTGGCGCAGCTGGCGGCCCCGGTCGCGGATGGATACGGGGAGTTTGGGCACGGGCTCGCTGCCCTGGGCGATTTTCCAGATCATCACCACCGGGCCTGGGCCGCTGAAGTGCAGGGGCAGCAGGGTCTCGAACTGGGCTTCGGTTTCGATGGTGTGGACCTCTTTGAGGCCGGCGCCCCGGGCGATGGCCGCATAGTCGATGGCCCCGGCTCCGGGCACTGGCTGGTTGCCGGTCACCTCGTAGGTGCCATTTTCGGTGATCACCAGGGTGAGGTTGGGAGTGGGCCGCTGGGCGATGGTCACCAGGCTGCCCAGGCCCATGAGGGTGCTGCCGTCGCCGTTGAGGGCGATGACGCGGCGCTGGGGTTGGGCCAGGGCCAGGCCGTAGGCAAAGGCGGCACCGTGGCCCATGGCACTGTCGATCTTGGCGAAGTCGAGGGGGCCACTGGAAAGCTCGGACCAGGGAATGGACACGCTCATCGTGGTGACGACGATCTCGTCCTTGCGGCGGGCGGCCAGTTTTTGCAGGCAGGCGTATTTGTCCAGCATCTCAGGTGGTCTCCTCCACCAGCACCACCGCCGCGGGCATCGAGGTTTCCGCAACCTTGGCAAAGGCCGCGGGGATCTGCGGCACATCCTGGTCGTCGAAGAGCAGGGTATAGGGGATGTCCCAGGCCTTGAGGGTGGGCTCGAAGAAAGAGGCAGCGGTATCGACGCGCGGGGCGCCGGGCTGCATGGTTTTGTAGCCCCGGTAGCCGATGAGCATGACCAGGGGGATGGCCATATTGTAGACCGTCCCCCGGAAGGCGTCGCCGGCCTCCAGGAAGCCGGTGTTCTGGATCAGGGCCACCGGGCGGGCCCCACCCAGCCACAGGCCGGCGGCCACGGCAAAGACCTCGCCTTCGCGGCTGGCCAGGATCAGTTCGATATCGGGATCGGCGAAGAGCAATTCAAAAAGGGCACGCGAGCCATTGTCGGGCACGCCCACCACGTGAGTGATGTGCTGCTTCTTGAGTTCGCCGAGGATAAGCTGGGATTTGACCAACGGGTATTCTCCTATGAGACAGTAGGGGCGCATGGTGATGCGCCCCTACAAACTAGATCTGGCTAGCCGGATCGTCAAGCGTTCTCTGATCCAGGTGATACACGTCCCCGGCGCGGATAATACGCCGGTCCCCGCTCTCCTCCTGCAGTTGCAGGGCCCCGTCCGGCTCAAGACCACAGGCCAGGCCCCGCATCGTGGCGCCTTCCAGCTGCACCTCCACCTGCCGGCCCAGGGTGGAGAGTAGGGCGGTGGCGGCGGCGATGAGCTGGGTCGGCCCCTGGATGCAGGCGTCGAGATAGAGCCGCTCTGCTTCCTCCAGTACGGCCCGCAGTAGGAGCGCCTGTTCTGTAGACTGTCCGCGCTGCAAGAGGATGGAGGTGGCAGCGGGCAGCTCGGGTGGGAAGACCTCCTGATTGACGTTGATACCGAAGCCGGCCACCAGGCCGCCCGCACCGGCTTCGCAGAGGATGCCGGCTACCTTGAGGCCGGCGATCAGCACGTCGTTGGGCCACTTGAGCAGGGCGGGAACCCCGGCCACAGTGCGGATGCCCCGGGCGATGGCCGTGCCCAGGAGCAGAGGTACCAGAGAGGGGGTGAGGAAGGCGGGGGGGCGCACCAGCAGCGAGCACCACAAACCTGTGCCAAGGGGAGAATGCCAGACCCGGCCCCGGCGACCCCGGCCAGCGGTCTGGAGTTCGGCGATTACCAGGGTCCCTTCTTCAGCGCCCGCGTTGGCGAGGCGGCGGAGTTCGTCGTTGGTCGAGCCCAGTTCGGCAAAAGAAAAGACCCGCTGCCCAAAGCAGCGGGTCTGCAAACCTTGGAGCAGGTTTTCCATCAGGCGGCAAAGATCGAGCGGTTGGCAATGCCAAAGGGGTACTTGGACTGCTGGATGCCGCCGATGAACTGGGCGGTGCGGCCCGAGGGAACGCAGCCCTGATAGTAGCTGATGAAGGTGCCGTTGAAATGCTTGAGGGCCTCGCGGTTGGCCGCCGAGTCGGCGCCGGCCCCCACATAGGCGTTGTTGAAGACCCCGTCCTCCTTGAGGCCACGGCCGCCGGCCTGCTTCACGCGCCCGTCGATGACCCCCAGGATCTGATCCGCCTCGTCGCCACCCACGGCGCTGACCATCACCTCGGTGATGCCGCCATAGCGCAGGGCGGTCCAGGTGCTGAAGCCGTCGGCCAGTTCGCCGGAGCGGACGATCTCGACCTCGCCCGAAACCACGCGGGGCTGGGGCTCGACGATGCCGTCGAGGTTGGGGATACGCGATACCGGGTAGATGAGGCCGGCGGGGCGGTGCTCGCCGAAGTACTTCTCGCAGGTCTGGCGGACGATCTCGATGCGGGCCCAGGTTTTTTCGGGGGCGTCGTCGACAGCCACCAGCAGCTCCAGCCATGCCGTCTGCTTGCGGAAGTCTATACCCTGCGCGGCGAAGGGTTTGGCGTAGTGCTCGTCGAGCACAAATTCCGTTTCTTTGGCCACGTCGGGGCCCAGGGTATGGACCCATTCTTCGCCCTTTTTGTGCGAGACCGAGGCGCCGCTGGGCTGGTGGTCGACCCAGTACCCGTAATCCACCTTGCCCTCGCCCACTTTGACTGTGGGGCCCAGGGCGGCGCGGATCTGTACCTCGAAGAGGGCTTGGGGATCGGGAAAACCCTCGCGGTGGGTGAAACGAGCCATACGATTGGAGCGCAGCGGGCCGCCGGTGCAGCGGTTGATCATGGCGCTGTACACGGCGTTGAACTCGTCGCGGCGCTGCTGGCAGTCCTCCTTTTTGGCCGAGGGGGTGGTCCACAAGACGTCGGTCTTGTACACGTCTGACCAGTGGGCCTTGCCCAGGACCAGGCCGGCGCTGAGGTTTTCGATGGTGCCGAACCACTCCGAGCCGATGCCGCTGGGGTATTGGGTGCCCACGTTGCCGCTGGGCTCCACCAGGCGGGAGATATTGTGCTGGTTGTCGATGAGAATGACCTCGGCGGTGCTGCAGAAAACCGCGCCGGGCTTGTGGCGGACGATATGTACTTTGGCCATGGGTGTGCAATCGGGGTTGGATGGTGGAAGGAGAGGTTATATATTCAGCGCAACGCCAAAAAATAAGCCCCGTCGTCCCTTGAGACAACAGTATGCCCACCTGCGCCATGCTCTTCGCCAAATCGCCGCAGCCCGGCAAGGTCAAAACGCGGCTGTTGGATTGTTGCACCCCAGAAGAGGCGGCGACCCTGTACCGGGGCTTCCTGCTGGACAGTGTTGCTCTGCTGCGGGCCTCGGGGGCGCAGTTGAAGGTGGTGGCCTGCGAACCGCCTGCCGCCCAGGAGGAGCTGGCCGCGCTGCTGGGCGGTCAGGATCTGGTTTTTGTCCCCCAGCCGCAGACCGATCTGGGCGGGCGACTGGATCAGCTCTTCGCCTGGGCCTTCGATCAGGGCGCGGAACGGGTGCTGGCCCTGGGCTCGGACAGCCCCAGCCTGCCGGCCAGCTGCATCGATGAAGCGTTGGCGTTGCTAACAGAACGCGAGGTGGTCATCGGCCCCAGCACTGACGGGGGCTACTACCTGATCGGCCTGCGCCAACCGGCTCCCGAACTCTTCTCTGGCATCGCCTGGAGCACTGGCCAGGTGCTGGCCCAGACCCTGGAACGCTTGGGTGATCACTCGCTGGGCCTGCTGCCCCCCTGGTACGATGTGGACACGCCCCAGGACGCCGGCCTGCTCAAGGTCCACCTGGAGGCCCTGGACCGCGCCGGCAGCGCGCGCGGGGCACATTCCCTGCAGGTACTGCGACAGCTCGAGTTTCCTTCTCCTTCGTAAATTGTCGACGGACAGCAAGCTATGCTGAGTATACTGAAGGGACCATACCTACAGTGGTCTACCCCTACCGGGATGACGATCATGTGGGAGACTTCCGGTGCCGCTTCCACCGAGGGCAGATACTGGCAGACCCAGCGGACCCACAACCGGGGGTACGTCGCGCTGGCTGAGACCGAGCACCATGTCGCGGGGGCAGGTGATACCTGCATCCACACCCTGGTCCTGGAGGGTCTGGACCCCGAGACCTGCTATCACTACCAGGTGCGCTCGACCACCGTGACTGGCGAGGTGGTCGAAAGTGCGGTGCTGCCTTTCAAGACGGCGGTGCATCCCGAGACGCCCTTCTCCTTTGCCGTGACCAGCGAGAGCGGCGGGTATGGGGATGACCTGATCAACCGCCGGCTCTTCCCCCAGATCCAACGTTACCGGCCGGATTTTATGTTGATGGTGGGCGATGCGGTGCAGCACGGCAAACGCTACGAGGACTGGGAGCAGTTTTTCTTAGGGCCGGCCCGTGCCCTGTTCCACTGCACGCCCTTCTACCTGTGCCTGGGCAACCACGAGGAACGCGCCTCCTGGGCGCGGGATTTTGTCGCCTATCCAGAGCCCAAAAACTATTACTCCTTCGATTACGGCAACACCCACTTCACCGCCCTGGATTGCACGGAACTGATCGAGTATCGGGACGGTCTGCCGGTGCCCACCCCGGAGCTGCAACCGGAGGGTGCTCAGTGGCGCTTTCTGGAGGCGGATCTGGCAGCCAGCCGGGCGACCTGGAAGGTGGTCTTCTTCCACTATCCGCCCTATGTCTCGGCCGATTACCAGGTGGAGCAGTTGCGCGTCCTCTGTCCGATCCTCGAAGCCCACGGGGTGGATCTGGTCTTCAACTCCCACACCATTGTGTACGAGCGCAGCCACCCCCTGCGCCAGGACCGGCTCGATTTGCAGCGGGGCATCGTCTACGTGGTGGCCGGCGGGGCAGGCGCCAAACCCGAATGGTTCCACGCCAAACGCGCCTGGCACACGGCCCAGGCCCAGGCCGTACCTCACTTTGTCCAGGTGGTGGTGGCCGGACCCACTCTCGAACTGCATGCCGTGGACCAAGAGGGGCGCCTCTTCGACACCCTTCAACTGAGGAAATAGGAGATTGTCATGGTACTTCCCAATATGAGTCTGGAGGGCAAGGTAGCGGTGATCACCGGTGCTGGCTCGGGTATAGGCAAGGCCACGGCCATTGCCCTGGCCGAGGTCGGGGCTGACTGTGTGGTGAGCGAACTGCCCGAGCGCATGGCTAACCTCGACCCGGTGTGCGCCAGCATCCGGGCCTTGGGCCGCCGCGCTGCACCCCTGCCCCTGCGCCTGCCCGAGCTGGCGAGTATCGATGCCTTTGTGGCCGGGGCGGTGCGGGAGTTGGGCCGCATCGATATCCTGGTCAACAACGCCGGCATCAACACCCCCAGGCCGGCCCTGGAGGTGAGTGAGGAGGAGTGGGACCGCATTCTGGGGGTCAATCTCAAGGGGGTTTTCTTTATGGCCCAGCGGGTGGCCAAGGAGATGATCCACACCGGGGGCGGCAAGATCGTCAATATCGCCTCGATGAACGGGGT
>SICG01000065.1 GCA_009691525.1 Candidatus Latescibacterota bacterium | reverse complement strand
GCAGGAAAACCTCGACATAACAACGGCTCATCGAAGCGAGTCGCGCCGCGCCCTGGCAAGGGTGTCCTGTTCTCTAGCGGCCTCGGAGAGTTGATCGAATGTTTCTCGGTCGATCAGGGAGACCCCTGTCTGGGTAGCCTTGAAACGCAACGTATGGTTGGGGTCGCTCTGGTTGACCTGTTCTACGGGTTGCCCCTGGAAGCGGTAGCGCAGCCCCTTGGAGTTGCCGGCCCAAACCAGGAACTGGGTGCTGGTCTGCAGGCGGCGGTTGTCCCCGGGCTGGAGCATGGCCTCCAGGAAGCCTCCCTTATCCCAGCGGATGCACACCCAGGTGGGCGCTACTACCTCCACTTCCAGGACCAGGGCGCCAGCAGGCGCGGGAGAGGGCGCGGCGGCAGTCTTAGGCGCCGGGACTTCCGCGGCGGGTTTGGGTACCGGGGCTGGTTCGGCCTGGGCTGCTGGCAGGCGCGGGGCGGTGGTGTCCGGGGCGGTCTTGGCCGCCTCGGCCAAAGGGGCAGCGGGTTGAGTCTGGGGCTGGGTGCTGGCTTCCACAGGCGTCTGCGCCGGATGCGGCGCCAGTTCGGGGCGCGGGCCAGCCGGCGGCCTGACCTGGGGGGTGGCCCGTTCGGGCAGGGCGGTGGTCCGCGGCCTTTCGCCGATATTGTCGGACCAATAGAGGGCCAACAGGACCACTAACAACAGCGCCCCTCCTCCGAGGAGTAACGAGCCGCTCCGCGACGGGGCCTGCACGGGCTTGGCAAAGGCACCGCCGGGCAGCGGCGAAGGTTGCCAGGCAGGAGAGATGCCCGGAGCGGTAGGCAGGTCGAGGTCGTCGCCCAGGACTACCTGCGGGTGTGGGCCCGGCGTGGGCGGGGGCGGCACCTCGAGGATGGGCGGCGGGTTGCCGAACTGGTCGTTGTACTGTTTGAGGATGGCCGCACTGTCGAGCTCTAGGTGGTCGGCATAGGCCTTGAGGATCATACGAATATAGATCGGCTCAACCACCTTGAAGTTGCCCGACTCCACCGCCTGGAGCACATAGAGGCTCAGGCCGGTTTGCCGGTGGATCTGCTCGTGGGTCTTGCCCTGCTCTTCGCGGGCCTGGCGCAACTTGGTGGCTATCGTCTCTTCACTCATATTTCCGCATAGTGGTCACGGGGAAGTTCACGGAGGGATGGAGAAATCGTATCCGGCTCTTTCCAGCAGCGTACACAACAGGGTCAGGGGGAGGCCCACCACATTATAATAACAACCTTCGATGCGCTCAATCAAAAGCGCTCCGCTGCCCTGGATGCCGTAGGCGCCCGCCTTGTCGGCAGTTTCGCCGCTGGCCAGGTAGCGGTCGATCTGTGCCGCACTAAGAGGCCGCATGTACACCTGGGTCTCGGCACAGTCCTCCACCTGCCCTTCATCGCTGCACACCAGCGACACCGCAGTGTACACCTGGTGGGTGCGGCCGGCCAGCAGACGCAGCATGCGGGCCGCGTCTGCTTGGCCGGCGGGTTTGCTCAGCACGGCCCCGTCGAGATGGACCACGGTATCGGCGCCGATGACGATGGTGGGTCGGCCGGGCCCGTAGTAGGAGCGGACAGCCTGCTGCACCGCGCGGGCCTTGAGGCGGGCCGTCTCCAGGGCGTGGACCGCAGGCGGACCTTCACGGTGATCTGGTTCGGCCGCGGCGCTATTCCACTGCACGAAGGGCAGGCCGATCTGCTGCATCAGGGCTGCCCGCCGCGGGGAACCGGAACCGAGGACGAGCAGGGGATTCTCGGGAACACTCATGGGCTGCTCAAGGAGATTCGACCAACAAGGTGACCGGGCCTTCGTTGTGGATTTCGACGGTCATGTGTGCCCCGAAGACCCCGCGTTCGACGCGCAGGCCCAGGTTTTCGAGTGCGAGCAGGAACTGCTCGTAGTGGGGTTTGGCCTGGGCAGGCGGTGCCGCCTCGGTGAAGCTGGGACGCCGGCCCCGGCGGCAGTCGCCGTACAGCGTGAATTGAGAGATGGCCAGTACTGCACCACCGACCTCCAGCACCGAGTGATTGAGCTTACCTTGCTCGTCGGGAAAGATGCGCAGGTGGGCGCACTTCTCGGCGCAGAAGCGCACCGCCTCGGCCCCGTCGTCCTGGTGGATGCCCACCAACAAGACTAGGCCGAGCCCGATGGCGCCCCGGACCTGGCCCTCGACCAGGACCTGCGCCTGGCTGACCCGCTGCACCAGGATGCGCATAAGTTTTTGTGAAAACTGGGTGCATACCTCGCACTTCCACCCCAATTTATCACATCCCCCCTGGCTTAGCAATCAGCGCCGGCTATCGCCGTGCTCAAACTGCAGCTGGGGGATGTCCTTGAACTGGAATTTGAAGTAGAAGGCTCGTTGGCGCGAAAAGCTGCTGGGCTGGACGTTGAAGGTGAAGGTCCAGTCGTGGAATTCGCGTTGCAGCGAGAGTAATTCGGCGTTGACCCGGCGGCTGTCCAGTAGCGCCACGCCGGGGGCGCGCAGATCGTAGTTGAGCGAATAGTCGCAGCGCCAGTGCCCCCAGTTAAAACCCAGGGCGCTGCGCAGCCACGAGCGGGTGAGGGTGCTGCTGGTGGTGCGACTGCGGGCGTAGTAGTGGCTCAACTGGAGCTGTCGGCCCCGCCCCTGGCGGCGGATATCGCTCTGTAAACCGCTTTCGAAGCCGAAGCCTTCGGAGCCCAGGCTGCCCGTCTCGCGGCCGGCGCTGCTTTCGCGGTCGCCTCCCTCTACCTTGGGCTGTTTGCCGGAGAAGCGCAGCGAGGAGGTGACCTCGAACTGCTGGAGGCGGGGCCAGGCGGTGAAGCGATTTGCGGGGTCATAGAAATCCGAACGCAGGGTTAGCCGGGTGTCGAGGCGCTGGCCGGCGCTGATGTTGAGCGAGGAGAGCAGGGGACTCAAAGGCTGGCGTTTGCGGTCGAGGGCATAGGTGGTGGAGAAGTTGAGCTGGGCCAGCCGCACCTTGGTCTCCTCCTCGCCGGTGAGCCATTTAGCCCAGAAGGTATTGTCCAGCCTGAGGGCCAGCTGGCGTTCCTGCTTCCAGGAGGCCCCCGGTCCGCCCAGGCCGAAGACCTCGCCGGTGTCGGCGTGGGCTGCCTGGTAGTTGAGTGTGGCGCTGGGCTTGAGCACGTGGCGCAGGGCGGTCAGGCGCCAGAGTCGAGGGTAGAAGAGGCCGTAATAGGTCTGGGTGAGGGCCAGGCCGGCGTTGAGGCGCTCGCTGCGCACCCCACGGGTCTGCGGGCCCTCGGCGCCCAGGTCGGCGTCGGTCCAGCTCTCGGTCAGGGCCGGGTTAAAGCTCAGCCAGGTAAAGGGCCGATGTTGGGCGCTGAGCCCCAGGGAGAGATCGGCGCTGGTGCGGTCTAGGTGCTGGGTGGGGGCGCGCAGGGTGTTGTGGCGCAGCCGGCCGCTGCCCTCGTAGAACCAGTCCTTGTACCAGGGACTGGTGGCCCCCTTGGCTTCTTTCTCTTTGCCGCCCCACAGCGCCTTGCGGGCGGTGCGCAGGCTCAGCTCGGGGAGGATCACCTCGGAGCGCTCGGTGTCTAGGTTGCGGGTCTGGCTGGCGTTGAGGCTGAGGCTGTTGCCGCCGGCCCAGCGCTTGGAAAAGCTCAGGTTGGAGCGCAGGGTGCGGTTGAGCCGCTCCTGCAGGTCGTAGCTGTTGTTGCGGCCGAAATCCTTGTTGCTCTGAAAGGTGCCCGAAGCGCGCAGCGAGGCGGTGGGGCTCAGTTCCTGATTGTGGCGAATGCTGGTCCACCACTCCAACTGGCTGGAACTGCCCTGCTGCCGATTTTCCAGGCGCGTCTCCACCGAGCCGTTCCAGCGATAGCGCCAGGCGTGGTTGAGCTGGGCGCGGGCCAGCCAACCGGAGCGCTGGCGCAGATCGGCCGACAGGGTGAGATCCCAGTACTCGGTAGGGGCCAGGTAGTAACCGAGGTTGCGCAGTTCCCACTCGCTCTGCGCCGAGCCGTAGCTGCGGGGCCGGCGGCCGAAACCAGGGGTGAGCACCCCGGACTGGCGATCCTGGCGCAGGGAGAAAACGTAGAAGGGTGCCCAGAAGATCCGCCGTTCTTCGAGGCGGAAGTACACCGGGCGGGCGATGGCCATGTCGCCGACCAGTACCTTGATGCGCGGGCTGTAGAAATCGAAGTGAGCATGCTCCTGGTTGCAGGTGGTGTAGGTTCCCCGGCGCACGAGGAATTCTTTCTCGGAACGGGCTTGGATCTGCTGGCCGGCGTAGAAGCTCTTGTCGTAGGCGATGCGGCCGGCCTGGATGGTGCCGGTGGTATCTTGTAGATCGTAGAGGATGTGCCGGCCCTGGAGGGTTTCGCCGCCGCGCACGAGCACCGGCAGGCCGGACCAGGCACCGGCACTGTCCTGCACGGCCCAGGCTTCGACCACCTCGCGCTGGCGCCAGTAGACGATGCGCGCCGCCTCCAGTCGGGCGCTCTGGTGGACCACGCTGGCCCGACCCTCCAGCACGATGGAGTCGCCGGCGCTGTGGACCTGGTCGGCCTGATAGGAGAAACCCGGCTCGGCGGGGGGGGTCAGGGTGGCCAGGGTGGCCTGGCGGGCCGCCTGGCTGGTATCTGGTTCGGCGGCCTGGGCCCGCAGGGGTAGCGCCAGCAGCAGGACCCATAGGTATGAGGCCGCTGCCCCCATCAGCCGGAGGTCGGGCGGCGCTGGCGGAAAACTTCGTAGAGCACCAGGCCGGCGGCCACCGAAGCGTTGAAGGAGCCGATCTGGGCGCGGCCCATGGGGATCTGCACCACAAAGTCGCAGCCTTCGCGCACCAGCCGCCGCAGGCCGGCCCCTTCGCTGCCCACCACCAGGCCGCAGGGACCTTTGAAGTCCACCTCGGTGAAGCTGCGCTCGCCATCAGGGGCCAGGCCGGTGATCCACAGGCCGGTCTCTTTGGCCAGGGCCAGGGCCCGGCCCAGGTTGTTCACCCGGCAGACCGGCAGGTGTTCGATGGCCCCGGCCGAAGCCCTGGCCGCCGCCCCGGTCAGCCCGGCAGCACCCCGCTCCTGGATCACCACCGCGTCGGCGCCCACGGCGTGGGCGCTGCGGATGATCGCCCCCAAATTGTGGGGGTCCTGGATGCCGTCGAGGAAGACCAGGAAGGCAGTGCGCAGGTCGAGGCCGATCAATATCTCTTCGAAGGAGGCGTAGGCGCGGGCCGCCAGGTGAGCGATCACACCCTGGTGCTGGGGGCCGGCTGCCCGGTCCAGGAGGGTGCGCTCCTGCACGTCGAAGGGAATGCCCGCCTGGCGGGCTAGGGCGAAGATCTCGTCGATAGCCGGGCCGTGACTGCCCTGGGCGACCACCAAGCGCTGGCAGGGACGGCCTGCCTTGAGTGCTTCGAGGACTGGGTGACGGCCCCAGATCAATTCGGGTGCGGGAGTGGACTGGGTCAGGAAACAACCTCCTCTGCGGGGGAGTTCTCTGCCGCCTGGACTGGGGCTGCGAAGGTAATGGGCCGGCGGCTTACACTTGAAAGTAAAGGACTTGGGCAGAATCGGGCAATCTGGTGCGGCTTTTGCTCAAGGCTGATGGCAGTCCCGATTACCCGCGAGGAGAAGATATGGACAAGGCAATGCTCTTGAGTCAACTGGCCCTGGCGGTGGGCTTTCTGGTCTTCATCGTCCGCGCTCTGGGCGAACGCGTGCAGGAGTTGAGCGGGAGGAGTGTCTAGCGCCGATCTCCCTTTGGGCCTTTGAAGCCCTCACCAAAATCATAGCCAGCCCGGCCCCAGTTGATCTGTTTGGGGTCTACCTGCTCGCGCAGCTTCTCCAGGGCTTCGCGCGCGGTCTGGTCGTCATTCTTCTTGTCATTTTTTGCCGCCGGCAGCAAGAGCGCTGGGGGCGTTTTTGTTTTGGGCGGTGGAGTGGCTGGCTTGGCGGTTGGTGCTGGTTTCGCCGGGGCGGTTTTTGATTTGGGGACTGCCGGCTTTGGCTTGGCCGATGCCGGCGCGGGTTTGGCCAGCGGGGCGGGTAAGGACTTGCCCTCGAAGAAGAAGTCGGCGAATTCCAGCATCACCGCGGCTTTCTCCTCCGGTGTTACTAGCCCCAGACTGGCGATGGTCTAATTGAGGCGCTCGATGGTGGGTAATTCCATGCTGGCCAGCAGCAGGCGGGCCCGCTCCTGGCCCAGGGCGATGAGGAAGATGGCCACCTTCTGCAGTTGGGTGAAGTGGTCGGCGGGCGAAGGCATAATCGTTCAGTTTTTCCCTCCCAGTTTATCCTGCCATTCCCCCAATTTCACCAGCGCCTGCAGCGGCGTGAGCCGGTCCAGGTCGAGTTGGCGCAACTCGGCGACCACCGGTGATTCGGGGGCGGCAATGGCGAAGAGCGGCAGCTGCTGCTCGGCGGGGGGCCGGCGGGGGACCGATTCCTGCGGCTCCCCTCGTTCCAGGCGCGCCAGGATTTCCACGGCCCGCCCCACCACCTGGGTGGGCATGCCGGCCATCTGTGCCACGTTGATGCCGTAGCTGCGGTCGCAGGGGCCGGGGGCCAGGCGGTGCAGGAAGACGATATGACCACCCTCCTCCCGCACCAGCACGTTGGCATTCTTCAGGCGCACCAGCGGTCCCTCCAGCTTGGTCAGCTCGTGGTAGTGGGTGGCGAAGAGGGTGCGCGGCCGGGAGGGGCAGTCGTGCAGAAATTCGACAATGGCCCAGGCCAGGCTCAGCCCGTCGAAGGTGCTGGTGCCCCGTCCCAGCTCGTCCATCAGAATCAGGCTGCGGTCAGTGGCGTTGTTGAGGATGTTGGCCGCCTCGTTCATCTCCACCATGAAGGTGCTCTCGCCCCTGGCCAGGTTGTCGGCGGCCCCTACCCGGGTGAAGATCCGGTCCACCAAGCCCAGGCGGGCATGCCGGGCCGGCACAAAGCTGCCCAGCTGCGCCAACAGGACAATGAGCCCCACCTGGCGGATGATGGTGCTCTTGCCGGCCATGTTGGGTCCGGTGATCAACAGGACTTGGGTCTCGGCGTCGAGGTGCAGGTCGTTGGGCACGAAACGCCCTTCCTGGAGCCGGCGCTCGATTACCGGATGTCGGCCGCCCTCGATCTCGATACCCGGCCCCTCGTCGATCTGGGGGCGGACATAGCGCTCGCGCTGGGCCACCTCGGCCAGGGAAACCAACACGTCCAGCTGGGCCAGGCTGCGGGCAATCTGCTGCACCTGGGCGGCCCAGCCGGCCACCTGGGTGCGCAGTTCCAGGAAAATCCGGGTTTCGATCTCGGCGATTTTCTCCTCGGCACCCAGCACCTTGGCCTCCCACTCCTTCAGTTCCGGGGTGAGATAGCGCTCGGCGTTGACCAGGGTCTGTTTGCGGATGTAGTTGTCGGGCACCTTGTCGTGGTTGGCCTTGCTCACCTCCAGGTAATAGCCAAAGACCTGATTGAAGCCCACCTTGAGTGAGGCGATGCCGGTGCGCGCCCGTTCCTGCACCTGCAGCCGGGCGATCCATTCCTTGCCCCCGGCGCTGGCCTGGCGCAACTCGTCCAGCTCGGCGTCGCAGCCCGAGCGGACCATACCGCCTTCGGTGAGGGTGGCCGGTGGGTCGTCGACCAGGGTGCGGCTGATCAGGTCGACCAACTCATCGACCACCGGCAGGCCGGTGCGGGACAACTCTTGCAAAAGCGGGGCCGCCAAGGAACTGGCCTGCTGGCGCAGGTCCGGCACCTGCCCCAAAGAGCGGCCCAGGCCCACCAGGTCGCGGGCATTGGCCCGTTGGCAGCAGATGCGCGCCACCATCCGCTCCAGGTCCCCCACCTGGCCCAGGGTCTCCTGCAGCCGGGTTTGGGCGGGACGTTCAACCAGCAGGACCTCCACGGTGTCCAGGCGCTGGGCTATGGCCGCCGGATCGCGCAGCGGCGCGGCCACCCACTGGCGCAACAGGCGGGCGCCCATGGGGGTGCGGGTGTGGTCGAGCACCTCGATCAGCGAGCCTTGTTCGCCGCCGTCCTGTTGGTTGGCCAAAAGCTCCAGATTTCGGCGGGCAGTGGCGTCGAGGTAGAGGCAGTTTTCGCGCCGCTGTCGGGTGAGCCGGTTGAGGTGTTCCACGGTGCCGCGCTGGGTGTCGCGCAGATAGTGGAGGGCGGCACCCCCGGCGCGGATCCCCTGGTGCAGGTCCTCACAGTCGAAGCCCTTGAGGGAATGGACGTGCAACTGCTCGGCCAGGGTCTCGTACGCCTGGCGGTATTCGAACTGCCAGTCCTCGATCCGGCTCTGCGACGCGCGCGGCAGCACCTGCCGCAGGGTGTCCACCCATTGGGAGTCGGCTCCCTCGCTCAGCAACAACTCGGCCGGGGCTAGCCGCTCCAGTTCGTCGGCCAGCTCTTCGAGGGGTAACTCGTCGAGCAGAAAGTCGCCGGTGGACAGATCGACGCTGGCCAGGCCCGCCCGGCCCTGGCCGGCGCAGAGGCAGACCAGGAAATTGTTGCGCTGCTGGTCGAGCATGGAATCGGCCAGGGCAGTGCCCGGGGAGATCACCTGTACCACATCGCGTTTGACGACCCCCTTGGCTTTTTTGGGGTCCTCGACCTGCTCACAAATGGCCACCTTGCGGCCCAGGCGCAGCAGCTTGGCCACGTACGCCTCCACCGCGTGGTGGGGCACGCCGGCCAGGGGCACCTCGCCCGCAGTCTTGCCGTGATTGCGGGCGGTGAGGGTGATACCGAGCAGGCGGGACATCTCGCGGGCGTCCTCGAAGAAGGTCTCGTAGAAATCGCCCATACGAAAGAGGAGAATGGCGTCCCGGTGCTGGCGCTTAAAATGGTGGTACTGCGCCATCGCCGGGGTGAGCTTTTCCTCTCCGTTCTCAGCCATACGCGCCGCGATCCAAAAAGCCCAACAAGCGGCGTCGCCGAGGGTCGGCGTCGGCGTACAGGTGTTCGGGCATGACGTAGTTCATGAAAGGGAAATACTTGTGGCCGATCATGCGGCGGCCGTAGGTGATCTGGGTGATGTAGCGGGTGCGCTGGCTGGTGTTGGGACCGCCCCGGTGCCAGACCTGGTTGTTAAACATCACCACGCTGCCGGCCCTGCCCAGGTTGTAGAGGACTTTTTTCTCCCAGGGGGTTCCCGCCAGCGAAGGGGGGCAGGGGGCGCCGTACAGATGGGAACCGGGGATGGCCTCGGTGCCTCCGTGGGCGATCTCGTCCACGTCGGTCAGGTAGTAATTGCAGGTGAAGAAGAGCACCGGCAAGCGCACGTTGGTGGGTGGTTCGCCATGGGTGACCAGGTAGTGGGGGGCGTCGTCCTGGTGCCAGGTGGACAGCCCGCCGCCGGGCCGGGTGACAAAGGAGTTGTTGTGGATGACGTGGCAGTTGGGGGCCACGATGGTCTCGGCGAGGCTGACGATGGGCTCCATGTCAAAGAGGCGCAGATTTGCCGGGCTGTGTACGAACGCGCGGTGTACCAGCTCGATGGCGGTGCCCTTTGAGTTGAGACCTTCGGGGTTGTGGCGCAGCAGCCGGTCCAAGTCGGCGCGCAGCTCGGCGCACCAGTCGGGGGGTAACACGTCCTGCAGGAACAAATAGCCGTCGAGGTTGAACTGCTCGGCCCAAGTCTGCAGTTGTTCAGGGCTGGCCTTTTGGCCGGCCAAAGGGGTGGGCGTTGTTGTAGTCATCGCTGAAAAAGTCTCCTCGGAGTTTGGACTAGCGGGCTAGACTATAGAGAAAGGGGACGATCCCATCAACAGCGAAGAAAAGCGACGAGCCAGGAATCCGGGGACTCCTGGCTCGTCGTGTCTTTCAGAGGGCAGGGCTTACTTCCGGCCCAGGTTGTCTCCCCAGCTTTCCATCTCCTCGTCCTGGTCGGCAACCACTTCGCCGATGGTGACCGTCTGGATGGGATGGCTGGCCTGGTAGGCGTCCACCTCGGCCTGGTCCTTGTCGCGCAGGTAGTCGATGACGCTGAGCACGATCTTCTTCTGCCCCTCGTCGAACTCGATCACCTTGAGCGGCAGTTCCTGGCCTAGATCGAAGCCCTGGCGCGGGGTCTGGAGGTTGTCGATACCCAGCTGCGAGAGGGGCACAAAGCCGTCTACGTTGCCAGCCAGCGAGACCACCACGCCGCGCTCCAGCACCCGGGAGATGGTGCCCTGGGTAGAGGTGCCCACCGCGTACTGGCTGATGAACTTGGGCCAGGGGTTGTCGCAGGCCAGCTTGTGACTCAGCGAGATTCGCCGGCGCTTCTTGTCGATCTCGGTGACCATCACCGGGATCACATCGCCCTTCTTGAACAGTTCGTTGGCCTGGCGGATGCGCCGGGTCCACGACATGTCGGAGATGTGGACCAGGCCGTCTATGCCCTCCTCGATCTCGACGAAGGCGCCGAAATTGGTCAGGCTCTTGACCTTGCCTTCCAAACGGGTGTTCATCGGATATTTGTTGTCCAGGCTCTCCCAGGGATCGGGGTCGGTCTGCTTCATGCCCAGGGAGATCTTCTGGCTCTCCTTGTCGAGCTTGAGCACCCTCACCTCGACACTGTCGCCGATGTTGACCAGCTTGGAGGGGTGGCGGATGTGCTGGGTCCAGGACATCTCGGAGATGTGGACCAAGCCCTCGATGCCCTCTTCCAGTTCCACGAAGGCGCCGTAGTCGGTGATGCTGACCACCTTTCCCTTGGTCTGGGCGCCTTCGGGGTAGCGCTGGTCGATTTGCTCCCAGGGATGGGTAGTGAGCTGCTTGAGGCCCAGGGAAATGCGCTCGCGCTCGCGGTCGTAGTTGAGCACCTTGACCTTGATGCGGTCACCGATATTGACCAGTTCAGAGGGATGGTTGACCCGGCCCCAGGACATGTCGGTGATGTGTAAGAGGCCGTCCACCCCGCCCAGATCGATGAAGGCGCCGAAGTCAGTGATGTTTTTGACGACGCCCTCGCGGACCTGCCCTTCCTCCAACTCCTTGATGATCTGCGAGCGCATGCGTTCGCGTTCGGCTTCGAGCACGGCGCGGCGCGAGACGACGATGTTGCGGCGCGCCTTGTTGAGCTTGATGATCCGGAAGGGGAATTCCTGGCCGATGAACTGGTCGAAATTCTTGACCTGGCGGATGTCGATCTGCGATCCGGGCAGGAAGGCCTCGACGCCAAAGAGGTCGACGACGATGCCGCCCTTGATGCGTCGCACCAGCCGGCCACTGACGGTGTTGCCGGTGTCGTGGGCCTCCTTGATGCGGTCCCAGACCCGCATGAAGTCGGCCTTCTGCTTGGATAACACCACCCGGCCGTCCTGGTCTTCGACGTTTTCTAAGAAAACCTCGATCTCGTTGCCCAGCTGAATGCCCTCGGGCATGTCGCCGAATTCCTTGAGGGGAATGGCGCCCTCGGACTTGAAGCCGATGTCCACCAGTACTTCGGTCAGGGTCACCGCCACCACCCGGCCCTTGACGATCTGGCCCTCGGCGATGCCGGTGAAGCTCTGGTCGTACAGCGCCATGAAATCCTGCATCTGCTCTTCGGAGTATTCGGGAACCTCCAGCTCAGTGGCGCTGATCTGACCGTATTTCGGTTTTTCCTCGGGGGTAAGGATCTGTTCCGTCATTTCGGTGTGTTCCTCAGATGGTTCTCAACTGTTCAACTGCGGTTGAGAGGATGAAAAACGACCCGGAGTTTCCGGTCGGGCTGCGTCTCAGCCCGGTTTGGAGCGATGAAACGGCTGTTGACCTACTGCTGGTTAAGTCACTCCATCAGGCGCCGGCCTGGCGGGCCAGGGCGGCGAGGTGTGCTACCTGCTCTTCGATGCTCAAGGTGGTGGTGTCCACTTCCAGCACCCCGGTGGGGCTGCTGGCGCCATAGTCGCGCTCCAAGTCCTGCTGGTCGCGCCGGCGGATATCGGCGCCCACCTGCTCTAGGGAGATGGCCAAGCCCTTGGTGCGTAATTCGCTAAAACGCCGGCGGGCCCGCTCTTCGAGGTCGGCCACCAGGCGAATCTTCAATTCTGCCTGCGGAAAAACCGCGCTGGCCATGTCGCGCCCTTCGGCCACCACGCTGCCGGCGGCTCCCAGGCGCTGCTGCTGCCCGACCATGGCGCGGCGCACCAGGGGCAGGTCGGCGTAGGCGCCCACGGCGCGGCTGATCTCGGGCTGGCGGATGGCCTCGCTCACATCCTCGCCGTCGAGTAGCACCCGGCCGTCGGGTTCCAGGTCGATGCGCAGCCGGCTCAGCAGGGCCTCGAGGGCTGCGTCGGCCACCGGCGCCACCTGCGCCCGCAAGGCCGCCAGGGTCAGGGCCCGGTACATGGCCCCGGTGTCGAGATGGCGGTAGCCCAGTTGGCTGGCCAGCAGGCGCGCGGTGGTGCTTTTACCGGCGCTGACCACCCCGTCGATGGCGATGACAATGCCCCGTCCCATCAGGCCCCCCCCCCCAGGCCGGCCCGGGTCCGCAGGGCGCGCACTTCTTCCGGAGTCAGCCGACGCCACTGGCCCGGCTTGAGGCCACTTACCCCCAGGCCGGCAAAGGTGATCCGCTTGAGGCGTTTGACCGGATGTCCCACCGCCGAACACATACGCCGCACCTGTCTTTTGCGGCCCTCGTGGATGCTGATCTCCAGCCGCGCCTCGTGTTCGTCGCCCCCGCGCAGCCGCACCTGGGCTGGGGCAGTGGGGCCGTCGTCCAGTTCCACGCCTTTGCGCAGGGTTATAAGATCTGTGGCGTCTGGTTTGCCGGCCACCAGGGCTTCGTAGCGTTTCTCGACCTGGCGGCTGGGATGGAGCAGGCGAAAGGCCAGGTCGCCGTCGTCGGTAAGCAGCAGCACCCCGGTGGTATCTTGGTCCAGGCGGCCCACCGCTACCGTCCCGGGGCGCAGCACGTCGATCTGATCGAAGACCGTGGGGCGGCCGTGGGTGTCGTGGCGGGTGACCAGGCAACCGTGCGGCTTGTAGAGCAAGATGTATTCAAAGCCTGCGGGCAGACACACGCGCCGGCCCCCCACTTCCACCCGGTCCTCGTCGACAGCAACGGTGCATCCCAGCTCGACCATGACTTCGCCGTTGACCCGCACGGCCCCGGCGAGGATCAGTTCATCGCTCTTGCGCCGCGAGGCCACCCCGGACCGGGCCAGGAAGCGGTTGAGGCGCATCCGCCCATCCTGGGTTTCGGCTTCAGGCGTGTGGGGGCGCTTCTTCTGGGGAGGGACGCGTTTCATCTTCTGCTTTCGGCGCCGCAGGAGTGTCGAGCTGCATTTCCGCCTCAGGGGTGGCTAAGATCTCGTCGACCGTCAGGGTGGCCCGGGTTTCCTCGCCACTGCCGGTGGCCTGTTCTCTGGCCTGGGCCTGTTGCTCACCGGCGGCCAGCAGTTCCTGGAGTTCCTTGGGTTTGGGCAGGTCGGCCAGACTCCTGAGGCCAAAGTGGATCAGAAATTCCTTGGTGGTGCCCAAGAGCATGGGTTTGCCCACCGCCTCCGAACGGCCGGTGAGGCGGATCAGGTTCAGTTCCATCAAGGTGTGCAGGACGCCGCCGGAGTTGACCCCGCGCACCGTGTCCAACTCGGCGCGGGTGATGGGCTGCTTGAAGGCGACGATGGCCAGGGTTTCCAGGGCGGCCTGGGAGAGCCGCACCGGGTTGCGGTCATGGAATTTGCGCAACCAGGCGCCGTACTCCTGGCGGGTGGCCAACTGAAAGCCGCCGGCCACCTCGGTGATGGTGAAGGCATTGCCGTTGGCTTCGTACTGGGCCTTGAGGGCGTCGACAGCCTCGCGCAGATCGCGGCCGTTGAGGCCGTTGAAGAGGGCCAGCAACCGCCCTGGGGTGACCGGGGCGTCGGCGCTGACCAGGACCGCCTCGATGATCAGGCAGAGGTTTTCGGGGGCCAGCCGCTCTTCCTCGGTGTCGCTTGTTTCGCTCAAGGGACCTCTTCCAGGGCGTTTGATTCAAGGCTTTCTTCGGGCAGGGCCATCCCGGTCTGCCGCCGCTCGATCCAGATCTCCTCGAAGGGCTGGGCCTGTTGCACATGGATGAGCTGCTGTCTCAGCAGCTCAAGCAGGGCCATGAAGGTGGCCACCAGGGTGGTCTGGCCCTTCCCGCGGACCAGATCGAAAAAACGCAACCGCTCCTGCTGCTCAAGCAGTTCGAGCACCTGGGCGATGCAGGCCTCCACCGAGACCCGGGCCTCGACGATGCGGTGGATTGTCTCGGGGGGAACCTGGCTGACGATGTGTTGGTAGGCTTTGAGCAGGTCGAAGAGGGAGACCGGGTGCAGGTCGGCGCCCGCTTCGCCTTCGCCTAGTCCGGACTGGCGCAGGAAGATGTCGTGCCTGGTTGCCCGCTGGTCGTCGAGCCACTCGGCCACTTCTTTGAATTGCTGGTACTCGAGCAGGTGGCGCACCAGATCGGTGCGTGGGTCGAAATCCACTTCATCGGGGGGCATCTCCTCCCGCGGCAGCAGCATCTGCACCTTGATGCGCATCAAGGTGGCGGCCATCAAGATGAAACCGCCGGCTTGTTCCAGGTCGAGGCGGTGGAGCTGCTCGAGGAAGGCCAGATACTGGGCGGTGATGCGGGCCACCGGGATGTCGTAGATGTCGAGCTCGTCTTTGTGGATCAGGTAGAGCAGGAGGTCGAGGGGGCCTTCGAAAACCTCTAGCTTGACCCCGTAGACGCTGCTATCCAGGACGCGTTCTTCGTCTCCCACTGCCTCCATAGACCTCAATCGACGAACAGATAGGGCTTCCAGCGGTGATCGCTGATGCCGATGAAGTTGCGGATGAAGCTCACATTGTTTGGCCGCTTGGGCTGGCGCCGCAGCGCCAGACCCACCTGCTCGGGGCGCTGGTCCCCCTTCTTGGCATTACAGGAGACACAGGCGCAGACCAGGTTTTCCCAGCTCTCCGGGCCGCCCAGCTTGCGCGGCACGATGTGGTCCAGGGTCATCTTCTTATCTTTGGACCCGCAGTACTGGCACTCGTGGTTGTCCCGCTTGAGGATGTTCCGCTTGGACAGCACCACGCGGCGGCGCGGGGAGTGGATATAGCGTTCCAGGCGCACCACACTGGGGATGGGAAAGGCGCGGGAAACCGCCCGCACCACGCCCTCGGCTAACTCAACGGGGTGCGCCTTGCCGCGAAAGATCAGCACCAAGGCCCGGCGCACGCTGCACACACTCAGCGGCTCATAGTTCTGGTTAAGGACCAGGACATTTGTGTTCCACAAGACGGGCACTCCTCGCGGCAAAAAAGCCGGGCGGTGTCCTCGGGAAGGGCCAAATGGAACAACTATATTATGGAATCTTAGGGGGTTAAGTCAAGATGGGGTAATTGGGGGCGGGGTTCACAGACCGGCGATCAGGCCGGCATAGTCGCTGGGGCTCAGGAGCTGGGACAGTTCCTTGGGGTCGGCCAGATGGATCTTGATCAGCCAGCCGGCACCGTAGGGCTCGGAGTTGATCACCTCGGCGCCCTCTTGGACGACGACGTTGATCTCCACCACCTTGCCGGAGACCGGGGCGTAGACCTCGGCCACCGTCTTGACCGCCTCGATGGTGCCGAAGATCTGGCCTTTTTCCAGCTGCTGGCCCACCTCGGGTAATTCCACGAAGACAATGTCGCCCAGTTGGGATTGGGCGTAGTCGGTGATGCCGATGGCCCCGGTTTTGCCGTCCAGGTCCAGCCATTCGTGGTTTTCGGAGTACTTGAGCTCTTCCGGGATTTCGCTGTTGGTGGACATGAGTTTTCTCCTTTCGCGGGCCGGTGCTCTTCAGGCCAATACCAGTGGGGTGCGCCCGACGTATTCGGTGTCGAACTCGCCGGCGATGAACCCGGGGTCTTGTAGTAAAGCGCGGTGAAAGGGCAGAGTGGTGGACACCCCTTCGATGGTGAATTCCCGCAGCACCCGCCGCATGCGGGCCAGGCTCTCCTCGCGGTTGTTGCCGTAGGCGATCACCTTGGCCAGCAGCGAATCGTAATAGGGGGGCACCTGGTAACCCTGGTAGATGTGGCTGTCGATGCGCACCCCCGGACCGCCGGGCAAGTGCAGGGCCGAGAGGGTGCCGGCCGAGGGCATAAAATTTCGGGCCGGGTCCTCGGCGTTGATCCGGCATTCGATGGCGTGGCCACGGGGGCAAATGTCTTCCTGCTTCCAGGGCAGGGGCTCGCCGGTGGCCACCCGGATCTGGGCCTTGACCAGGTCGATGCCGGTGACCATCTCGGTGACCGGATGCTCCACCTGGATGCGGGTATTCATTTCGATGAAGAAGAAGCGGTGCTGGGCGTCGACCAGGAACTCGACGGTGCCGGCGCTGTGGTAGCCCACGCTGCGGGCCCCGGCCAGGGCCGCCTCACCCAGGCGTCGGCGCAAGTCCTCGTCGACGATTGGCGAAGGGCTCTCCTCGACCAGCTTCTGGTGCCGGCGCTGGATGGAGCATTCGCGCTCCCCCAGATGGAGCAGGTTGCCGTGTTCGTCGCCCAGTACCTGGATCTCGATGTGGCGGGCCCGTTCCACCGAGTGTTCCATGTACAGTGCATCGCTGCTGAAGGCGCTGCGCGCCTCCAGGCGGGCCATGTTCCAGGCCTCCTCCAACTCTTCAAGGGAGCGCACCACCCGCATACCGCGCCCACCACCGCCAGCGGCGGCTTTGAGGCGCAGGGGGAAGCCCACCTCAGCGGAAAGCTCCCTGGCTTGGGCCAGCGATTGTAGTTCGCCCTCGCTGCCGGGAATCACCGGCACTCCTGCCTGCGCGACGCTCTGGCGGGCCACGGCCTTGTCGCCCATCTTGCGGATGGCCTCCACCGGCGGCCCGATGAACTTGATGCCGCAGGTCTGGCACAACTCGGCGAAATCGGCGTTTTCGGCCAGCGGCCCGTACCCGGGGTGGATGGCGTCGGCGTTGGTCAGCTCGGCGGCGCTGATGATGTTGGCGAAATTGCGGTAGCTGGCCTCGCCGGCCGGCGGCCCGATACACACGTCCTCGTCGGCCAGGCGCACGTGCATGGAGTTGGTGTCGGCCTCGGAGTGCACGGCCACCGTTTCGATGCCCATTTCCTGGCAGGCGCGGATGACGCGCAGGGCGATTTCACCGCGGTCGGCGACGAGGATTTTGGCGAACAAGGTGTCTTCCCCTCTCAGGCAGGGCGGATTTTCATCAGCGGCTGGTTGTACTCCACCGGCTCGCCGGCGCCCACCAGGATCGCGACGACCTCGCCGGCCAGATCGGCTTCGATCTCGTTCATGATCTTCATTGCCTCAATGAGGCAGATGGTCTGGCCCGGCTTGATCCGCTCCCCTTCGCGGACAAAGGGCTCGGCTTCGGGGGCGGGGGAGCGGTAGAAGGTGCCGACCATGGGGGCGAGGACCGTGTACAGGCCGTCACTGGCCGGGGTCGCGGATGCCGAAGTCGCCGGGTCCCCGGCCGAGGCGAGGGGCTGGGGCAGCGGGCGGATGCCCTCGGGTTCGGCGACCTGGCCCACCGGGCGCCGCCGGCTGAGGCGGATGCGGATGCCATGCCAGAAACTGTGCTGGATCTCCAGTTCTTCTGCCTCGCCGCTCTTGAACAGCTCCAGCAGTTCCTTGAATGTAGCTTTGTCCACTCTCGGCTCCTTGGGCCAGTGGCCCCGCGGGGGTCAGACGCGTTCCACGTAATCGCCGGTGCGGGTGTCGATCCTGAGCACGTCGCCCTGATTGATGAAGAGCGGGACATTGACCACGGCACCGGTTTCCAGGGTGGCGGGTTTGACCGCGCCGGTGGCGGTGTCGCCCCTCATGCCTGGATCGGTTTGGCTTACTTTTAATTCGACGAACTTGGGCAGCTCGACGCCGATGGGTTTTTCCAGGGCGATGAGCACGTAGGTCATCTCGTTTTCCTTGAGGAACCCGGCATCCTCACCTACCAGGCTGGCCGGGATGGCGAGCTGTTCGTAGGTCTCGGTGTCCATGAAGTGGAAGGTTTCGCCCTCGGCATAGAGATACTGCATCTGGCGCTTTTCCAGGCGCACTTCTTCCATCTTATCGCCCGAGCGAAAGGTGCGGTCTAGCACCGCCCCAGTCGTGACGTTTTTCAGTTTGGTGCGCACGAAGGCGCTGCCCTTGCCCGGTTTCACGTGCTGGAACTCCACGATGGAGACCAGGGCGTTGTCGAGCAGCATGGTGAAGCCGTTCCTGAAATCTGAGGTGTCTGCCATTTTAGCACTACTCTCCTATTGGTCTCAACTGGCCTTGCGCCCCTGCTGAAGTTCGGCGATGCGGCGCTTGATTTCCTCGTTGTCGGGATCTTGATCGAGGATTTTTCGGTAGGTCTCCACGGCCCGGTCGACAAAACCCTGGCTGGAGTAGATCTGGGCCAGGGTGACGGTGGCGATCCGCCCCTCGGGGTCACTGCGGTCTAGCGGCCCCGGCCCGCCCTGGGGGATGGCAGGAGGTTGGCTGGCCAGTTCCTGCTGCTGCTGGTTTTCGATTTCCTGAAAGAGGCGGATCAGTTCCCCATCGTCGGCGCGGCGCTGCCTGAGTGCCTCGGCCTGCACCGGGGGTGGAGGCGTCTGGACCTTCTCCTCGGTGGGTGGTGGGGGCGGCGTCTCCGCCAGGGCCGGGGGAAAAGCCACCTCGGGCTGAGGTGGGGCCGCCGGCAAGGGGGTGGGGGGGGCAGGTGCGCCGATCAGGTCGGCATCACTTGGTGCTGCGGTGGATTCTCCGGGGGGCAGGGCGACGTTGGCTGGGAGATCTATACCCGAGGAAAGAGTGGCGAAGAGTCCTTCTTCGAGCGTTTCGTCCGCCGGCTCGATGGCGATGGGCGAGGTGTCGGGTGCCGCCGGCGAGAAAAGCCCCTCTTCCTGGATAACTATGGATTCTGGCGCTGGTTCCTGCTGGGCGCTGGGTTCCGGCTCGGCGATGGATGCTGGTTCCGGTCCAGTTGCCAGGGGGGAATCCCCGGCCATCAGCGCGGCACCCAGGGCGAAGGGATCCTCGTCAAGGGCCGGTACCGGTTGGCGCGGTGGCGCTGCGATGGATTCTGGTTCTGGCTCCGGCGGGGCAATCAGTTCGGGTGGCGTGGCGGCTGGTTCGGCGAAGAGATCGCCGCGCCGGAAAAGGGCTTCGAGCCGGTCTTCCATGGGCAAATCGGGGGTCTCGGCGGCGGCGGGGGCCGTCGTCGGGATGGCGGGCCGTTCAGCGGCCCTGATCTCCCGTTCGGCCATCGCCTCCTCGCTGCGTTTGAGCAGGTCTTCGAGACTCTCTTCCTCAAGGGGGCCGTAGGTGGCGCTGAATTCTTCCTGATTTTCCGGGGTTGGTTCCTCGGCGGCCGCCGGCGCTTCGGTGTGGGGGGTATGGATGACACCAAAGGGCTCGTCCGCTTCTTCGTCTGCGGCCGGCGGCGGAGCAATTTTCTGGAGCGCCATCGGCACTGGCGCGGAGGTCAGCGGCACGTCGGGAAGTTCAGTTGTGTTTGGTGCGGTCGTCGATTCCACCCGCACTACATATGTGAGCCGGTCCACCTGCTCGGCCAGTTTGTCGCTGAGCGGATCGAAGCGGGCAGCCTGCTGCAGGCTCTTGAGGGCCAGGGTGGTGATGCCCAGGTCCTGATAGATCTTGGAGAGGCGCATGAAACCAGCCGGATTTTCTGGATCTAGGCGCAGGGCCTGATCGGTGGCGCTGCGGGCTTCCTCCAATTGTCCCTGGGCTTCGTAGCATTTTCCTAAGATTATATACCCGGTCGGGTAATGGGGAAAACGCCGGCAACCCTCCTGGCACAGCGCTATGGCCCGCTCCACTTTGCCCCGGCGCAGGTACAGATCGGCCAGACGCGCGAAGAGCGGCGACTGAGGGTGTTGGCGGTAAAGTTTTTCTACTTTTCCCAATTCGTCAAACATAACTTTGGGGGTTGAAACGAGCAGGTGGGGCGAGCGGTTATTTTACACCACAGGAGGGGGAATTGTCAAGGGAGCGGAGACTCGGGCGGCGGGTGCGTGTTCGGCGGGCATGCCTCCCTTGACAAGGGCGCGCGCTTCCGCTACTTTCTTCCCTCTGAAAATCGCGCCTATAGCTCAGTTGGTAGAGCAGCTGACTCTTAATCAGCGGGTCCTAGGTTCGAGTCCTAGTGGGCGCACCAAATGCAACTCAATCAGCATAGAGCACTTACAGAAGAGGGCCTCCCTCAAACTGTGGGTGCTTTTTTCATGCCGGTGCAGCCTTGGTGTCCACCTGGTGACCAAAACTGTACCGAAGGCGTTGAATTGCGGCTTTCTCGTGATCCAGGGAAACGTGCGCGTAACGCAGGGTGGTTTTCAGATCCCGGTGCCCCATCCACTTCTGTACGGTGCGGGCGTCGATGCCCTGCATAAGGGCATGGGAACAGAAAGCGTGCCGCAGCTGGTGAAGCCCAACTCCGCCCTCGATGCCGGCTCGTTTCCCTGCCCCACATAGAGCCTTGCGGATATTCTCGTAGGGCTGGCCTTCCCGGTTGCAGAAGATGTGGGAACTGTCCAGGCGGCGCGGATGCCGGCGCAGGGCCTCTACAAGGGCCTCATTCATCGGGATGCGCCTGCTTTGGTAGTTCTTTGTATGGTGGGCCTCCCGCGAAACCACATTCAGTTCCCCATCCCTCCAGTTCACATCTTCCCATCGCATGTGGAACAACTCCTCCCGCCGCAGGCCGGCGAAGACCCCACAGGCCACCAGGGCTTTGAGGTGCTCGGGAATTTCCGCCAGCAGGTGGGCCACCTCATCCTGCTCCAGCAGTCGCGGAGGGTTGGGGATTTCCTTGAAGGTCTTGATACCCTTGGCGGGGTTGCTGTCGATCTTTCCCCACTCGACGGCCTTGCGGAGCAGGATCTTGAGGCAGGCGATATCCCGGTTGACCGTGGCCTCCTTCACCGGGCGTTTCTGTTTTCCTTTAAGATAGTGGCCCCGGATGCGCTGCCCGATGTAGTCCTCGAGCCGCTTGGGGGTGATCTGGTGCAGGTGCTGACCGGTGAAGTAGGGTCTCAGCTGAACCCGGATGATGCTTTTTTGGAGAATATGGTGCTTGGTGGAATGGTTCACCTCGGACCAGGGCAGGAACTCCTCAAGGGCGAAGGTCTCGAAGAGTATGGGCTGCTGCTTGAGTCCCTCCTCCCGCTTGCGCTCCTCAGGCGTGGAGAACTCCCCCGCCGCAATCTTCACCTTGATTTTCGATAACGCCTCCTCGGCATCCCTGCGCCTCGGGCCGATCTTCTGCCGGTAGCGGTGCTCCTGGTAGTAGTAGTCGATCCACCAGGTATCGTTCTTTCGGTAGACTCCCATAGCGTACCTCCTGCTGGTGAAGGGAGTGGGATGGGGCAACCTCAATTCGAGGGTGCATTAAAGTGCATGGTTCTGGGTTAGGTGTTGGGAAGGTTCCGCTCGGCTGCAAGGACCCCGGCGCAGTGGATGCTATCGACGCACTGCAGGCGGGTGCCGGCGCGGTTGAGGTGCATCGGCGATCCGCACCAAGGACAGGTAGCCCTGGCATTGATTTGCCGACGGATGTGGCTGGGGAGTGAGGGCGGTGCAGAATTGACAAAGGAAGGGTAGGCGGCTAGCTTTGCCATCGGACTGACCTCCTGCTTAACGGGTTCGAGGTTGGTCTCGCCCGTTCCGGTGTTCGTAGCACCGGGCGGGCTTTTTTGTTACCTAGAAATATACAAAATACAAGACCCTTTCACAAGAGAAAATGTTTCCTAACTTGTTATATTATATGGTCCTTAGGAGGCCCATCGGTGGCTCGTCCATGCCCCTTCTGTCTCTATGGACGGCACGCGGAGTGACAGGCTTGTCCTGTCGCGGAGTCGGGCCGCAGGCAAGCGGAGCGCGGCAGCCATTGGCACCGGCGAAAACGGGGGAGCACGGAAACGCTCAGGCCTGGTTGCGGTCGGCTCTGACCGCCCCCCCCTACCCCCTGTTCCCCATCGGTCAAAGTAGTTCGGTAGTGGAGATGGCTACTCGCACCCGAACCCCCAGAAAGGGCCATGGTGGTTTGGCCACATAGGTCGGGAATCGGCATAACATCAAGCAATCTGAGGCAATACTTGGGATCACGGTGGATTGCGTATATTTGAAATGAGATGCTGTAACAAGGAGAGTGCCTGAATGTCTTTAAGGGTGCCAGTTCGGGTCCGGAATCTGGTTGCTGTTTTGGTGCTTGTTTCGGGTGTCGATGTCTGCCGTGGCCAAGGAGTTTTTCTCGAACCTTCCGAAAGTGCCGTAGAGGTTTCCTGTGGTGGCCTTATCAGCAGCGATAGGGCGGGGTTGAACATTGGGTTGGGCTACTCTTTCGGTGGGATGTTGGATTTCGGGCTCAGTGCCGGACGCAACACCTCAAACGAGGATGAGGTCGGCACCAATCTTAGTGAGAGGTTGTGGGGCCCGAATATCGGCGTATTCCTCCTGAAACAGTCAGACTATATTCCACTTTCGGTCGGCCTTTTGAGCAGTTACCGGCGGAGTTCAGTTTCGTGGGAAATTCTGGACCTTCTTGGCTGGAGACTCAACGGCACCTTCTGGTATCTAGGCGGCAGTGCCTCCAAGTT
>SICG01000064.1 GCA_009691525.1 Candidatus Latescibacterota bacterium | reverse complement strand
ACCGGCCCCAGCCTACCTGACCACTGCCAGGATCTCGGCTTCGGCGGCTAGCTCCTCGCCCACATAAGCCCGGGCGTCCAGCCGGCAGGTGCCGGCCCGCTGTTGCAGCACCTTTAATTCGAGGCGCAACTGGTCTCCCGGAACCACCTGGCGGCGGAAGCGGGCCTTGTCGATGCCGGCGAAGAAGGGGATCTTGCCAGCGGCATTTTCCAGGGAGCGCAACATCATCACCGCCCCGGTCTGAGCCAGGGCCTCGATGATCAGCACCCCGGGCATAACCGGATAGCCGGGGAAATGTCCCTGGAAAAAAGCCTCGTTGATGGTCACGTTCTTGAGCCCCACGATCCGTTCCCCAGGGACCAGCTCAACGATCCGGTCGACCAGCAGCAGAGGATAGCGGTGGGGCAACACCTCCATGATCACCTTCAAATCCAGGCCCGATGCCGACGGCTGTTCCGTCACCGCGCGCCCTCCTTCTGCTTGTCCTTGTCTGCTTCTTTCATACGGTTGAGCAGCTTCTCGGTCAGGTCGTAGCGTTCCTGGGCGAAGACAATAGCGCTGTTGGCAGCAGCCACGTCAAAGATAAAGTCGTAGCCATCCTCCTTGGCCAGCTCCTGGATCGCCGCGTTGATCTTCTCGAAGATGGGCCCGGATAACTCGACGTTCTTTTTCATCAGTTCGCCGTCGGCCCCGAAGGTTTTCTGGGTGACATCTTGTAATTGTTTTTTTTGTTCATCCAGTTGCGCCTTCAGCTCGGCCCGCCGCGCCTCGCTGATCAGCAACTCCTGCTTGTGGAAGTCTTCCTCCAGCTTGTCTAGTTTGTTCTTGCGCTCCGTCGCCTCGCCTTCGTACTGCTGGTGCAGGCGCTCCAACTGGCTCTGGGCGGCCCTGAAGTCGGGCAATTTTTCACGCAGGGCCTCGGAGTCGATGTACCCCAGTTTCAGATCGGCGCCGGCAGCGGTCAAGCAGAAGGGGCCGACCAGCAGCAGACACCAGCACCAACGTCTCATGATCTCTCCCTCAGAAGAAGCGGGGGCCGAACTGGAAGTGGGTGATCCAGCCTGGCCGCTCGCCGTCCACTTTCCGGCGGTCGAAGCCATAGCCAAAGTCGAAGCCGATCATGCCCATCATCGGCACCATCACCCGGAAACCCACGCCGGTGGAGCGCCGCAGGTCGGTAGGATTCAACTGGGTGGCCTTGTCCCAGGAGTTACCTGCATCAGCGAAGATCAGGCCGTAAAACTGCTGGTTCACCAAGGGGAAGCGGTATTCGAGGTTTATTACCATCATCGCCCGCCCGCCGATGTTGGGCCCGCTGAGGCTGTTGTCCAAACGCGGCCCCAGAGAAGCGTCCGGGTAGCCCCGCACCTGCCCGTCCCACCAGTCCACGCCGCCGGGAGTGAAGCGGTCGAAGAAGGGCAGGTTGTTGTTGTCCCAGTTGGAGAACCCCTGCACTGCCGCCACCTTGGTCTCCAGGCTCCAGGAAAAATGCCAAAAACTGGGCCGATAGTAATTGAAGATCACCTCGTGGCGGTGGAAGTCCACGTCGCCGGCGATGAGCGAAGAAGCGACCTCGGGCCGATAGGAAAAGACCGAGCCCTTAGTGGGGAACTGGGGGAAATCGCGGGTATCACGCTGATATTCGAGTTCGAAGCTGCTGGTGGTGCGGGCCTGGTAGCGCGGGTCGTCTTCCAGGTTTTCGTAGGCGGACTGAAAGTCCGAGTAGCTGTCGTCGCGCAGCTGGTAGCCGACAGACACGGTGGAATAGGCCGGCCACTTCAGCCGGCGGCCGAGGCGGACGTTGGCCGAATTGGATTTGCGGTCGAAGCTTTTGTAGTACTGCTGGTTGAGAGTGTAGACCCGCAGCGAAAAACTGGTGGGGGTATCGAAAAGCCAGGGCTCGGTGAATCCCACCAGGAACTGCTCGCGCCGCGTGCCGAACTCCCAGCTGAAGTCCAAGTTCTGGCCGGTGCCCCGCAGATTCGGGATCTGCAGGCCAATAGTCCCCACCATTTTGTCCCGGTCGCTGTACCCGGCGCCCATCGAGGCGGTACCCGTAGGCCGTTCCTCTACCAGGAAGGTCAGGTCGATGGCCTTGGCGGTGTCGAGCTGGCTCTCACTGGTCTGGATCTGCACATCCTTAAAGTAGTTGAGCATGGAGAGCCGGCGTTGGCTCTCCTGCACCAGGCTCTGCTGGTACACGTCGCCGGGACGCAACGCCAATTCCCGGCGCAGCACCTTCTCTCGGGTTTTGGTGTTGCCGGCGATATTGACCTGCCCAATGAGAAAGGGGTGCCCCTCGAACACCTTGAAAAACACGTCCACTGTATCTCCGCGCGGGTGTTCCTCGGGCATAACCTCGGTATCCAGGTAGCCCTTCTCGTAGTAGGCGGACTTGACCAGGTAGGCCAGTTCCTGCCCGCCGTATTTGTAGGTATCACCCTTCTTCATGCCCAGCTTGTCGCGCAGCTGCTCCTCGCCAAAGATCCGATTGCCCTCCCACTGCACTTCGCCCAGCCGGTACTGGATGCCTTCTTCCAGTTCCAGGTCGATGAACAAGTTGCGCCGGCTCTCGTCATAGTACACACTGTCGCGCACAATGGCCGCCTGCTGGTAGCCTTTGCTGCGGTAGAAGGCCAGGATCTGGTCCTTGTCCAGGGCGAGGGTATCGGCCTTGAATTCCCCCTTGCGCCACCAGCGCTTCTCCTTGGTCTTCATCTGCTTCTTGATCTTGCCTTCGCTGAAGGCCTGGAGGTTGAGGAGGTTGATCTGGGCGATCTTCACCTTTTCGCCCTCCTTGATGTCGTACTGCAGGAAGACCTTGCCCGGCACCTCAGCGTCGAAGAGTTTGCCCTCTACCTCGGCGCGCAGATAACCCTTGTCGGCGTACAGGTTGAGGATCTTCTGCCGGCCCCGGGCGATATCCTTGGGTGCCACCACCTGGCCGGCCACCAGCCCCACGGCGTCCTTCATCTCCTTTTCCTTGAGGTTCTTCTGCCCCTTGAAGCGCGCCTCCTCCAGGGAGGCGTACTCCTCGACCACGGCGATCAGCTTGACTCCGCCCGGTACCGGGTCAGCGTAGAGCTGGATGTCGGAAAAGACATTGAGCCCGTGCAGGGCGCGGATAGCCTCCTGGACATTCTCCTGGGAAAGCTCGACCCCGGGTTTGATGCCGATGGTGGAGAGGATCAGCGACTCGGAGACCTTCCTGAGCCCGCGTTTGTCCACCACAACTTCCACCACTTTGTTGTTCTGGGCCTGGGCGACCTGGGCCAAGCCCAGGCAGAACAAGAGTCCCCAGAGTAGACATGTAAGACGCATAGATCCTCCTGAAAACACATAGGGGCGACCAGCCCGGTCGCCCCTGTCGGAATTGATTCTTATGAATGCAGCCCCTTGAACCGCGATTTCCGGCTTTCGCTTATTCACCAGATTGAGACGGCCCAAGGAACTAAAAAGTTTCAGTGCTCAGCCAGCGGTTTCGGCCTTCTTGTCTTCGACAGTTTCGGCGGCTTCGCGCTCGTCGTCGAAAACCAGCACCTCGCCCTTCTTGGTGACCCGCACCCGGCTGCCCTCCCCAAAGCGGCCGTGCAGGATCTCCTCGGCCAGGGGATCTTCGAGCAGCTTCTGGATGGTGCGCTTGAGATGGCGGGCCCCGTAGGCCTGGTCGAAACCTTTGTCGGCGATCATGGCCTTGGCCCCGGGGGTGACCCGCAGCTTGATGTTGCGGTCGACCAAGCGGGCTTTGAATTTCTCCAGTTCGGTGTCGATGATGCGGGCGATGTCTTCCCTGCCCAGTTGATGGAAGACGACCACATCGTCGATGCGGTTGATGAACTCGGGGTTGAAGGTTTTCTTCAGGGCTTCGGTGATCTTGCCTTCCATCCTCTCGTGCATGGTCTCGCTGCCGGACTTCTGGAAACCGAGTACCCCGCCGCTGCCGATATCCCGGCTGCCCACGTTGGAGGTCATGATCACCACCGTATTGCGGAAATCCACCTTGCGCCCGGTGCTGTCGGTCAGACGGCCCTCGTCGAGTACCTGAAGCAAGATGTTGAAGACGTCTGGGTGAGCCTTCTCGATCTCGTCGAGCAACACCACTGAATAGGGCCGCCGCCGCACCTTCTCGGTGAGTTGGCCACCCTCGTCGAAACCCACGTATCCGGGCGGGGCGCCGATCAGGCGAGAAACCGCAAACTTCTCCATGTACTCCGACATGTCGACGGTGATCAGCGCGTCCTCGTTGCCAAAGAGGAACTCGGCCAACTTGGCGGCCAGATAGGTCTTGCCTACCCCGGTGGGACCCAGGAAGATAAAAGAGCCAATGGGATGTTTGGGATCCTGCAGGCCGGCGCGACTGCGGCGGATGGCCCGCGAGATGGTGCTGATCGCCTTTTGCTGGCTGATCACGACCTTCTTGAGTTCTTCCTCCATGCCCAACAGGCGTTCACTCTCGCTGCTGGCCAGGCGGGTCATGGGAATCCCGGTCATGCTGGAAATCACCTCGGCGATGTCGTCCTCGGTCACCTCCACCACCTCGTTGCGCACCTCCTCCTCCCAGCTGTGGCGCTTCTGCTGCAGGGCCTCTCTGAGGTTGAGCGCCTGGTCCCTCAGTTGCGCCGCCGCCTCGAAGTCCTGACGCTCCGAGGCCTCGATTTTCTTGCGGTCCAGTTCCTGGATCTCGGATTCGAGCTGGCCGATCTCCTCGGGAGGACTGAGCCGGGCCAGGTGGACCCGAGAGCCGGTCTCGTCGATCACATCGATGGCCTTGTCTGGCAGATAGCGCTCGCTGATGTAACGATCGGCCTGGCGCACGGCATAGGCCACCACCTGGTCGGCATAGCGAACATGGTGGTGAGCCTCGTAGCTGGTGCGCAACCCTTTGACGATCTCGATGGTGTCCTCGACCGAAGGCGGTTCGACCATGATGGTCTGGAAGCGACGTTCCAGAGCGCCGTCCTTCTCGATGTACTTGCGGTATTCGTCGAGCGTGGTGGCGCCGATGCATTGCAACTCGCCGCGGGCCAGGGCCGGCTTAAACATGTTGGAGGCGTCCAGTGTGCCCTCGGCGCTGCCGGCGCCGACGATGGTGTGCAACTCGTCGATGAAGATGACCACATCCGGGTTCTGCTGCAGCTCGTTGAGCACTGCCTTGATGCGCTCCTCGAACTGGCCGCGGTATTTGGTGCCGGCCACCACCCCACCCATGTCGAGGGTGACCAGGCGCTTGTCGAGCAGGATCTGCGGCACTCGCTTCTCGACGATGCGCTGGGCCAGGCCTTCGACGATGGCGGTCTTGCCCACGCCCGGGTCGCCGATGAGGATGGGATTGTTTTTCTTGCGCCGACTGAGAATCTGGGTGACCCGCTCGATTTCCTTTTTGCGGCCGATCACCGGATCGAGCTTGCCCTCACGCGCCAACTGGGTCAGGTCGCGGCCGAAGTGGTCGAGGAAGGGCGTCTTGCTCTTCTTGCCCTTCTCCTTGCGGCCGGTGGTCTTGCCCTCCAGCACCGCCAGGGTCTCTTCGAGGGCGGTTTTGTAGTCGACGCCGAATGCGGCGAGGATCTGGGCGGCCACGCCCTCTTTGTCCTTGAGCAGGGCCAGGAGCAGGTGTTCGACGTCGACGAACTGCGTCTTCATCTCCTTGGCCTCGTTGGCCGCCACTTCCAGAATCTGCTTGGCGCGCGGGGTGAAAGGCACCTCACCGATGGTCATGGTGCCGCCCGAAGTGGCCACATAATCCTCGACCGACTGTTTGACGGTTTCCAGGTTCAGGCCCAGGTTGGTCAGCACCGTGACCGCCTTGCCCTTCCCTTCCTTGATGATGCCCATCAGCAGATGCTCGGTGCCGATGTAGTTATGGCCCAGGCGCGCCGATTCCTCGCGGGCAAACTGCATCACGCGTTTGACACCATCAGTGAACATGTTATTCATCGGGGAAACCTCCTGGGCAGCAAGCCGGCGACAGCGTCCCGGCGCAATTCCTGAGTGAAGCTATCAAACCCACATATTCTTGTCAAGCAGCGCCGGCCCCTCTGGCCGCCTCTAACTCGGCCAGCCGCTGGCGCACCAGTTCGGCGCGCCGCACGTCGCGTTCCTCTGGCTCCAGCGCCCGTCCCGCCCCCGCTTGCAGATGAGAGGGCTGGGTGAGGATCATCAGGTGGTTCATGAAGCTGGCCGGCACTCCCTTGATCAACCCCAGGGTGTAGCCCAACCGCAGCGCCGAGAGCATATTCATGAACTCCTGGCTGGTCAAGATGCGCGCATGGGAGAGGATGCCATAGGCCCGCCAGATCTTGTCCTCTATTTGTGACCGCGCCTCCATCAACAAGGTTTCCTGGGCATCTCTTTCGTACTCGACCAGTTGGCTGATGAGGCGGGTCAGGGAAGCGACGATCTCCTCCTCACTGTGCCCCAGGGTGGTCTGGTTGGAGATTTGGAAGAGGTTGCCCAGCGCGTTGGTGCCCTCGCCGTAGAAGCCGCGCACCGTGAAGGTTATTTGCGCCAGGGCGCGCATCACCCGCTCCATGTCTTCGGCCAGCACCAGGGCTGGCAGGTGGATCAGCACCGAAAGGCGCAGACCGGTGCCGGTGTTGGTGGGGCAGGCCGTCAGGTAGCCCCAGCGCTGGGCATGGGCGTATTCGAGGCCGGCGCCCAGTTCGTCGTCGAGGGCATTGGCCTGGCTCCAGGCCTCGGCCAGCTTCATGCCCGGGAGGATGGCCTGGATACGCAGGTGGTCCTCCTCGTTGATCATGATGCTCAGCGATTCGTCCGGGTTGAAGAGCACCCCCCGCTGGCCCTTGCCTTCGGCCAGGGCCGGGCTGATCAGCCGGCGCTCGACCAGCAATCGGCTGGCGACCCCGTCGAGGGTGTTCATCTGAAAAAAAGTAGCGCTGCGCAACTGGGGACTGCGCTGGGCCGCTTCGAGCACCTGGGCGATGACCTGCGCCTGATCCTCCTCGGAGGCCTTGGGCATGAAGGGCCGGGTGCTCAGGTTACGCGCCAGCCGCGCCCGGCAGCTGACCACCATGCCTTCGGCGTCGGCGGCACCGCTGAGCCAGTGCGGCAGGTTGCGAATCAAGAGACGCAGGTCCACGGCTTACCTGCCTGCCGGGTGGTGCGAGTCGCCTTCGAGCAGGGCGATGCGGTCGCGCAACTGGGCGGCCTCTTCGTACGCCTCGGCCGCCACCGCCGCCGCCAGTTGCTGGCGAAGCACAGCCAGTTCCTCCTCGGACAGGGGCAGCACCCGCACCTCGACCAAGCCCTTGCCCCGGTGCTGGGCGGCGCCGTGGATCCGTTTGAGCAATTTTTCCAGTGGTGCGCCGAAAGCCGTGTAGCAGGCACCGCAGCCCAGACGGCCAATTTTCTTGAATTCCTCGTAGGACATGCCACACTGCGCGCAGCGGAACTGAGGGTCGGTGGGGGGAGTATTCTTGTTATCGGCAGCCAGTGCTGATTCCTCCTGAAATTTGGCCATACACACCCCGCACAGGTTGAGAGTCTTCTTGTCGTCGTCGACGATCTGCACGCAGACGATGCTGGCCTCGCGCTGATGGCAGGACTCGCACTTCATGACTGATTCCCGTTCCCACGGGAGAGGCTTTCCATCCGCAGCGCCCCCCACTCGAGATGGCCCAGGCGGTCCATGCTTTCGGCCAGCACGCGGTCGTGGGTCATGACCACAAAGGCCTGGCTGTGAGCGCGGGACAATTCGCGGATCAGTTCGTGCAGATTCTGACTGGAGGCGACGTCGAGATTGCCCGAGGGTTCGTCGGCCAGCACCACTAGCGGTTTTCTGATCAGCGCTCGCACCACCGCTACCCGCTGGCGCTCACCTCCCGACAACTCACCGGGGCGGTGGTACAGCCGCTTGCCCAGCCCCACGCTATGCAGCAGGGCGGCGGCCTCCTCGCGGATGCACTCCTCCGGTTCGGCGGCCACCAACGCCGGCAGCATGACGTTTTCGAGGGCGGTGAATTCGGGCAGGAGATGGTGGAACTGGAAGACGAAGCCGATGTGCCGATTGCGGAAGCGGGCCAAGTCGTCGTCGCTCAGACCGAACACGTCGACCCCGGCGATGGACAACTGGCCGGCGGTGGGCCGGTCGAGCGTACCTAGAATATGAAGCAGCGTACTCTTCCCCACGCCTGAGACCCCCATGATGGCCAGCAGTTCCCCCCGCCCCACCTCCAGGTCCACCTGCCTGAGCACCTCCAATTCCTCGCTGCCGCTCCTGAAGACCTTCCGGATACCTTGGGCTTCTATGATTATGTCGCGCTCCAGCCCCAAATTCATCCCCCTCTACACAATATACCGGATGGCCTCGACCGGCAGTAGGGCTGCGGCCTTGCGCGCCGGGTAGATGGAGGCCATCAGGCAGATGCTCAGGCTCACCGCCGCGATGAGCAGGAAGTCCAAGGGCTGCATGTCCACCGGCAGGGAGCTAATAAAGTAGATGTCCCCGGGGATGGTGATCAAGTTGAAATGCTGCTGCAGAAAACACACGGCAAACCCCAGGAAACAACCCAGACCAGTGCCCAACACCCCCACCGCCAGCCCCTGGTACACAAAGATGCGGCGGATACTGCCGGCGGTGGCGCCCATGGCGCGCAGGATGCCGATCTCCGGGGTCTTGATCAGAATGGACATGATCAGGTTCGACATGATGTTGAAGGCGGCCACCACGATGATCAGGCTCAAAGCGATGAAGATCACCCACTTTTCCAGCTCCATCCAGCGGAAAAGTTCGGGCGAGTGCTGGGTCCAGTCGCGCACCAGGTAGAGCGAGTGTAAGTCGGCGTCCATCGCCTTGCGCACCGGCACCGCCTGGTCGGGATCGGTGACACGGATATGGATGGTGGTGGCAGTGTCGCCCAGGTCGAGGATACGCTGGGCATCGGCCAGGGAGATGAAGGCGAAGTTATCGTCATACTGGTACAGCCCGCTCTCGAAAGTATCGGTGACCACAAAGGGCCAGAGTTTGGGGGTGACTCCGGCCAGGGCTTCCTCCACCGCCATGTTAGCCACGGTCATCAGCAGCACCTCGTCGCCCGGCCCCACCTTCATCCGCCTGGCCAGGTACGAGCCCAAAACGATGCCCGGAACCTTCTTGCCCTCGACCGGGCCCAGGTGTAACACCGGTTCGTCGCGCAGGTGCCGGTGCAGGTCGGAGACGGTGCCGAAGCTCGCTGACTCCACCCCCCAGACCAAGACCCCGTCCACCTCGCCGTTGTCCCTTCTGGCGGTGATCAACACCTTGCTCTCGATGATCGGGGCCGCCCCAGCCACCCCAGGAAAGCGCCCTACCTGATCCACCAAACCGCGGAAATCCTCGATGCCCTCGCCGGAGAGGCGCTGCACGGTCACGTGGGCCTGCATGCCGATCAGCCGCTCCTTCACCTCGCCGGTAAAACCGTTGGTCACCGAGAGCATGATAACCAGGGCCGCCACCCCCAGAATCACCCCGCCGGCGGCGATGTAGGTGATGGTGGAGACAAAACCGGTCCGGTGTTTGGAGCGCAGGTAGCGGCTGGCCATGAACCACGGAAAGGACAAGCGATCAGCCCCCCTTGGCCTGCAGCAGAAAAGCCTTGATGAACCCGTCCAATTCGCCGTCCATCACCGCCTGCACGTTGCCGGTCTCGTGGCCGGTGCGCACATCCTTGACCAGACTATAGGGTTGAAAAACATAGGAGCGGATCTGGCTGCCGAATTCGATGCTCTTCTTGGTGCTCTCCACCGCATCGATCTTCTTTTGCTCTTCCAGCTTGAAATGCTGGTACACGCGCGCCTTGAGAATCTTGAGCCCCGTGCCTTTGTTCTTCAGCTGCGAGCGTTCGTTCTGGCACTGGACCACGATACCGGTGGGTAGGTGGGTGATGCGCACCGCCGAGGAGGTCTTGTTGACATGCTGACCGCCGGCACCGCCGGCGCGGTAGACGTCGATCTTTAGATCCTCGTCCTTCAGCTCGATCTCCAGATCCTCACCCACCTCGGGATAGGCGAAGACGGAGGCAAAGGAGGTGTGCCGCCGGCTATTGGAATCGAAGGGGGAGATGCGCACTAAGCGGTGCACCCCCGCCTCGGCCTTGAGGTATCCATACGCATAACTGCCGCGGACTTCCAGGGTCGCCGACTTGATGCCGGCCTCATCGCCGGCCTGCAGGTCCATCACCTCGGTCTCGAAACCGCTGCGCTCGGCCCAGCGGGTGTACATACGCATCAGCATGCCGGCCCAGTCCGCCGCTTCGGTGCCCCCGGCGCCCGAGTTGATTTCGAGGATGGCGTTCTTGGGATCGTCCACATCGCTGAGCAGATTGCGGAACTCCAAATCGCCGACCTGGACGACCAAGCGATCGGCCTCGACCTCCAACTCCTTCAGGGTGCCCTCGTCTCCTTCTTCAGTGGCCATTTGCCACAATTCCCGCAGCTCGCCCAGATGGTGGTGCAGCTTCTCCCAGGCGAGGATGGTCTCCTTGAGACTGCGGGCCTGGCGGCCCACCTGACCCGCACTCCTGGGATCATTCCAGAAGTCGGACCTGGCCATCCGCTCCTCCAGACCCTCCAGCTCAGACCTCTTGCTGGCTAAGTCAAAGATACCCTCCCAACCGCTGAAGGTGTTCCTGACAGTCCTGCAACTGCTCGGCGAGCGAAGTCATCGGTAGGTGCTCCTATTTATTTAGTGATTGGAATTAATACTTTAATCTAGGTCTAGTCAGGACTGGCGGCAACAGCCGGCCCTCATCGGCCGTCCCGCACCAGGGCGATTTTGCCGGTGCGCACAAAGGAGGTGCCCCTTACCTGGTAGAGGTAGATGCCGCTGGCCAGGTGCAGGCGCTCGGGAATCTGCCAGCGCAGCGCCTCTTCGGGCAGGAGGTGCTCGCCGGCGCGCCAGCGCTGCGGGTCCACCTGGTCCACCAGGGTGCCAGTCAGATCGAAGATCTGCAGACCCACCTGGTCGGCGGCGACCAGATGCAGGGGAAAGTAGACCACACCCTGGAGCGCCGGCTGCGGAAAAGGAAGTCCGGCCGGGCTGCTCGTCGGCGGGGCGCCCTGCAGACCGCTGGCTTTCAGCGCATCGATCAACCCCCAGCCGTACAAGGTGTCGGGGCCGGCCTCGCCCAGATCCTCGGCCGACTGCCGCAGGGCTTCCTGCAGCTGTCCCGGTCTCCAGGAGGGCCGGGCCTGGAGCAGGAGCGCACAGGCGCCGCTCACCAGGGGCGCGGCAAAGGAGGTGCCGTTGAGACGCACGTAATCAGCGCCCCGCACCGCCACCGTCATCACCCCCTCGCCGGGGGCCACCACATCTGGTTTGATCCGCCCATCAGCCGTAGGACCGTGCGAGCTGAAGCCGGCCAGCACCCCTTCAAAGTCCACTGCTCCCACCGCGATCACCCCCGGAGCGTCGGCCGGCGTGGTCAGATAACCCCAATCGCTGATGCCCTCGTTGCCGGCCGCCGCCACCATGGTGATGCCCCGCTCCACTGCCAGCTGGGCAGCGCGGGTGGTCAGGCCAGTGGCACCGTCCAGGTCCTCATAGGAATAGCCGGTGCCGTCATCCCAGGTGTTGTAGCCCAGAGAGCTGTTGACGACCTGGGCACCCAGACTGTCGGCCCATTCCAGGCCGGCGATCCAGCGATCTTCGTCGGCCGGCGTCTCGGTGTCATTGTCCTCGGTCTTGGCCAGCAGGTACTCGGCCCCGGGCGCCACTCCGCTGAAGCGCTCTGGATCGCGGCCGGCCAGCAGGGCCAGGACCTGGGTGCCATGATGGTTCTGCGCCGAGCGGGTCTCGTCCCCGGTGACCGGCTGGCCCGCCTGATCGCTGACCACCTCGTCGCCGTTGATGAAGTCGCGCTCGGCCACTAACCGCAGCTGAGCCAGGGCGGGGTGGCCGGCATAGTTGAAGCCGTTGTCGAGCAGGGCGATGCGCACCCCCTGGCCGTACAAGCTCCGGGCGTGTAATCCCGTCACCCCGATCATGTTCAACTGGGCAGCGGAGAGTTCCTCCTGCGCAGTTTTGCTGAGGGCAGGACGCGGTGCGACGGGCGGGGGCAATCGTCGCTGCTGCGCCACCCTGCCCACACGCAGAACAAAAGGCTGCGCTGCCAGCCAGGCCTCTTGGGCGGGCGTGGCCCACACGCTGGCCGCGTTGAACCAGCGAGAGCAACTGCGCACCTCCAGGCCCTGGCTGCGCAACCGGGCCAGCCAAGCCTCGTCCACCGGCAGATCCTGCGCTGACCTGGACATGTGTTCGGACACCTCCCAGACAATACGGCCACCCTGCCCATCCGACTTGTCGCGGAAGAACACCCACACCAATGAAGGGGCAGCAGCGCCGCTATCCTCGGCCAACAGACAGACCAACACGAGGCCCAGCAGCATCAAGGGAGACAGAGCGGCGGGGAGAAGGCCCCAGCCGGGTGGGCCGCCAGGGTTCGCGCAGCGGCAGGTGGGGGGACCTTTCCCGGCAGTGGCGGGGGAGGGAAGGCCGCGAGGCGGGGTGGCGGGGTAGCGGAGCCAGAGCGAGCGAGGGTGAAGGCCGCGCCTGGGGAAAGGCTGAAGTGGGCCTCTCCCCGACGCGGAACCCTAGCGCTGCCCATCGCCCCTCCGGTCAATCACCTCTACCCCCGGAGGCGCGGTAAAGCGAAACAGGCCCGCGTCTAACTTGGTTCCCAACCGGTGATCCCTGAGGACGTAGGTGACCAGGTTGTCGCTCTCGTCCTTCTGCTCCACCTTGAGGGGCAGCCAGCGCCGGCGATCTAGCCACACCTTCAATTGGCCGCTGCTGGCGCGGCCGGACGGCGGCTGGAGAGCCAACAGATAACAGGCCTGGCCGTCCAACTTGGTCTCCTCCACCCCTGCTGGCGCCCACTGCGAGGTGTAATCGAGCAGGATCTGCCAGGGCGTCCGCACCTCGCCCTGGTACGCGCTGACCACCACCTGCTGGTTCTTCTTTGAGTAGACCCAGATGGCCTGGCCGTCGGCCACCACCAAGTCGCCTCCTTCCACCTCCACGCGGAAACGATCGGGCTTGCGGGTATAGATCCGCCCCTGCAGCTTCTGGGTTTTATCGAGAGCCGTCCAGTAGAGTTGCTTCTCGAAACGCGCTGAAAAAGTGGAGGCGGAGGCGAACTGCTCGCGGGCCTTGGCCGCGACTTCGGCACCGGTGAGGGCCGCCGCCGTCAGAGGCAGCCACAGCAGCATGCCCCCCAAGTACGCCAGGAGGCTCATCGGTCCCTGGAGCCCAATCCGTCGTCGTCGAAACCGTCTCCGGTTCCCTCGACGTGAATCTGGCGGGGTTTGGCCCCGTCGGCCGGCCCGACGATGCCGGCCTGCTCCAACTCATCCATCAGCCGGCCGGCGCGCGAATAGCCGACTTTCATGCGCCGCTGCAAAAAAGAGGTCGAGGCCTGCTGGTACTCAACTACCAGGCGCGCCGCTTCGCCGAACAGCTCATCGCGATCTTGCGACCCCATACCGATCTCTCCCGGATCGGCAAACACCGCCACCTCTTTGGCCTGATAGCCGCTGGCCTTGATCGCCGCCACCAGACGTTCGGTCTCTTCTCCGGAGATGAAGGCCCCGTGCACGCGCACCGGCTCGCCCTGCCCGCCGGGCAGGAAAAGCATATCGCCCCGCCCCAACAGGCGCTCGGCCCCGTTGCTGTCGAGAATGGTGCGCGAATCTATTTTCGAGGCTACCTGAAAGGCGATGCGCGACGGGAAATTGGCCTTGATCACTCCGGTGATCACGTTCACCGATGGCCGCTGGGTGGCTAGGACGATGTGGATGCCCACCGCCCGCGACTTTTGGGCCAGGCTCATCAGCGACGTCTCCACATCGGCCGGGGCCGTGAGCATCAGGTCGGCAAATTCGTCGATGATGATGACGATGTAGGGCATGGATTTTTCCGGCTCTACCCCCTCGACGGTCTCGGGTGGCTTGGCGGCCAGCTTGCGGTTGTAATCGATCAAGTGACGCACGCCCATCTTGGCCAGCTTTTGATAGCGGGCCTCCATCTCGGCCACCGCCCATTTGAGGGCCTCGGCGGCCTTCTTGGGCTCGGTGATCACCGGCACCATCAGATGGGGGATGTCGTTGTACATGGTCAATTCGACCACCTTGGGGTCGATCATGATCAGGCGCACTTCTTCTGGGGTGGCTTTGAAGAGGATGCTAGAGATCAGGCCGTTGATACACACGCTTTTGCCCGCCCCGGTGGCTCCGGCAACCAATAGGTGGGGCATCCTGGCCAGATCGGCCACAAAGGGCTCGCCGACGATGTTCTTGCCCAGGGCAATGGTCAGCTTGGACTCGGCTTTGCGGAAAACCGGCGATTCGAGGATCTCGCGCAGGTACACCGTCTCGCGCGTCTGATTGGCAATCTCCACCCCCACCACTGACTTGCCCGGCACTGGCGCCTGGATGCGGATGCCCTTGGCGCTCATCACCCGCGCCAGGTCGTCGGCCAGGACCACGATGCGGTTCACCTTGACGCCTGGGGCCGGCTCCACCTCGTAGCGGGTGACCACCGGACCGGGGCTGACCTCTACCACCCGCCCGGCCACATCGAAGTCCCGCAACGCCGCTTCGAGAATCCGGGCGTTTCCCAGCAGCAGTTCCCGATCGATGTCCCCCTGCTCTCCAGGGACTTCGGTCAGCAGGTCCAAGGATGGCATCGTGTACTTGCCGCCGGCTTTTTTGCGCGGGCCCGCGCTGGCCGGCGCAGCCGCCGTCGGGGGGATGCGCAGCGGCGTCGGCTCCACCACCCGTGGCCGTGGCCGCTCAAGCGGAACTGGCGGCGAGGCAGACAAGGGGGCGATGGCTGCGGGCAGCTCCTGGAGCACCTCTGACAGACTGTGCAGCTCTTCTGGGGGTTCCGGATCAGCAGACACTGGCGCGGCTGGCAGCGCGGCACTTCGTCCCTCCTGGTCTCCGGTGCCGACAATCTTGATTCGCTGCTCCGGCTCGGGGGTCGGCAGCGGCTCGGGTTCGGATTCCGGTTCGGGGAGCTCGGCTTCTCGCCTCCCTTCCTCTTCGCGTTTCTGTTCCGCTCTCCGCCCCATCCACTCCCGTCCCTCGCCCCACCGGCGCGTTCCCCACGCTAGGCCAGCGGCCCCGACGCGGACCAGGTCAGTGGTGAGGATCATGGCAGCGAGGAAGAGGGCACCCAGCAGAATACCCGAACCGATCCTGCCCCCATAGGGGATGAGGATGGCATTGCTGGCCTGAATGCCCAGCCAGCCGCCCAGCTTGAAGGCGGTATGCGCCCCATAGGTAGGCAGTCCGGCCCCCAGGCTGAAGATCAACGCCATGCCCAGCAGGCCGGCGCTGCGGCAGCTTCCGTCGACCAGGGGTTGGCAGCGCAGCCGGTTCCATGCCCACGCCAGCGCCAGCAGCGGCAGGACATAAGCCCCGTACCCAACGCTCAGGAAGGCCCAGTAGCTGAAGTGCGCACCGATCCGTCCGCCCCAGTTGAAGCCGGCGTCCTGGCTCGAATTGGGCACATCGTGGGGCGAGTAGGAGATCAGGCTGAGGGCCAGAAAAATGCCCAAGGCCCCCAAAACTACGCCCAATGCCTGGGCTATTCTTCCCGAAGTCTGTTCTTTATCTACTAAGGATGGCATGGCCCTTCCTCATCTGTGCCATGAAAGCGGGGAGATATCAAACTGCCAGCAGGCCAGGGGGGACTGGCTCGCCTTTGCTGCTACAACATGCCAAAACGCTTGCGGAGCACCCATTCGACCGCCAGCAGGACCATGGCCAGGACCAGGGGCCAGGCCGGGCCCCACAAAGCCAGGGCATGGTGCTGCTGGACCAGACGCGGGCGGGCGGCCAACTGCTCTAGGGCCTGACGCCACTCGGCCAGCGGCTGGTACTGACCGCCGCTGAGGCGGGCGATCTCTTCGAGGAGCGCAGGATTGGCCTTCAGGTCCGCCGATTCGACCGTGCGCTGCTCCACGACAAACTGCCCTTCGTCGGTGCCGATCGGGACCTGGCCGGCCTGCACCTGGGCATGCCAGGTGTACTCACCTGGTCCCAGGCCGCGCCACAGTCCGCGGTACTCGCCGCGGCCCTGGTCCTGGAACTGGAGACGCTGGTCTTTGCCCAAGGATACCTCTACCGCCGCGCCGCTCTGCGGGCGGAGCAGTTCGTCGAAGACCTGAGCCGAAAAGACCACCCCTTCGCCGCTGCGGTAGATAGGCCGCTCGGTCCAGACCCGCACCCGCCCGGCAGGGGTTTTCATCGCCAGCCACTTGACTGCGTTCTGCCAGAAACGGCGGATGGTCTGCGGCCGGCCACCCGCCCCGCTGCTGACCAGGTCGAGACGCCAGAAGGAACCCGAAAGCGCCGCGATGACCTTGCCCCGGCCCACTCCTCCCGCCACCAGCAGCGGCGGCTTGCCCTGGATGCTGCCTTCTACCAGCACGGCGGCACCCTCTCTGCGGTGGGCACCCTCCAGGTATCCAGGCAGGGGCGGCAACTGGGCCCACGGATCGGCAGTGGTGCCTTCCTTTTCCTGGACGAGGCGAACCACCGGGTGCTCGCGCCCTTCCAGGCCCATGCTCAGGGGGACGTCCTGGGCGACAAAACCAGCTCCCAGCGCCAACTCCACCGGCAAGATCTCGGCCAGGTCCGGCGGCAACGCGCCGCCCTGCCAGGTCCGAGCGCCGCCCACCAGCAGCAGACCTCCTCCCTGCCGCACGTATTGGCTGAACAATTGCCCCGTGGCCCCTGCCATCAGGCCGACTCCCGGATCCACCAAAACCACGGCATCGGCGGCGGCCAGCACTTCCGAGCTCAATTGCTTCTCCTGATAAAAACGACCATTCTGCTCCTCGACCCAGCATTCAACCGCCAGGGTCGAGTCCGCCTCCAGGCTGCGCCGCACAAAGGCCAGGTCCAGGCTGGGCCCACCGCCCACCACCAACACCTTCAGGCGCTCCTGCAGGACCTGGGCAAAAACCAGGGCGGCGTTGTTGTCGGGTGCCACTTCTCCTTCCAGAGGTGGGACTTCCAGGCGGTAGATATGAGGCCCCGCCACCGTCGGCCGCAACTCAAAGACGATGTTCTGGGGGCCGTCGACCAGCACCAGGGACCGCTGGTCCAAAACCTGCCCTCCTTCAGCGAGCAGGACCTTCACTTCCCGCCCGGCGTACCCCCAACTGTCAAGGTCCACCTCCAGCCGCAGGGGGCGTCCCAGATATCCGGCCTCTGTTGCACTCACGCGCGCGATGCGCACATCCGGCGGCGGCTGGATACTGCCCACCCCCACCGTATATACCGGTACGCCTCCTTCGGCGGCGACCCGGCCCGGATCCTCACCCAAATTGTGGGCCCCATCCGAAACCAGCAGCACCCCAGCCAACTGGTCCCGGTCAGCCACCTGCTCCAGACCCTTGCCCAGCACCCTGGCCAAGTCTGTGGCCTGTCCAGCCACCCCGACCTGGGATAAGGTGTCGAGGGCGAGGGCATAGGGAGTCTCGGCGAAGCCCCAGACCGACAGCCGCGCCGACGAAAGCGCCTGGGCGAATTCGGCACTGGAAAGCACCGTGGCAACGTCGGAAAAACGGCTCTGCCCCTCTCCCACCACCCCCATGCTGGTACTGGTGTCCACTAACACCAGCACCCAGGGATGGACCACCTGCTTGTTCCACCAATCTACCACCACTTCGGCCAAAACCGCCAGCAGCAGGGCCATGGCCAGACTGCGCAGAGCGATGAGGGTCCAGCGCACCGGGGGCGTGACGGCCGGCAGGGTATGGCGGTAGCAATAGTAAGCGGCGGCCAGCGACAGGGGGATCAGCCCCAGCCATAACCAGTGTCCCTCCAGGTGTATCTGGAAGTCTAACCACTCAGCCATGCGGCGGGGAGAGACTCAGGCGGGGCGCTGCATCCAGGTCCAGGCCAGATCTCCTGCCCCTGGAGAGGTGGAAGAGACCGGCTGCCGCAATCATGGCCGCATTGTCGGTACACAGCACCGGCGAGGGGTAAAAGAGCTGGCCGCCCCGGGCACGCACCGCTTTGTCCAGGCAGGCCCGCAGGCAAAGGTTGGCCGCCACCCCGCCGGCCAGCGCCACGGTCCTGATTCCGGTGTATTCCACCGCCCTGAGGGTCTTCCCCACCAGGGCATCCACCACCGCCGCCTGGAAACTGGCCGCGATATTGGACAACTGCTCTTGCAGTTGATCGCCGCTCAGACGGCGAACGTGGTTGAGCACCGCCGTCTTGAGACCGCTGAAGCTGAAGTCCAAGCTCTCGTCCCGTTCCAGGGCCCGGGGAAAGGCAATGGCCTGCGGATTCCCCTTGGCAGCCCATTCGGCCACGATCCGCCCTCCCATTACCGAACCACTGGCCGGCAGCAGGCCGAGGAGCTTGGCCACCTTGTCAAAGGCCTCACCAGCCGCGTCGTCGCGGGTACGGCCCAGAAGTTCGTACCTCCCCAGCTCGGTCACCCGCAAGAGTTCTGTATGCCCGCCCGAAACCAGCAGGGTCAGAAAGGGCGGGGCAATGGGGTGTTCAATCAGGTTGGAAAAAATGTGCCCCTCCAGATGGTGGACCCCGATCAGCGGCTTGCCAGCGCCCAGGGCCAGGGCCTTGGCCAACGATAGGCCGACGATAAGCGACCCCACCAACCCCGGCCCGCGGGTGACAGCGATCCCGTCCACTTCTGCCAACCCCACCCCTGCCCTACCCAGCGCCTCCCGCACCACCGGCACGACGGCGCGCAGATGGGCGCGTGACGCCAGTTCCGGGACCACCCCGCCGAAAAGTGCGTGCTCCTGCTGTGAGGAGATGACATTGGCGCGCAGGGCATAGGTCTCGTCCACCACCGCCGCTGCCGTCTCGTCGCAGGATGTCTCTATGCCCAGTACCAGCATCTCAACCTCGTCGGTCCCTAAAGCCGGCCCGCCGCCTCAGCGACCGGCCACCTCCACCTGGGAGGGCTCCAGGGCAATCACCTCGAACGAGCTGTCAGGACGAGCCTGGACACTGAGCCCGTTCCCGGCGTTCTCCTCTCGGTAATCCACATAGAGGTATATCTGTTCGGATTTTAGCTTGCCGATGAGGTCGGCACCTCCCCGCACCCTCACCCGCACCTTGGCCGGTGCCAACTGGATGTTTCTCCCGCCCCCGTTGCGCACCTGCACCGGCACCTCGGCGATGCTGCTTTCCGCCAGTTCCTGGACTTCAACGCTCAATCGCACCGTGGCCGGACTCAGTTCGAACCGTATGCCTTCTGGGGGGCGGAGCCCCACTTGCAGATCTAGATCCTCGTGTACGTCGCGCAACACCAGCGAGTCGGTCCGGACGGAGCGGATCTTCTGGAGGCGGCGGCTGGGTCCGGTGAATTTAACCTGGGGTGGGTCGATCTTCACCTTGCCGATCTGTTTGTAGGCATCGGCGAGCTCTAACACCAGGACCGGCTCTACATCGATCATCCGCTCGCTGCGCTTGTCGATCTCGACTTCGATCTCCCGGGGCTCGACGATCTTGCGCACCTGCACGTCGGCACCTGCGGCCAGGTTCTCCACCTGGTCCGGGCTCAGGCGGTACGAAGACACGCTGCCTGGGTTGGTGCCACGCGGCTGCACTCGCAAGAAGAAGTCCTCCTCCTTGAGCGAGAGCAGATCCTTACCCCGACCTGAGACCAACACACGCACCCGGCTGGGTAGGACATTGGCCACCATTAATTCCTCAGTGGACAAATCCGGAGGCACCCCCTCCACCTGCAACCGGATGTCGATCTCCTTTTGATAGGTATGTTCGGTCACCGCGTGGAACCACAGCAGCGCCGCCAGGGTGCAAGCGGCGCCTTTGACCGCCCAGTCAGTAAAATTTCTCTTCAAGGGTATGGATTACCTACCGGCACGAGGGAGCCGGCAATCTATAACATGTAGAAAAGGCTCCTGCAGATGGGAGCCTTGGTATTTCTCAAGCTGAGAGCGGTATTTCTTTTGCACCGGGTTACCAGCAGGAGAGATCCTCTTGTGCTTCAGGGAAAATCTGGCGAAAAGGTGTCATTTATACGATTCTTTGATCTCTTTGCCGATACTCAGTTCCCCATTGTCGATTCTGATGCTGAACCCGCACTCTGGATTGGTGCAGGCCCAGGCCTTGAAATGGATCGATGCCCCATCCCGACCATAATCTGAGAGAGGGATGAGCACGCCCGTATTGCATTTCAGACATGGCGGAAACGTCTTTTCCATATTTAGATTCCCCTCCCTGATCGACACTCAGGAATTTGCGTTTAGCTATATGTAAATTATGTCTTTACCCAATTTAGAAACGAATGATGCAAATGTCAATTCAATTCATACCGACTTGATCACTCCAGTTGGTCGATATTCTGAGGTGCGCCGCATACTCATGCACCGCCAACTCCTGGGCCCAGGTCTCCACCGAACCTGGCCTGCGAGTGCGCACTTCGGCAAGCGCTGCTCGCGGATCACGCTCGCGATGGATCAGATAACAGGCCAACATTGTTCCGGTGCGTCCCATTCCTGCGCGGCAATGCACGACCACCGGCAGACCTTCCGCCAAAGTGCGGTCGACAAACTCGACAAAAATGGATATTTCTTCCAGCCTGGGGGCCTGCATATCCTCTATGGGCAGGTGCAGGTAGCGCATGCCTTGCTGGGCCACTGGACCTTCAGCGAGGGGTTCCTCCGTCAGGGAAACCAAGGCCCGGACTCCTTGGTCGCCGAGCCAGACCAGGTCTTCTACCAGCTGCTCCTGGTCACTGTCGAGCCGGTACCCCCATCCCCCTGGCTGTCCTGCCCCTCCTAACTGGCCTGGCAGAAGCCAGTTGAAATTGTAAATCAAGCCTCACCCTTTTTGCGCGGCAGCGCTGGGGCCTTCCACCCACTCCTCGCCGTTTTCGTCCACTTCCTTTTTCCAGATCGGGACGACTTCCTTCAGGCGGTCAATGGCGTAGCGACAGGCCTCAAAAGCCTCCGCCCGATGTGGGCTGGAGACGGCAACCAGCACACTGATTTCGCCGATCTCCAAACGCCCAACTCGATGTACGATACCCATGTCCTGGATGTTCCACCTCGCGGCGACCTCGGCACCAATTTCTGTCAGTTTCTTCTCGGCCATCTCAGGATAGGCCTCGTAGACCAAGTATCGCGTGGGTTTGTTATTGGCATGATTCCGCACCACCCCACAAAAAGTCACAACGGCCCCATTGCGGTCCTGCAGTACCAGTCGATAAAGTGCGTCAGGATCGATGCGGGTTTCGGAAATCTTGAAGATCATCCTCTTCAACCACCGCTGACCGGAGGAATCAATGCCACCTCATCCCCTTCCTTGATTACCGTCTGATCATCGATATATTCTGCATTCACGGCCACCAACAGTTTCCCCTTCAGGGGTCCCAACCGCGGATATCGCTGGGCCAGTTCGTCTCTCAGCGAACCGGCGTTGATGCCTTCCACAACCTCGAGATCGAGTTCCTTGGCACCTACAGCGTCCCTACAGGAGGCAAAAAGCAACAACCGAACAATCATAACCTGGTACCGCCAATCGAGTTTTAGACGAATATAACCGGCATCCCCTGCCGGGCGCAAGTTGTTCGTCACTGACACAAAAAACAGGGGGGCTGTCAAAAATAAACAGCCCCCCTGAGATCAACCGCGTTTAAGCGATTTTACCGTATAGGCCTGATCCTCACTTCAGCAAGGTCATCTTCTTGACCGAGGTGAATTCACCAGACTGCAGATGGTAGAGGTAAATACCGCTACCAACCTTTGCCCCGCTGTCATCAAACCCGTTCCAATGGTAGCTGTAGTTTCCGGCAGACAGGGCCTGGCCATTGACCAGGGTCCGGATATGCTGACCTGTCATGTCGTAGATACTCAGTTCGACAACCGTATTGGCCTTCAGGTCGAAGGTAATGGTCGTCTCGGGGTTGAATGGATTGGGGAAGTTCTGTTTCAACTCGTTGGCCGTAGGCAACACCTGGGCCGGCGAGAGCAACACTTCGATCACGCTGGAGCGAGCAGTGTGGCCGCTCAAGTCGATCTGCTTCAGATAGTAGTAGACCGCATCCACCGCTGGATAGCCGCTGTCGGTGAAGGAATAGGACACCAGTTCATCCGAGGTGCCAGCACCCAGGACCATCTCGCCCACCTTCTCGAAACGGGCTTTGTCGGTGCTGCGGTAGACCTCCCAGCCCAGGTTGTTGGACTGAGAAACCACGCTCCACTGGAGCAGGACGTTCTTGTCGGTCGTGACCTGGCCCGCAAAAATGGCCAACTCAGCCGGAACCGGAACATCCCAAGTGGCGCTGAAAGCAACACTCAGAGCGCGGCTCACGTTGTCAGAATTGGGTGCCGAGGTCGAAGCAGTCACCGAGAGGCTGGTGCTGCCGGCGGTCTTGTCACCTTCGGAGTCGAAGATGGCCGTAGCGGAGCCGTCCGCATCCGTTTTAGCGGATACCGAGCGGCTGGCGCCGGCATTGATCTGCAACACCGTGCTGCCCAGATAGAAGACGTTCTGGGCACCGTTGTTGGTGATGTTCCAGGTGATGGCCTGACCGGCTGCAGCAGCGCCGGTCTTGTCCATAAACATCACCGAGAAGGTCGCTTCGCCCGCACTGCCATCGGCCTTATTGCCGGTGCCCAAAGCCGAAAAATCTAGGCTGAGGTCAGTAGCAGAGGCCGCAGTCAGGGTAGGCTCAGTGACCGGCGGTG
>SICG01000063.1 GCA_009691525.1 Candidatus Latescibacterota bacterium | reverse complement strand
GGGGCGCGGCCGTGTGGGACAACACTGCCTTTCAGGATCCCATTTCTCTGAACATCGTCGATGGCGAGGACACCACCTCTACGGACAAACTGTTCAAGGCCGCCGGGGTGAACCAGAACGGCCGCGTCTTCGTCTTCGACCTGGGGGCGCGGGTGCCGGCCCAGCGACTCAGGTTCTACCCGCGCCAGGAGGGCGAGGCAGCCAATGGCCGGCCTTATAGCGCGGACTTCATCCGCAAGTTCGAGGTCCAGTTCAGCGATGGCCTATCTTATGTGGCAGGCCAGCCGGTGTTCCAGCTCCTGCGCGAGGAGCCGATCAACCCCAACAGTGTGATCACCCTGGATTTTGTCCCGCAGTTCATCCGCTTTCTGCGGCTGCGCGTTGGTTCCCTCAATCCCTTCGAGATCGCCGAGTTCCAGGTCTTTGGGGATGGGTTCGTGCCGCGCGCCTTCTACGAGACCCGGGTGATCGACCTGGGCAACCGATCCAATTACGGGCGCATCTTCTGGGCGCAGCAGGAATTGCACCACCAGGCCGGCGAACTCGCGTCCAGTGACGGATCCGTGACCTCGGTGACCGTGCGGATGAAGACCGGACTGGACGACACGCCGCTGGTCTATTACCGTCTGGCAGTTAATCCCGACACCCGGGCGGTGAGCGTGGAGGTGGTCTCCGAAGATGAGTACTCCGGTCTGCAGGGCGCGGAGCAGGGCCGCATCGAGGAGGACACCGAATTCTGGAGTCCCTGGTCGCTGCCGCTGGCCTCCGGACAGCAGATTTCCCTGCCCAGCCCCCGGCCTTTCTTCCAGTTGCAACTCCTCCTGGAGAGCCGTTCGGTGCAGCACACCGTGCGCCTGGATTCGCTGGTGATCGAGCGCTCGTTACCGCCGGCCTCGGTGGTGGAGGGTGAGATCTCCCTGGCCGATCAGCCAGACCCGCCGCGTGGGGTGGCCACGGTGGACGGTGGCGCACAGGTGCTGTTCGCCTACGACGTGCGGGCGCAGGTGGAGCGCGGGCAGACCGGGTTCGACGTCCTGCGGATCGACACGCCCTCGCGGGCGGTATTCCGCGAGTTGCTTATGGGCGAACAGCTGGTCCATGTGGACCCCGATAGCGTGGCTGTCTCAGACACCGACCTGCAAGTATTCTTCACCAGGAATAAGGTAGACACCAGCCACGCTGTGCCGCTGCGGGTGCTGTTCGAGGGCGCGGTGGTGATCTTCAACACCATCTTCAGCGGCCGGGTGTGGGACACCCAGTCGGGCCAGTCGGACCAGCCGGTGTTGGAGGGGGACGCCAACTTCGCGGTCTCGACCAACACCTTGCGGGTGGCCCTGACCAGGGAGTCGGTCGGTGATATCCTGCGCAAGGTGGAGCTGAACGCCGGGGAACAGGCGGTTTTCACCCCCAATGGCGACGGGGCCAATGACCAGCTCCATCTCGACTACACCATCACCCAGCTCACGGAGCCCAGGCGGGTGGAGATCGGGATCTTCGACCTGAGCGGCAGACAGGTGCGCCGACTGGTTGATGAAAAGCGGATCGGCGGCATCTACCGGGAGGTGTGGGACGGGGCGGACGAGGGCGGTGCCCGGGTGCCGCCCGGGGTCTACGTGGTGCTGATCCGCGTCGACAGCGGCATAGGCTCTTTCGCCCAGACCAGGAGCATCGGAGTGGCTTACTGATCAGGCTGGAATGACATTCAGGGAGGGATGCATGGATCGAATGCTTTGGAAAGTAGCGCGTTGCGCCGTGGGTCTCCTCTGCTTGGCCGTCGTGGCAGTGGCTCAGGAGGGGCGGAATTTCCTCACGGGCCGCGAGCCCAAGGGTTTGGAGGTCTACGAGAGCGCCATGACCCCGGCCCAGCGCAAGTGGCAGTACCCCCAGAGCCTCTATCATTTCTACCGCTGGACCGGAGAGGAGTACAGCAACTACTCCCGCACCCCCTATGAGCGCTATGTGGACATCGAATTGGAAGGGTTCAGGCATTACGACATGTACGGCAACTATATCAGCCGGGGGTTTGAGATCTACGACTGGAGCGTTGACAGCCCCGCCAACATCGGGAGCGTGGTGCGCAAAGGCCCCAAATACGGCGGCTGGTTCAACAGCCTGATCGTCTCCTCCATGAGCAAGGGCCAGTTCTACTCGGCCCTGACCATCGGCGATGCTGTCCGCACCACCCTCACTCCGCTGACCTTTTCCAAGCCGGCCTTCAACGGCATCCAGTGGGATTTCGCCTCCGACAAGTACGAGGCCACCCTCCTGGCCTCGCGCCTGGCGTCGCCCGGAACCGGCGTGTCGTTTGAAAACTCCCGGGGGCAGGCCCTGGGCAACATGACTAATCTGTTCGGGTTACACGGGACGATGCAGTTGGGTGATTTCGCGAAGGTGGGCCTGACCTATGTCAACGTGGCCAACTTCTCCACTTCCCGCAAGCTGGGGGCCAACTCGATCAAGGGCATCCTCACTGAGGCCCAGAACGGCGGCAACGTCGAGACTATCGTGCTGCGGCTTGGCGACGACTCTCCCGAAGACGCCAAGGGCGGGGCGCAGCTCTTTGCCGAGCGGGTGATCATCGACGGGGTTGACCACCCGGAGATCGCCCCTTCGATCAAGGGCGGGATACGCCGGGGCGGGGTGATCGAGGCCAACGGCGCCGAGACCATCGAGCTGACTTACAACATCCGGCGGGACTTCCGTCCCCAGCTGCAAGATGAGATCACCACCTTCCAGGAGGTCCAGAAGATTGAGTTCGAGCTGGTGATCGCCAACGACTACCGGATCGAGACCACCTCCAACCTGCAAGTCAACCAGCAGGGCGAGCCGGTTTTCCTGCTGGTGGAGCAGGCCCACGGCAATGTCAGCGACGGCTCTAACCAACGCTTCATCCGCTTCCAGTACGGCCTGCCCACGGGCCGGGACGTGATGGGCCTGAACTTCGACATGGACGATATCAAAGGGTTCAAACTGCGCTCTGAGCTGGCCCGGAGCCGGGCCTTCCGCCGCTTCCCCAACCAGAACCTGGCCAAGCACGAACTGGCCCAGGACGAGGGCCTGGCTTACTACCTCACGGCCTCGCAGGACGAGTATCCCTGGTTCGCGTACGGCGAGCTTTACCGGATGGAGCCGGAGTACTCGACCACCTCTTTCATCGCCAATGCCATCGGGTTCATCGACTACGAGAACGCCGAAGTCCATACCTTTGAGATGGTGGATGACAACGACGATCAGGACCGTTTCACGGATTGGAAACGGGCCTGGCAGAGCGGCAATATCTTCAGAGAATCCCCCTTTGGAGGGAATGGCGCGGTAGACCCGCAGGTCTTCCCCGGATACGACGAGAACGCCGACTTTATCTCCGACTTCAACCAGAACGGAAACAGCGATCCCGACTATACCGAGCCCTTCCTGCGCTACAGCGTGGATGCGCCCGAGTTTCTCTTTGGGGTGGACATGAACAACAACGGGGTGACCGATCGGTTCGAGAACGACAACCTGGCCGACTACCCCTACCGGCAGAACCGGGACGGCTGGAATGCCTACGGCGGCGCCAATCTCACCGAGCACCTCAGGCTCACCCTGGGCCGCTCCACCGCGGACGAGATCAGCAGCAAGCGGCGGGCCGCGATGAACTACGGGGTGCTAGCTGGCCAGTGGTCCCGCCCCGGCATCGAGAGCCGGGTGTTCCAGTTCGCCCGCTTCGCCAACGACGATATCGAGGACGGCGTGATCCAGTGGGTCGATCCCAACGGCTTCCAGGATACCCCTGACCCGCTGATTGCCCAGAACACCTTCATCTCGACTGGCTACCTCACCTTCGACTATTTCCGGCTCAAGAAGCTGAACATCTACAACAAGCTCAAGTATGACTACTTCAGGCAGCGGGGCGAAGAGGCCGACGCCAAGGGCAATCGCCTGTTCCTGGGGCTGATCAACAAACTCGATTATCCGATTTCCGTCACCTCCAACCTCTCCTTCTGGCCGCGCTGGAAGAGCGTTTACCGCAAGGTCAACCCGACTTTCAGCACCGAGTTGGAGATCAGCGAGTGGTCGCAGTTCTACATGCTTACCTCCAAGTACTTCGTGCGGCCTTCCACCTTTATAGAATACGGGGTGGAGTTCAACATCTTCCGCAACCTCAAGAAGAAGCCGGAGATCGTGCCGCCCGGGTTCGTGGACAGCTTCACCAGCACGGTACTGGCCCTGCAGGTGTCCAACCGCTCTGACTATTTGGGGTACTCGATCACCCTGAACACCGGCTTCCGCGCGGAGAGACGGGTCTATGCCGACGTTACGGACACTGGCTCGCTGTTGTTCGTGCGGGTCTTCGCCGGCCTGCGGGACTGAGAGCCGGCAAACGGGTTCTGGGAGGAACGTCTAACGAACGAGAGGTTTGATAGACGCTCTATTTCTGGTCTGGAGGCGATGGAGATGAAGTGGGGGTTGCTGGGGTTGCTGTTGCTCGCCTGCGGCCCGCCAGCGCGTCACGCCCTGCGCCCCGCCGTGGTCCCGCAACCCGTGGAGGTCTACGAGGCGGCCTGGCACCAGCACCCGGAGGATCCGGAACGGCTCTGCGAATTGGGCTGGGCCTACCTGCTGCGCGAGCGGTTCGGCGAGGCGGTGGGGGTGTGGCAGAAGCTGGTCCAGGTTTCGCCAGGCGCCCCGGATGCCCACTACTACCTGGGGGTGGCCCTGGCCAGGCAGCAGCACAAGGAGGAGGCAGTGCAGGCGCTGGAGCGGGCCGCGGCCCTGGCCCCTGGCCTGGCCGAGGCACACTGGGGATTGGCGCTACTCTACAACGAGCGGGGCGACGGGTACGAGGCCGCCCAACAGGCGTGCCTGCGGGGACTGGCAGTGGCGCCGCAGAGCGCGTACGGACACTTCGTGCATGGCTTTGTGCTGGGCTCGCGCGGCGACAACCAGGCAGCGGCCCGCGCCCTCTCCAGAGCCGTCGAGTTGGACCCCGGGATGGCCCAGGCCCACTACTACCTGGGCCTGGTCCAGTTGCGCCAGCGCCAGGAGGAACAGGCCATCGCCGAGTTGGAGCGCACCCTGGAGGCAGACCAGAATTATACTGAGGCGTACTATACCCTTGGGACGCTCTACGCGCGCATTGGCCGGATCGAGGAAGGGCAGCGGCTGATCGACCTTTTCCAGGAGCGCAGCGACCGCCGCATGCAAGAGGATCACTACCGGCGGCTGCTCTACCAGCAGGCGGCGCCCCTGGTGGGTCGGGAGAAGGCCGCGGGCCACTACAACCTGGGGCTGGTTTACCTGGGGCAGCAGCGGTTCGAGGCCGCACAGCAGCAATTCCAGGCCGCGGTGCAGGCGGATTCGGGCGATGCCGAGGCCTGGCACAACCTCGGGGCCCTGTACTCGCGCCAGCGGTGCTTTCCCGAGGCTGTGAGGTGTTTTTCCCGCGCCCTGGCCCTTGAGCCGGGCTATGCCCTGGCCTATCGCAACCTGGCCCAGGTCCGGCTGCTGGAGGGGGAGTACGCGGCTGCGGAGCAGGCCTTCCGCCAGGCCCTGACGCACGGCCCGGCCAGCCCTGAAGACTATTACTGTCTGGGCACGGCCTTGATCCAGCAGGGCCGCATCAAAGAGGGGGAAGCGACGCGCTCCAGGGCCAGGGTGCTGCAGGCGAGGGACCAAAAATGAGGTGGGTGCTGGCCTGGCTGGCGCTTTTGTGGGGTTGCGCCAGGGACGGGGGCAGGCCGCAGTTCGTGGACGTGGCGGAACAGGCCGGGGTGCAGTGGGTGACGGTTTCGGGGACGCCAGCCAAACGCCACATCGTCGAGTGCACCACCGGCGGCCTGGGCCTTTTCGACTACGATGGGGACGGGGATCTGGATCTGTTCCTTGTCAATGGCTCGCGCCTAGAGGGCTTTGCGCCAGGCCAGGTGCCGCGCGCTGCCCTGTACCGAAATGATGGCAACTGGCGCTTTACCGAGGTGGGGAAGCAGACGGGGGTGGATCACGTGGGCTGGGGCATGGGCTGCGCTGTGGTTGACTACGACGGTGACGGCTGGCTGGACCTCTACCTGACCGACTACGGACGCAATGCCCTGTACCATAACGATGGGAATGGAAAATTCACCGAGGTGGGAGCCCAGCTTGGGGTGGACGAGCCAGGATGGAGCACCGGGGCGGCCTTTGGCGATTATGACGGGGATGGCGACCTGGACTTCTACCTGGCCAAGTACATCGACTTCGATCCCGACTATATCCCCGCGGATATGAGCTTTTGCACCTGGCACGGGATCAGCGTGTTCTACGGCCCGCGCGGCATGCCGGGAGCGCAGGACAAGTTCTTTCGCAACGACGGCTCGCAGCGCGGCTGGCGCTTCGCCGAGATCAGCGCCCAAGTGGGGATCGATGACCACCGCTATTACGGCTTTGCCGCCGTGGCCGGCGATTACGATAACGACGGGGATATAGATATTTATGTGGCCAATGATTCGACCCCTAAACTGTTGTTTCGCAACGACGGGGGGCATTTCAGCGAGATCGCCATGCTGGCCGGGTGTGCGTACAGCGAGGATGGGCGGGAGCAGGGCAGCATGGGGATCGCCGTCGGGGACCCCGACAACGACGGCGACCTGGATCTGTTCGTCACCAATTTCTCGCACGACAACAATACCTTCTACCAGAACAACGGACGCGGGTTCTTCACCGACATCAGCTTTGCCACCTCCCTGGGCGCCTCCAGCATCGGCTCCCTGGGGTGGGGGACCGAGTTCTTCGACTACGACAACGATGGGGATGAGGACCTGTTCGTGGCCAACGGCCACGTCTACCCGCAGGTGGACCAGCACGACCTGGGCACCACTTATGCCCAGCGCAACCAACTCTTCGAGAACAATGGACACGGCGATTTCATCGAGGTGACCTTGCAGACCGGGCCGGGGATGCAGGTCGAAAAGTCCAGCCGGGGCACGGCAGTGGGGGATCTGGACAATGACGGCGACCTGGACCTGGTGGTGCTCAATATCGACGACCGACCCACCCTGTTGCGCAATGACGGGGGTAACAGGCAGAACTGGCTGCTGGTGGAACTGCGGCAGGAGGGGATGAACCGCTATGCCGTCGGCGCCCGGGTCACGCTCTGGGCCGGGCAGCGCCAACAACTGCGCGAGGTGCGCGCCGGCACCGGGTACCTGTCGCAGAACGACCTGCGGTTGCACTTTGGGCTGGGCAAAGAACAAGTGGTCGAGCGCCTGGTGGTCCGCTGGCCAGATGGTACCGAGGAGGTGCTGGGGAAGGTGGCGGCTAACCAGTTGATCCAAGTGCGGCGGGGGGAAAGGAAGTGAGGGAGGCCCTGCTCTGCGGGGTGCTGCTGTGGGCTGGAGCCTCCATCGCCGAGGGCGTGTGGTTCGTGGATGTTACAGAAAAAGCCGGCATCCGCTTCAAGCACGAGAATGGCGCCCAGGGCGGGCGCTATTTGGCAGAGACCTATGGATCAGGGGTGGCTTTCCTGGACTACGACAACGACGGCCTGCTGGACCTGTTTCTGGTAAATGGCGGGCGGCTGCCCGGCTTGTCCACGGCGCCCCTGGCAAGCGATGCCCTGTACCGCAACACCGGAGACGGCAAATTTGTCGACGTGACAGCGCAGAGCGGTACTGCAGACACGAGCTACGGCATGGGCGTGGCCGTGGGCGACTATGACAACGACGGAGATGCGGACCTCTACGTGGCCAACTACGGCTCTAACGTGCTCTTGCGCAACGAGGGGAATGGTTGCTTCAGAGATTTTACCGGCCAGGCCGGGGTGGGGGACAGAGGCTGGGGCAGCAGCGTGGCTTTTGCCGATGTGGACCAGGACGGCAACTTGGATCTCTACGTGTGTAACTACCTGGATTACCCGGTCCAAGACCCGCTGGCATGTTTCATCGGCAACACCGCGGAACGGCTCTACTGCGACCCGCGCAAGTTCCCCGGCCAGGTGGATCGCTTCTATCACAACCGGGGGGCAACACAGGGCTGGAGCTTTGAGGACTGGACCGAAAAAATGGGCCTGGCCAACACCCAGGGCAAAGAACTGGGCGTGGTCTTTGGCGACTATGATCTAGACGGGGATATGGACCTGTATCTGGCCAATGACATGGCGCCCAATGCCCTGTGGCGCAACGACGGCAGCCGCTTCACCGGGCAGGGTCTGGCCAGCGGCACCAGCCTCAGCCTCGATGGCAAGGTCCAGGCCGGCATGGGGGTGGAAATGGGGGATGTAGATGGAGACGGTAGGCCCGAGCTGTTCGTGACCAATTTTCAGTGGGAGAGCAACAGCCTCTACCGCAACCTAGGCAATGGCTTTTTCGCGGACGTGGCCGTGGAGAGCGGCCTCCATAAGATCAGCTTCCCTTACCTGGGATTCGGAACCGGATTCTTCGACTGCGACAACGATGGGGACCTGGATATCTTTGTGGCTAATGGCCATGTGTATGATAACGTGGAGAACGTCGATCCGGCAGCTTTCTATCCCCAGCGCAATCAGCTCCTCCTGAACCAGGGAGAGGGCCATTTCACCGAGGCCACAGACGCCGGCCCTGGATTGGAACTGGTGGAGGTGAGTCGGGGGGTGGCCTTGGGGGACTACGACAATGACGGCGATGTGGACATCGCCCTTACCAATTCGAACAGCCGGGCCGTGTTGCTGCGCAACGACGGGGGCAACAGCCGCCACTGGCTGGGGATCTGGCTGCGGGGCCGGCGCAGCAATTTCGACGGCGTCGGCGCGCAGGTGGCAGTGGAGGCCGGCGGCAAGCGGCAAACCCGCCAGGTGCACGGCGGCGGGAGTTATCTGTCGGCCCACGAGCTGCGGCTACACTTTGGCCTGGGGGATGGCGCGTTGGCCGAGCGGGTGGAGGTGCGCTGGCCCGGCGGCACCATCCAGGAACTGCGCAATGTGCGGGCGGACCAGTATCTGCTGATCGAGGAAGAATGATCGTCCTGCTCCTCTTGCTCTGGATGAGCGGTTGCAGCCGGCAGCCGGAGCCGCCGGCCCAGGAACCTCAGGTTCAGCGAGCGGCAGCGCCCACCGGGCCGCTGGAGGCGGGGCGGGAACTGCTGGCGCAGCGGCGCTACGCCCAGGCCCTGGTCGCCTATCAGGAGGCGCGCCGCCAGCAGCCCAACTCGGCCGAGGCTTGCGCCGGATTGGGTCGGGCGTACCTGGCCCTGGGGGATGCCGAGCAGGCGCTGAAGTTCTACGAGATAGCCGTAGCCCTGGAGGAGCATAACCCGGATCTGCGCCTGACCCTGGGCCATACGTACCTGACACTCAACCACCTCGACCAGGCAGAGCAAACCCTGCAACAGGTGCTCGCCCTGGACTCTGGCAACGAGACTGCCCGGTGCCATCTGGGTGCGGTGTACACCAAGCAGGGGCGGCTGTCCCTGGCTGCCGGCGAGTACGAGAAGGCCCTGGCCGCCAGGCCCGGGCATGTGCAGACACGCTTCAATCTGGGCTTGGTCTATCTGCACCTGGGCCGCTACCCGGAGGCCAGGAAAGAGCTGGCACAGGTGCTGCAAGCCCAGCCCGACAATGCGGCAGCCTCCTGCGCCATGGGCGAAGCATACGCCAAGGAGAACGACCAGGCACAGGCGCTGCAGGCATTCAAGCGCGCCCTGGCCGCTGACTCGACCTATGCCGACGCTCAGCTGCAACTGGGGATCCTCTCTGCCCAGCAGAACCGGTTGGACGAGGCAGTAGAAGCCCTGCGCCGGGCCATTGTCAATGAGCCGGGAGTAGCCGAGCCGTACCGCTGGCTGGGACAGGTCTACCTGCGGCAGGGCAAGACCTCGGCGGGAGAGAAGTCCCTGGATGCTTACACCAAGGTCGAGAAAGTGGAGAAGCAGATCAAGCTTTTTCAGGAGCGGCTGCGCCTTGACCCGGACGACGCTGAGGCGCATTATAGCCTGGGTTATCTGTACGGCCGGTTGGGTTTCTATCCCAAGGCCTTACCCCACTACCAGCGGGCCGTGGAGATCAACCCCGGGCACCTGAGCGCCTATAATAATATGGGCAATATCTACCTGCGGCTGGGCATGGTGGACAAGGCTATCCCCGCGTACGAGCAGAGCATCCGCCTGGACTCGACCCACGCCTCGGCCCACAGCAACCTGGGCCGGGCTTACCTGCTCCAGGGCAAGACAGCGGTGGCGGTCGCCGCGCTCGAGCAGGCGTTGTGCCTGGAGCCGGGCCGCACCGATGCGCACCAGGGCCTGGCCGAGGCGTACAAACTCCTGGGAGAATCGGGCAAGAGTAAGGCGCACCGGCGGAGATTTTTAGAGCTGACCAAGAAGGAGTGAATGCCGTGAGGTTCGCTGACCAAATGGGGTTGTTGTTTTTTGCAGTTTTCTACCTCGGCCTGGGCATTGGCTGCGAGAAGGTTCCGGGACCTCATGCCCTGGCCGTGGTGGGGGAAGAGGAGATTGCCCCGGAGGATTTACAGCGATTTGAGGCCAGGATCAATCCGGCGTACCGCTCGACTGGACAGGGGGCCGAGGTGTACCGCGACTACCTGCAGAGCCTGATCGATGTCAAGCTGATGGTTATGGAGGCCCAAGCCTTGGGGTTGGACCGGGATCCGGCGCTGGTGGCGGCGGTGGTGGTGGTGAAAAAGCAGGCAATGATCGATGCGTACCTGCGGGTCAAGCTGGGCCAGGGCATCCAGCTCAGCGAGCAGGAGCTGCGGGAGAGCTTTGCGGCGCACCCGGCTAGCCAGGCAGTGCGCGGGGCGCACATCCTGCTGGCCACCCAGCAGGATGCCGAGGCGGCTTATGCCGAGCTCAAGGCCGGCAAGAGCTTCGCAGCGGTGGCCCGCCGGCGCTCCCTGGACCGCCAGACCGCGGCCAAGGGTGGGGCGTTTGATCAGTACTACGCCTTTGATCGGGTCTCGGACCGGATTTATGGCAAAGTATTCAAGGAGATGAAGGTGGGCCAGGTCTCCGCGCCCTTCCGCACCCCCCAGGGCTACGAGATCGTCAGAGTGCTCGACAAAAAGCCACTCGACTACGAGAAGTACCGCACGGTCATCACGCGCGGCACGGTCATGCAGAAATTCGAACAGCTCAAGGCCGGGCATATCGCGGCACTGGCGGACAGCCTAGGGGTGCGGGTCGATCCGGTCTGCCTGCAGCGGCTGATCGAGGCCTGGAATGCCGCTCCGGGGCGCCCGGCGCTCAGCCCACAGGAACAGGCCGCACCGCTCTACCGGTTCGCCGGAGGGCAGCTTGCCGTGGGCGAGGCAGTGGAGTGGCTGGCAGCCCAGCGGGCGGCCCTCGACAGCGCGCAGGTGGAGCAAATCCTGCGCAAGAAGGCAGTGCCTGAGGCCGTGCTGGCGGCAGCGGCAGAGAAGGTCGGCTTTGCCGAGTATCCGCAGGTGCAGCGCCAGGTCCGCGAGGAGCGCGAGCGGCGGCTGTTGGAAGCCCTGTGGAAAAAGGAGTTGGAGGAAGAGGTGGTGGCCACCGAGGAGGAGGCCAGGGCGCACTACGCGGCCCACCCAGAACTCTACCAGGTGCCCGCGGAGATCGTGATCCAGGAGATCCTGGCGCCCACCCGGGAAGAGGCAGAGTCCCTGCTGGCCCAGATCCGCGACGGGGCGGACATGGGGAAACTGGCCGCCGAGCACAGCATCCGCCTGCACGCCGAACAGAACGGCGGGATCTATGGGATGCGGGCCTTTGAGCGCGTGATCTACAAAGAGGTTATGGATGCCGCGCTCCGAGATTCCTCCGGGCAGGTGCAAGGCCCTGTCAGGGTCGACCGGCCGCTGCGCTCGGCTTTGAAGGACAAGCGGGAGTTAGCAGAGGCCTATTCGATCTGCAAGGTGCTAGAGCGCCTGCCTGCCCGACGCCGGCCTTTTGAAGAGGCGATAGAGCTGAGCCTTTTCTACGCCCGCCAGGAAAAGCAGCAGCACCGGCTGGACGAACTGAACGAGCAACTGCGCCGTAAATACCGGCGCCAGTGGGCGATTGGCGAGGAAGCGCTGCGCCACTACGACGGGCTGGCAGCGCCTGAATGAGGTGGACTCATAGTAGGTAGGGGCTATGGCGATGCACGGATGGCTGATGATCTGGCTGGTTCTCGGGAGCGCCGCTGTGGGCAAGGCTGAGGTGGCGGTGTGGAAGATAGGCGGCAGCGGCCTGGACTGGAGCGAAGCAGACAGCAGCTTCGTGTTCATGGACTTCACCAGTGTTCCCGGCGCGATCCAGCCGCGATATATCACCAGAGACGTCAATATCCTCTCGCAAATGGCCAACTGGTCACCCTTCAAATTCCCGACAGCACTGGGCTACATCGACGGCGAGCAGCCCCGCATCTGGAGGGCGGCTAATGGTTTCTACTGGTTTACCGCAGGATCCTTGACGACCAAATGGGTGGATGGGGATAGTCTCTCCTACAGCCCGCCGGTTTCCCGCGGCATTGACTCAGAATGGTACACCATCGACGTGGGGGTGCCGGTGCCGGCGGACCAGTTCGGCTTCTTCACCCCGCCCCGGGGCTTCCGCAACGATGGCACGCCCCTTTCGAAGGACATCGTCAAGGCCTTCGAGGTCTCCGCCTCCGAGGAGACCGACCCGGTGCTGAACAGGGAGAACGGCGACGGCGATTACCACCGGCTGAAGACGCTGATCGCCGACCTCCCGCAGAACTTCGACAAGGAGGTAGAACTCGACTTCCCCAAGCAGTATGTGCGCTTCATGCGCTTCAGGCGCAAGGTGTCGATCGACGACATTGGCGTGGGCTTGAATAACATTGAGGGGGCAGTCCAGCTGGGGACCTTTGGGGAGTTCGTGCTCAAGGGCGAGGGCATCCCCAAGCGCGTCTACTATACCACCAGGATCACTGATTTACGCCGCGACTGGAACTTTGGGCAGTTGTCCTGGAGCGCCACCCCCATGCGCCGGGTGGGCGACCAGGCGGTCGAGGCCCCACAGGCCAAGGCGCAGATCAAGGTGGAGTTGCGCAGTGGCCGCGACGACGATCCCAACCTGTACCACGAGTTCACCGACACCGGGGCCGAGCGGGTGGTGGCTCGCGAGCGGTACGAGAAGGAGCTGAAGAAGCCGGACCAGACCGGGGAAGGGTTGACTCAGGAGGGCAAGCCCGGGCTGCAGGCCTCGGTGGGCTACGATATCGAGAACTGGACCTACTGGTCATTCCCGCTTACCCAGCCCGGGGCGCAGGCCCCGCTGCAGCGGGGCCGGTACCTGCAGGTGCGGGTGACCCTGGAGAGCCAGGCCTTCGCCGATTTCGTCCGCCTGGATTCGCTGTGGATCGAATTGTCGCCGCTGCTGGCCGGCCAGGTGAAAGGCGAAGTGGCACGGCTGGACGAGCCGCAGCCTGCCGCCGGCTTCACCCAGGTCAACCTGGGGAGGATGATCGATTTTTCCTACGACCTGAAAGCCGAGTTCAACAGCACCAACCAGAGGGGCTTTGACGCGGTGCGCATCAAGACCGGCAGCCGCCCCGCGTTCCGGCGCCTTGAAATGGGCGAACCGCTGGCCGAGGTGGCCCCGGCCCAGGTGGCCGAGGACCCGGAGGCCCTGGTGATCTTTCTGCCCAGGAAGATCACCGACACCACCACCACCCCCATCCGCGTGGTGTTCGGCAGCGAGGTCTTCAACATTGCCAACACCTTCGAGGCCGAGGTCTTTGCCACCGACAGCGGTGATTTTCCCCAGCAGGTCGAGGCCGGGGACGTGTCGGCGGGAGTGGGGACCAACAGCCTGCGGGTGCTGGGGGTCGCCGAAGAGGCGGGCCAGGTCATCGAGGCGCTGCGGCTCTCTGCCGCAGTCTTCACCCCCAACGGCGACGGGGCCAATGACCGCCTGGAGATCGCCTACACCCTCTTCCGCCTACCCGCACCCTTGCCTGTTGAACTGAATTTCTACGCCCTGGACGGGGCGCACCAGGCCCAGGTCGAGGTGGGCCTGCAGGGCGCCGGCCCTCAGCGGATCTTCTGGGACGGGCGGAATAGCGCCGGCCAGTTATTACCGCCGGGGATCTACCTGATTGAAATCGTCATCCAGTCCGAACTGAAGAACTTCCGCCGCGTCCAGCCGGTGGGGATCGTCTACTGAGGAAAGGAGTAATCAGATGAGGTGCGGAGTCTTCCTGCGGGCCGGTCTGGCTACCCTGCTGTTGAGCGCGGGCAGGGGCAGGGCCGAGGTCTTCACCTTCGATAGTGCCCGGGAATGGCAGACCTGGCAGATCCCCAAGGGGGTGGTGGAGGTCGGTGCGGCCGGCCAGCTGCAACTGGTCAAGTACCGCAAGAACATCGACCCGATACGCGACGCGCTCCTCTTCGCGCACCCCACCCAGAAGCGCGGCGAGGTGCACGGGGGCATCTGGAATGCCGGCAGCAACAGCCAGGCGGCCGGGCGGGTCATCGACGGGGATCCGCAGACCTTTTGGAGACCGGACCCGGCGGATAATGTGGTCGATTGGCTGGTGGAGATCGACCTGGGGCGCGCTGTCCTGGCCAAGGAGATACGGTTGCGCTTCCCCAACCAGGAAGGAGCCCGTCCCTTCAGGCAGTTCAGCGTGTACGTGGCCACCGGAGCGCGGATCAAGGTCGCCGATGATGTATTCAAGTACGACGTGGTCTACCGCACCACCCAGCCCAACACCGATACCCTAGTCAAATTTGCGCTCTCAGGTTCCCTCGACACCACCTTTGTGCTGGAGAAGGGGATCGGCGTGGACCCGAAGCAGAAGGACCATTATCGGATGGTGCAGTTCATCCGCATCGCCGCCGACGCGCCGAGCGAGGATGCGGCCCTGGCCGAGGTGGAGGTGGTGGGCGTGGGCGACAACGTCAGCCTGGGGACCCTGGAGCGGGGCGGCTCCTTCGCCAACGGCCTGCTGGCTCGCGAGCCGCAGAACATGTTCGATGGATTCATGGACACCTACGCCAATATCTTCACCGTGAAGACCAAGGGGGGGTGGAAGGAGAGCGGGGTCTGGTGGCAGGTGGATCTGGGGGGGCTGTTCTGGATCGACGAGATCTTCCTCTACTGGAAGACCCGGGGCGAGGCTCTGTCCTTCTTTGTCTCGGATGGCTTTAGTGTTGGGGAGGGGTACGAGATCCTTTACTCAGACGGGCGGCGGACCACCTCGGGCGACATCGACTTCGCCCCCCTCATCGTGGAACCACTACCGGGCGAGTCGCGCCACTTCCGCTATCTGTTTAAACCCCGCAAGATCCGCTACCTCTTCTGGCACGCCCTGACCGACCAGGGCTGGTACTCGCACCCGATGGAGTTCATGCTATTCTCGCCGGGCCACCCGGCCCGGGTGGAGTTGCGTTCCGGGTTCATCGACCTTGGGCAATTGGTGGGGGACCAGCGTCCCAAGGCCATCAAGACCCTCGCCTGGGACGCCGGGCTGCCGCCGGACACCCGGCTGCAGTTGCGCTCGCGCGCCGGCAATACCCTGCAGGATCTCTACACCTTCCACGACAAGCTGGGTAATGTGATCAGCGAGTCCGAATGGAGCAGCAAGCCCAAGGTGGTGCGTGGCCCGGTGGACACCGCGGTGGTGGCGGGCGATGACTGGGGGGAGTGGAGCAACTTCTACCAGGTTTCAGGGGAGGCGTTCAAGTCGGAGAGTCCGCGTCGGTACATCCAGTTGGAGCTGATCCTGTCGACCGAGGATCCGCAAGTGGCGCCGGTGATGCGGTCGCTGTCGATCGAGTTCGAGGATGCGCTGGTGCAGGAGGCGGTGGGTTTCTTGCTACCGCGACAGGCTCCGGTCAACGAGGACACCCATTTCAAGTACATGGTGTGGCCCAGTGCCGATGCGCGCGATAGCGGCTTCGATTTGCTGCGCCTTGGGGTGTCCAGTTCGGTGGTGGCAGGCAGCGTGAGGGTTTGGGTGGGGGGAGCGCCGGTGGTCCCCAAGGGGGTGGAAGTGACCCAGGACTCATTGCTGCAGATCGGCCTACCCGCACGGGTGAAGGAGGATTCACTGCAGGTGGAATTCACCACCCGAGTGCTGCGCAACGCCACGATCTTTCCCCTGGAACTTGGCGACAGTCAGCGCCCCGGACTGTGGCAGACGGTGGCCCCGTCCCAGCGGCACGGGAACGTGGTCTATCTGCCCGAGTTGGCCGGTAGCGACTGGCTGATCGGCGATCTGGAGATCGCGCCCCGGGTATTCACCCCCAACGGCGACGGGATCAACGACGTGGTCCAGATCCGCTTTGCCGTGTTCAAGGTGGCTGGAGCCGCGCCCCGGGTGCGGATCTACGACATGGCCGGCAGGCTGGCGGCTGAATTGCAGGCGTCGACAGGGCGCGACGTGGAGGTCTTCACCTGGGCGGGCCGCGACCTGCAGGGGGGGCTGGTGCAGCCGGGGATCTACACCTGCCGCATCGATGTGGGAGCGGAGTCCGGAAAAGACGCCGCAGCGCGCACCATCGTCGTCGCCTACTGAAGCAGCCATGACGTCTCTGGGCGCTTACTACCGCCGGCAGCAGTGGATCATCTCGCCCTGCGGCGATCTGTTCTTCTTCGTCGGCACCCCCTTCCTGTGCCTGCTTACCCTCCTGCCCTTGCGCGGGTTCTTCGATTCCCAGACCATCGCCTTCTACGCCCTGGCCCTCTTCGCCACCGGCCACCATCTGCCAGGGTTCATGCGTGCCTACGGGGACCGGGACCTCTTCGCCACCTTCAAGGAGAAGTTCGTCATCGCCCCACTGATTGTGCTGGCAGTGGTGGCCTACGCCCAGTTCCACACCCTGCACGGCCTGTTCATGATGGTGCTCTTGTGGGAGATCTGGCACCTCTTCATGCAGCATTACGGCATCATGCGTATCTACGATGGCAAAAACCGCGTCTTTTCCCGGATCGACGCCCGCCTGGACTGGCTCTTATCCGCCTGCGCCTTTGCGGTGGTGGTGGTGTACAGCCCTGAGTACTTCCACCGCATTCTGGACCACACCCAGAAGGTGGGCCTGCCCTTTCTCTCCGCTTCGCAAGCCCAGGTCTTAAAGCAGGCCCTCCTGTATTTCACCCTGGCGGTGGGGGCGGCATATGTGGGCAACCTCTTCCACCGCCGGCAGACGGGACAGGTCATCAGCCTCCCCAAGGTGGCGGTGATGGCCACCACTTTGTTCCTCATCTACTACGCCTGGGTCTACATCGGGGATCTGGTGATCGGGTACGCGGCCTTTGCGGTTTTCCACGACATCCAGTACTTCGCCATTGTCTGGGTCTACAACCACAACCTAGTCAAAAAACAGGTCGGCGCCACCGCCCTGCTCAAAGCCTTCTTCTCCGCCCCTTCCATACCTATTATCGCCCTGTACGTGCTGGTCTGCTTCGCCTATGGCAGCATCAACATGCTGGAGGGTTTCCTCAGTTCAGGGCAGGCCATCCAGCTGGTGGAGATCTTCGTCATCACCTCGACCCTGCTGCACTATTACTTCGACGGGTTCATCTGGAAGCTCAGGGAGCGCAAGCACCAGGTGAACCTGGGTATCGAGGGGGAGGGCATCGAGGTGAAAATCGCCGCGCGGGGCTGGACCGGGTACCTGCGCGAAAGCGGCAGGCAGTTGCTCTACCTTGCCCTGCCGGTCCTGGGCCTGACCATCTTCCAGTTCTACTGGCCCTCAAACGAAGCCCAGGCCAGGGAGGAACTGGTCCAGATCTTTCCCGAATCGCCCGATGCCCACAACAATCTGGGAGTGCTGTACGCCCGGCAGGGGAGCTTCGCCAAGGCGATGGTCGAATACCAGCGGGCTCTGAGCCTTGACCCGCGCACCTACGAGGCCAATAAGAACGCCGGGGTGCTCTGCGCGCAGCAGGGAGACCTGGAAGGGGCCCACCGCCACTACCAGCAAGCCATTGAAATCAAACCGCGCTTTGTTGAAGCGCTCAATGCCCAGGGGTTGGTGCTGATGGAGCGGGGCCAGCTCGACTCGGCCGTGGCCCGTTTCAAGGCGGCCATCGCCGAATTCGACTATGCGCCGGCCTACAACAACCTGGGGGCCGCGCAACTGCGCCGGGGCGAGGTGCTGGAGGCGATCCGGGCGTACCAGCGGGCATTGGAGCTGGACCCTGCCGATCCCCGCCACCACTTCAACCTGGGGCTGGCCTACCAGAAAGCCGGCCAGGAGAGACCGGCCATCGCCGCCTTTGAGCAGACCATCGCCCTGGAGCCCCGCTATGCCAAGGCCTATCTGAGCCTGGCCCTCTCCTGCCAGCGCGAGGGCAGGCGCGACGAGGCCCGCCAGGTCCTCCAGCAGCTTTTGTCTGTGGAGCCCGAAAATGCCACGGCGCGGCAACTGCTAAATCGGCTCGAGCTTCACACACCCTTCCCATAGCCGAGGATCGCCATATGCCCAAACTCGCCCTGGCGCTGCTCCTCTTGCTGTGTGCCGCGCCCACACTTTCAGCCCAGACCCGGATTGCGACCAAGTCCAACTATAAAAATTGGGGCTGGGACGCGGTGGTGCTGGAAAACGGCCTGATTACTCTGGCGGTGACGCCGCGCATCGGCGCGCGGGTCATGCAGTACGACCTGGGCCAGCACGCCTCGATCTTTGTCAATGAGCGGGAGTTGGGGAAATTCTACGAGCCACTGCCGGATTCGCTGTGGCACAATTACGGGGGGTACAAGAATTGGCCGGCCCCTCAGGACCCCTGGGGCTGGCCCCCGCCACCCATATTGGACGGGGCGCCGTACGAGGCCAGGATCGAGGCTGACACTGTGGACTCGGTGGTCGTGTGGGTCTCCAGTCCAAAAGAAAAGTGGCGCACTCCCGAACTGCGCTTCGAGCGGCGGCTGAGCATCTATCCGGGCACCAGCCGGGTGCGGGTGGCGCAGACCATCGTCAACGAAGGGGAGCGAGCACAGCGCTGGAGCGTGTGGGAGATCACCCAGGCGCCGGTGCATCACCCCGGCTTAGAGGACTTCGAGAATTTCTGGGTCTACTTCCCCCTCAACCCTCAGAGCCGTTATGGAGAAAGGGGCGTGCGCACCACCATGGACACGGCCTCGGCCTGGGCCGGTCAGGTGGCGCCGGGAATTTTTGGGGTACGCTTCATGCCCTTGAACCAGAAGCTCTTTGCCGACGCTCCGGAGGGCTGGATCTGCTATGTGGATGAGGGCGAGGGTTATGCGTACGCCCGCACCTTTGCGCTTTTCCCCGGAGAGGAGTACCCAGACCAGGGCGCCACGGTGGAGGTGTGGCTGAACAAGGACCCGCTCTATCTGGAGGTGGAGGTGGTCAGCCCGGTGAAAGAGCTGGCCGCCAAGGGCGGGCGCTACACCTTTGTGGAGGACTGGTGGGCCGCCAAGGTCAAGGGCCCCATTCTCAAGGTCAACCCGGTGGGCGCCACCGCCGGGAGACTGGTAGTCCATGGGAGCCGTTTCACCGGCCAGTACGGAGTCTTCCATGTGGGCACCGCGCGCCTGGTCCTGCTGGATGCACGGGGGCAGGTGGTGCAGGAAGGGGCAAAGCACCCGGTCACCCCCCTGGAGACTTTTGCCCTAGACGAGGCGGTTAACGCGCCTAAAGAGGCCGTGCGGGTCGAATTGTGGGTGGAGGATGGGCAGGGGAGGGAAGTGGGGGTGCTGGATAGCGCAGAACTGGCCAGGTAAGGAGTTAACTCAAGGGGTCTTTCCCTTGAGCGAGCCCCAGGTGGCCGGCATCACCGCCGTGATCAAGAGCAGGCCCAGACATTTCACCGCGCCAGCACCATCCGCTTCACTTTTTGCCCCGGGGAGTGGAGAGGCGGTAAAAATAGATCCCGGAGGCCGCCTGCTGGCCCTGTGCATCCGTCCCGTCCCACTGGATTATATAGCGGCCTGCTGTCTGGGGGGCGCTGACCAGGATGCGGATACGGGCCCCGGCCAGATCGTAGATGGCCAGTTCTACCCGTCCCGCCTGGTCCATCTGATAGGCCATGGTGGTGGTGGGGTTGAAGGGATTGGGAAAGTTCTGCGCCAGGGCAAAGGTCGTGGGCGCAGCCGTCTCCCCCAGCACGGCGGTCATCCGGGGCAGGGCGGCGCGGTCGAGGATGCCCGCCAGGGTACCGCGATGAGGGTTTGTTCTACCCTCACCCGACTCGAACCCCGGTACAGAGTCAACCGGCGCTCAAAGCGCAGATCAGGGGTCTTCCACTGTTCCACCGGGCTGGAGAACCACACCCCCACCGAATCCGGCGTATCCAGCGTCACGCGGCTCTCGTAGACCCCGGCATCCAGGATGGGCGGGGGCGGCCAGCCCCAGTTATCCTGGGGGGCTGGCCAGTTCTTGTATCCACCCTAGTTGTGCCAGGGTGAGGTGCGGTTGGGCTCGTAGAGCTTGCCGATCTCTGCGGGGTTGAGAAAAAGGCCCTAATGTGCGCCCAGATTGTACTGCATGACACGCGCGCCGATCTGCGGGACCATTGCCAAGGTGATCAAGCCGTTTTCCAGCACCATCACCTCGCCCCACCCCCAGTTCAGGTAATCGGGGAGTTGGGATACTGTGCTGGGGGAAGGCTGGGCCTGGGTGGCCAGCGCGGCGGCCAGCAGGATCAACAGGACCTTTATTTGATCAGGGCCAGCTGTCGGGTCTGCACAAAGTCGCCAGCCTGCAAGCGGTACAGATAAGCGCCACTGGCCGCCCGCTGGCCGCGATCGTCAGTGCCATCCCAGACCACCGCATAGCTGCCCGCCGCCTGGCTGGCATTGACCAGGGAGCGGACCCGTTGACCGGCAAGGTCGAAGATACTCAGGCTCACCCACACCTCCCGGCCCACCTGGTAGACGAAGGTGGTGGTGGCGTTGAAGGGATTGGGATAGTTCTGCCCCAGGGAGAAACCTGTGGGCTTGACTAACTCCTCTTCCACGGCAGTGGCCTTCTCCGGGAAGGTCAGCTCCCACACCCCCCGACTGCCGCCATATTCCAACACATAGAGCTGATTGGCCACCAGCACCGCATCTATGGGGTTGGCGAACTTGTCGGCGATGCGGGTGACATGGGCCTGGTAGTTGTCGCCCACCTTGGTCAGTTCCAGGTGGAGCAGATCCTGACCGGCATCCTTGAAGGGCCCAGCCTTGCTGTCGCCAATGGGGTCGCCCTCGGTCCAGCTCAGCACAAAAGCGCCAGCGGTGTACCTGCCGCCCAGATGGCCCCCCACATCGAAGACCAGCCCGAGGGGCGAACGATGGGCGGTGAAAGTGCCCAGGGGCGCGCCCTCTTCGCTGGCGTCCTTGATCTCGCCGGTATTAGGGTCACGGTAGCTGTCGGCGTCCGGACCCAGGTTGAGCACCGGATCGGTGAAAGGGGCCGGCGGGGGGGGGAAGGTGGGGTCATTGTGGTAGTAGCCCTCGCGCACAGCGGTGAATTGCTTGGGCAAGAGGGGGTCTTTGGCCGGGTTGTAGTCAGGGGAGCGCTGGGGGTTGTCCTCAAGGCCCATGCGCCAGGGGAAGCCATAGTGGTGGCCCTCGCGCAGCCAGTTGAGTTCCTCAGCCATGTCGCGGTCAGGGGCATTCTCGGTGGCGAAGAGATCGCCGTTGGCGGCAAAGGCCAGATCGTAGGCATTGCGCACCCCGTCGGCGTAGAGGTAGCCGCTGGCGCGCAATGCGGCATCGGCGGCGGGCAGCACCAGGTCCTGGCCGTTGGTAGGCAGCCGGAAGATGGCCGAACTCAGCGGCACCTCGCGCATCCCGGGGAAACGGTTGTTGTTGTCCTGGATCTCGCCGTGGTCGGTGCGCGAGCCGCTGTTGACGTACACATAACGATTGTCCGGGCTGACGACGGTGCCGTTGACCTGGTGGTTGAAGATGCAGTCGCACTGCTCAAAAGGTTCGGTCTGGGCCAGGATGGACCAGACCCGCTCGCCGGTGGCCGCATCGATCACCCCTTTGGTGATGGAGGCCACGTTGCGGCCTCCGGCGGCGCTCTTGTTTTGGGTAAGGTACATAGTGCCGTCCGGACCGATGGCAAAGCCAGCCGGCGAGCTGACCTTGTGGTCAGTGGCGGTGTACAGGGCCTGGGTCTCCGAGGTATTGTCGCCTTCTGTCAGTTCGATGCGGGAGATGGCGCCGCTCTGAAAGAGTAGGTAGAGGTTGTGGTCTCTGGGGTCTTCGGCCATGCGGAAGACCCCGCGGCTGGCGCCCAAGAGTTTGCGCACCTGGATATCGGGATCGAGGACGCGAGGCTGGGCAAAGGCTGCCTGGATTATCAGCAAGAGGGCGGCACTAGATATCAGTGCGCGACGCAGCATGGGATTACTCCTGTGACGGTTGGAAGGGGATTTCAAGGGTTTCATTTTCAGCCAACTCGCCGAAGAGGGTGTGCGAGGTGGCGCGTTCAATGTGTACCCTGACCAGACTGTTGGTGGCCGCTTCATAGGGGAAGACGACGGTTTTGCCCTGGGGTGAACGGCCGTAGTAGCTGCGGGTCTGAGCGGTTTGGCGCTTGGAGGGGCCTTCGACCAACACTTCGGTAGTCTGGCCGACCAGCCGCTGGTTGATCTGCCAGGAGATCCCCTCCTGCAGCGCAATGATCCGCTCCAGGCGTTCAGTTTTCAGCGCTTCGGGCACGTCGTCCGCCATTTTCTTGTGGGCGAAGGTGCCTTCCCGCGGCGAGTACTTGAACATGAAGGCCGCGTCGAAGCGAAGTTCCCCGACCAGGTCCAGGGTCTGCTGGAAATCAGACTCGCTTTCGCCGCAGAAGCCGGCGATGAGGTCGGTGGTGAGGGCCACGCCTGGCAGGCGTCGGCGCAGTTCTTCGACCAGGGCGCGGTACTGGCTTACCGTGTATCCTCGGCGCATGCGCTCCAGCTG
>SICG01000062.1 GCA_009691525.1 Candidatus Latescibacterota bacterium | reverse complement strand
TGGTGAAGATCCAGGTCGAAAACCGGTGGCGCGCGTCATAGTGCGTTGCGCGCTGCAGCACCCGGATGAAGGTGTCCTGGTACACGTCCGCGGTCAGGGCCGAATCCTGTGTCAAACGCAAGATGAAGTTGTAGAGTCGTTCGCGGTAGCGCTCGTAGAGCAGATCGAAGGCCTTGACCTCCCCTTCCTGCAGGCGCTTCATCAACTCTTCGTCGCTGCCGGACATGGCCCCTGAAGGTCGGTCGAGATGCCAGGACGTTTCTCTACTACTTTATACGGAGATCAGGGCGAAACGTTCAATGGGCTGGATATTTGGAGCGGAGTATTCACAAAAGAGGCTTGAAGTTGCGGAGAAGAGAACTGCTGAAGGAAGAATAGGGCCTGAGGCCCTCGATCACCGTTGGATCCCTCTCTTTGTTTGCTTCATTTTAGCCGGCGGCCTATCCGCTTCTTCACTGTCTGGCGGAGCGAGGAGGAGGTAGAACTCGTGGAGTTTGGCCTGGAGCAGTTTTTTGTCCGGGAGCTGGGTCTCGTATTCGGCGATCATCGCCGGGGAGAGGAACGGCTGAGGGCATACTCGACGACCTCGCTGTCCTTGGTGGCGCAGAGGAGCAGACCGATGGCGGGGTTTTCGTGGGACTTGCGGTAATCGCGGTCGAGGGCTTCGAGATAGAAGTTGAGTTTGCCGAGGTGTTCGGGCTCAAAGCGGGCGGCCTTGAGTTCGATGGCGACCAGGCAATACAACCCGCGATGAAAGAAGAGCAGGTCGAGCGCAAAGTCCTGCCCGCCGACCTGAATGGGATACTCGGAGCCGACGAAGCAGAAGTCGCGGCCCAACTCAGTGAGAAAGCGGCCCAGGTTGCGGAGCAGCGCCCCGTGTAGGTCGGCCTCAGAATGATCGTCGGCGAGGCCCAGAAACTCCAGCACGTAGGCGTCTTTGAAGATGTTCAGGGCCTCGGGATGTAATTGTCGCACCAGTGGTGAGACTTTTGGCGGATTGAGGACGGTGCGCTCGAAACGGGCGCTGCGAAACTGGCGTTCGAGTTCGCGGCTCGACCATTTCTCGTGGATCGCCAGCCGGATGTAGAACTCCCGTTCTTCCTCCCCTTTGGCGTAGCTGAAAATGAGCAGCTGGTGGGTCCAGGGTAATTGTGTCAGCAGTGCTGACACAATTGCATGTTCCCGGTAACACTCATATAACTGCCGCATTCTGAATAGGTTTCGTCGGGTGAATCCTCTCAGTCCCGGCTGCGTCCGAGCGAGGAAACGGGCCAGCTCATCGACGACGCCATCTCCCCATTCAGCGGACTCCAGCTTGCGGCTGATGTATTCGCCGACCTGCCAGTAGAGCGTCACCAGCTCGGCATTGACCGCCTGGTACGCCCGCTGCCGGGCGGATTTGGATGAGGTGCAGCACCTCGGCAAACGAATCCTCCGCCGGCAGCGGTGCGGCTTTCACCAGCGTGGCTTTTACTTTGGCGATGGCCTTCTTTTTCATGCCTTCGCTCCTTTCGCAATCGCAGAGAGCAACCCTTCCATCTCTCCTCAGGTCTTGCGCTCCTTTTTCTTGGCCGCCGGAAAGAGCACGTTGTTGAGGATGAGCCGATAGCCCGGCGAGTTGGGGAAGAGGGCCAGTTGGGTGGGCGGGTCGCCCACGTGGTGCTGGTGGTCCTCCGGGTCGTGGCCCCCGTAAAACGTGTAGGTGCCCTTGCCCACCTGCCCGTGGATGTACTTGACCTCGTCGCCGCCTTCCACCTGCCCCAGGATGGTCACCGACTTCTTGACCTGGTGTTTGTGGTAGCCGGTGGTCTGCCCCAGGAAACCGTTGATGACATTGGTGTGGCACTGGGTGAGCATGGTGGGCACCGGGTCGTACTTGGCCGAGAACTCGAAGAGGGTGAAGTAATCGGCCTCAGCCGAGCGGACCTGGCTGCCTTCCTTGGGGCTGGTGTCAAGGTCGGAGAACTCGTAGACCAGGGGATTCATCTCCAGGGTGAAGTTCTCAAAGGCGATGCAGCGGCTGAAGTCGAGTTTCTGTTGGGCCTGGGGATCGGCCGGGTCACCGTCGAAGATCGCCGGGGCAATGTCCACTCCGCCGGCGGCCAGGGCGATGTCGAAACTGTCCGTTGCCGAGCACATGGCGAAGAGAAAGCCTCCCTGGCGCACGTACTCGCAGATGGTGCGGGCCACAGCCTTCTTTTCGTCCGAGACCTTGGCGAAACCCAGGCGCCGGGCCTGGGCCTCGTACTGGAGCTGCTGTTCCTGATACCAGGGCTCGTGGCCGAAACTGGCGAAGAACTTCCCGTACTGGCCGGTAAAATCCTCGTGGTGCAGGTGCAGCCAGTCGTAGTCAGCCAGTTTGCCCTGCAGCACCTCGGGGTCCCAAATCTTGTCGTACTCGATCTGGGCGTACTCCAGGGCCATGGTCACTGCGTCGTCCCAGGGTTTGGCACCGGGAGGTGTGTACACCGCCACCCGGGGTGCCTTCTCCAGGCGCACCACGTCCATATTGCCCTGGTCGATCTCGGCGTAGATGGTAGCGGCCTGGGCTTCGGAGACCAGCGCACCGGAGACCCCGCGGATCTGCGCCTCCTGCACGAACTCGGGCCGGGCTTCCATCAGGAAGGCGCCACCCCGGTAATTGAGCAACCACTCGACCGGGGCCTCCTGCTTCAGGCTCCAGAAGGCCAGCCCATAGGCCTTGAGGTGATCGCGCTGCTCCAGGTCCATGTAGACCAGCAGGCGGTCAGCGCCGGCTGGGATACGCAGCAGGAGCAGGAGCACCACGCAGCAGCCCCAGTGTTTCATTATCTGCCTCCCTGTGACTGGCGGCGCAGTCGCTGAATGTGCAGGCGCACCTCGGGAAGACGGGCGTCGTCGGGGAAACGGGCCAGCACCGCCTCGTATACGACCAGTGCCTCGGCCAATTCGCCGCCGGCCTCGTGCAAGGCTGCTGCTTCCAGTTGCGCTTCGGCAGCATAGGGACTCTTGGGAAACTGGGTGCCCAGGCGCTGGTAGAGGAGCAGCGCGGCGGCCGGATTGCGGCCGGCCTGCCACCTGCCCTGAATGAGCAGACTCAGGTCCTGGAGGCCATCCCCGGTGTCCAATTGCGCCCACTCCTGGTCGGCTGGCCGGCCCTGGCGCAGGCGCAGCTGGGCCCGGGCAAAAATCTGGAGTTGGTCGGCATTTTCCTGGTAGCGTTCGATCAGCGCCAGCAAAACCAGCGCGTCGTTGGCACCCAGATCGCCAGGGTCCTGGCGGACCAGTTCCTCCAGTTGGGCGGCAGCCTCCTTAAAGCTGCCCTGAAAATATTGCAGCTCGGCCTGGCGCAGGCGGGTCCAGCGGGCCGTCTGTGCCGCCTGGCGGCGCACCTGATCCAGGCAGGCCGAGGCTTCGTCCAGACGGTCGTCAGTTAGGGCGCACTCGGCCAGCAGGCCCCAACCAGCCGCCGTCCAGGGGCCGCTGCCGGAGCGGGTCAACTGTTCGAGGGCGACGCGGGCCGCCGCCGTGTCCCCAGCGGCCAGGGCAGTCTGCCCTTTCAGGAAGAGGGCCGCCCCCCGCTCCCGGCCTGACTCGGGCGACCAGTCCCCCAACTCGCCGGTCTCCAGGTAATGCTGCAGGCCGGCGTCCAGCCCCCAGCAGAGGCTGGCCCAGCCCAGCAACAAGGCGCAGGCAACGCCGGTCATTGCGCCCCCCTCTGGCCCTGCAGATCCTGGTACACTTGCTCGTAGTACTGCTCGATGAGGGCGCGGTACTCGTCTGGATAGTTGCCATCGAGGGCCCGCTTCATGGCCGCCCGCAACTGGTCATAGGCCTGCCCCAGATCGGCCGGCAGCGCGCCCGACCCGGTGTAGGCCTGGTCCTGGCCGCTCTCGGAGCGGCGCTTCTCCTCCATGCCCTGGGTGTGCATGGCGCGGCTGGCGTCGAGCATGTGATGCAGGATGCGCTGCTGGGCGGCCAGGGTCTGGGGGCTGAGCCGCTGGTTGCGCAACTGATCGGCCACTGACTTGGTTTCGTCTTTAAGAGATTCCACTCGTCGCTGGGCCCCGCCCTGCCCCCGCATCTGGCGCTCCAGCATTTCGAGGGCCTGGGAAATGCGGTCCTGCTCGGCGGCCAGGCGATTCATTTCCCCGCGCGGATCTCGGCCCTGTCCCCGGGGGCCGGGCTGCTGGCCCTGGCCCATGGCCTGCTGGGTGCCCTGGTTGAGGTTGGCCTGCTGCTCCGAGAGGCCCAGCAACTGCTGCATGGCCTCGCCAAAGCTAGAAGGCATCTGGGACTTGGCCAGGTTGTCCATACTCTGGCGCAAGAGCAGGGCGGTCTCGTTGAGATTGCGCATGGCTTCGGCCTGCAGCCCGCCGGCCAGGTGGGCCTCCTGCTGGCCCAACAACTGGGCCGCCTGCTGCATATTGCGCAGGGCGTAGCCCAGGGCGGTGCTCAGCCCCGGGTCCAGACTGAGGGTCTGTCTGCCGGCCTGGGCCAGGCGCTCGGCCACCAAGCCGGCCCCCTGCAGCAGGGCGAACTGGTCCTGGGCCAACTCGGCGGGGGCCGGGGCGTCGGGCGACGCGCCCAGCCCGCCCAGGGCCTCCTGACTTTGGGACAGGTGGAGCAGCTCGCCCAGGGCCTGCTGCAACTGGCGGCCGATCTGCTTCTTCTGCCGCGAGGAAAAATCCCCCTGCATCTTGCGCATGCTCGCCGAGAGGGTTTTCAGATCGCCGGACAGGCTCTCACCCTTCCGGCGCGCTTCCGTCATTTGTTGGGCGTTGAGCTGGCGGGTCATTTCCTGCATGCGCTGGGACAACTGCTGCTCCTGCATGGTGCGGGCCTGGGCCTGGAGGCGTTGGGCGATCTCTTGGTCAAAAGCCTTCATCTCCTCACTCAGCTTGTCCAGATCGCTTTTTAACTCGTCCGTGTCCTGCTGCAGCCGGCTCTCCTGAGGGGCCAGGCCCGTCTCTTTGCGCTCGGCCCCCTGGTTGACCTGCTCCTGCCGTTTTTCCAGCTCCTCAGCGCGTTTGACCGCCCCCTCCAGGTGCTGCTCTGCCTGGATCTGGCGCAAGAGGGCCAGGGTGCGGTCGAGCCGCTGCTGGAAGATGCGCTGGTTTTCGTTGAACTCCTTGAGGGCCTGGGCCAGATCCTCGGGGGTGGAGGACTGCATGGCCTGTTGCAGCTGGGCCAGGGCCTGCTGCAGCTCGGGGCTGGCCACCTCGGCCATCAGCTGCCGGATCTCCTCCATCTTCTGCAGCAGTTCCTGCGAAGCCAGGCCGCTCTGCTCCAACTTCTGGGCCGTCTCCTCCAACTGCCTGGCCAGCTCCTCCACCGCGCGGGCCCGGGCTTCTTCGCCGGCCAGGGCCGACTCCAGCTCCTTCTTTTTTTCCCAGCTCATCTCCTGATTTTTGAGCGCCTCGCGCCGCACTTGTTCGAGGTACTTCTGGATGTCCTCCTCCTCCTTGGCCCACACCTCCAGGCTGTCCTGGTGCTGCTCCTGGGTCTGGGCCACCTCCTCGTAGAGTTCCTTCAGCGAAGGGTAGCGCAGCGAGTACTCGGGCGTGGCGCTTTTCTTGGGGCCGGCGACGGCGTCGTTGTCAAAGGCCTCGACGTGATAGAAGACCCGTTCCTCGGGCAGCAGATCCAGATCCCCCAGGGCCCAGGTCTGGGCCAGGCTCACCTGCCGACCTGCCCTGAATTGCAGATCCCGGCGCTGGTCGGCCTGATCGTTAATGCGCCAGATCAGGCTCAGACGCCCCACGCCAAAATCGTCGGCCGCCTCCACCTTGAGACCCACATTCATGCTTTTGGGCAGATCCAGGTCGCGGCCCGGCTCGGCCAGGGCCACGCTGGGCGGGGCGTCGCGCAGCACCTGGATGACATAGCGGATAGGGTCGCGGCTGGCGACCCCCTTCAGGTCGCTCAGCTCGAGGTGGTAGTAGCCCTCGCGCTCGATAGTCAGACCGGCACGGGCTCGCACGCCCTCCACCTGCATGGCCTGATGCAGGGTGTCGTCGCGCACCAGTTCGGCAGTGGCCAGAGGCTGGCTGGCCTCCAGTTCGAGCAACACCTGGGTGCCGGCCAAGCCACTGATATCGCCGTTCTCCTCGTCGCTGCGCACCGGCAGGCCGCTGTACGCGGGATAGTGATATTCGAGGCGCAGACGCTGGATCACCGGCGGCGTGATCACCTGCACCTGATAGACCGGGGTGCGGCCCTCGCCGGCCTCCACCTGATAGGCAAAGGGCCGCTGCACCTGCTTGAACAAGTAGCGCAGTGAGTCGGCATCGAGAGCCAGCTCCTCCTCCTGCCACAAGGTGCCTTGTGCCTCGCGCCACTTTAGGCGCGCGCTGGGGGGCCGCACACCTTCGAAGCGCAGCTGCAGCGCCAAGTCGGCGCCCTTGACCACCTCGGTGTCGCCCGGCGCCAGGGCGATGCGGGTGCGGGAGGGGCGGGCAAAGGCGGTGAGTGGGTGGGCGCAGCGGTGGAGGGCATCCCCCAGACTCTCCCCGGCCAGGGCAAAGGCCAGCAACGCGGCCAAAGCTGCCCCACCTAACTGCCGCAGCCGGCGCATGCAGGGCCCGGCCTCGATCACCTGGGCCGGCGCTACCTGGGCCAGCAAGCCGGCGGCCCGCTCCACCGTGGCCTCCAGCAGCGAAACCGAATAAAGCTGGGCAGCGCGGGGGTCCTGCCAAAGTTCTAGCGTGCTGATCAGCTGCTGCTGCAATTGGGGACAGCGCGCTTCCACCCGTAGGCCCAGGGCCTTGAGGGAAAGACAGGCGGGCAGGCCGCGGCCCAGCTGCAGCCCCAGCGCCAGACAGGGCACGATCACCACCGCCAGCCCCACCCCGATGCGCCAGGGGGGCGGCACAAAGAACCAGGCCTCCAGGCACAACCCGGCCAGACCCAGGACCAGGGCCAGGGCCAGCGCCAGCGCCAGGGCCTCAGCTACCAAGAGCAACAGGGCCCGGCGCCGCAAGCGGCCCAGATGCGCCAGCAGCTGGGCGTAGAGGTCGCTAACGTGTTTCATGGAGGATGCACACTGCGACGGGGAGATGCCCCAAGAGGCCTTTACTGGGGGAGTGGAGGTCGGGAAAGGGCTTGGGGGCAGAGCAAGGCGTCGGCGGCAGGCCCGGGCATCGGGAAAGGCTGGAATGGGTCATTCCCCGGCGCCAACTCAGCATCACTGCATTCAGCCCGCAAACCATATCAGTGGGTCAGGACCCAGACGGCGATGTTGGCGCCCATACGCAGGGCCGCCTGCCTTTTTTCCGGGGGATCATTGTGGACCTGGGGGTCTTCCCAGCCATCGCCCAGGTCGGTCTGATAAGTATAGAGCACCACCAGGCGGTCGCCGTCGAAGATGCCCAGGGCCTGGGCCTGCTTGCCGTCGTGCTCGTGGATCTTGGGCAGCCCCTGGGGAAAATCAAAATGGCAGTGGAAGATGCCGTGGTCGGGAGGCAGTTCCACCAATTCCTTCAAGGGGAAGACCTTCGCAATTTCGCGGCGGAAGGAGACATCCATGCCGTAGTTGTCGTCGGCGTGCAAAAACCCGCCACTTCCCAGATAACGGCGCAGACGCAGCACCTCCTCGGGAGAGAGGGAGACATTGCCGTGGCCCGTCATGTAGATGTACGGATAGGAGAAAAGTTCCTCGTCTACGATCTGCACCTGGGCCGGCTCATCTGCCGCCTCGATGGCGGTGTTCTCCTTGAGAAAATGGAGCAGATTCGGCAGCGACGAAGGATTGGCGTACCAGTCACCCCCTCCACCGTAGTGGAGCTGGGCGATGGTGAAGAGCAGGGCGGCCGGCTGGGCCGCCCCCGGCCGGGGCAAGAGCAGCGCAGCGAAGAGTAGGAGGGAGAATTTCATCGATGAGAGAAGATACCCGACCACCTCCCACAGATCAACAGCGCAAAAAAACAGGCCCGCGAGCGGGCCTGTAAACATTGATGAGGTGCAGGAGGAGGGGAGATGACCCTGAAGGCCTTTACTGGGGGCGCAGCACCATATAGATGGTGCTGCGGGGCCTGGGGTCGAGGGGGGCGTCGGTGGCAGGCCCGGGACTCGGGAAAGGCCGGAATGGCATGCAACGCCCCAACGTATGGGGCGTTACCCCCGACGACACCACAACATCACTCAGGGGGTCAGGTGCTCCAACTCGCGCACAAAGTCGCTCTTGTCCTTGAACTGGCGGTACACCGAGGCAAAACGCACATAGGCTACCTCATTGAGGTGCCGCAGCCGCTCCATGGCCAGCTCGCCGATCTGTTTGCTCTCCACCTCTTTTTCTGCCAGGTTGCTCAGATCGGATTCGATCAGGTCGACCACTTCCTCGATCAGTTCGGCAGAAACCGTGGTCTTGTAACAGGCCAACTGGATCTTGTCCAGCAGCTTGCCCCGGTCAAAAGGTTCGCGCCGGCCGTCCCGCTTGATGACCGTCAGCGGGGTGTGCTCGATGTATTCGTAGGTGGTGAAACGCTGGCTGCAGTTGATGCACTCCCGCCGCCTGCGGATGGCCATACCTTCGCGGCAAGCGCGTGAATCCACCACCCGATCGTCCTGATGATTGCAATAGGGACAACGCATCTGGTCTTTCCTCGCAGAGGGCTGCTGGACAATGGACAACCGTGGGGAACTGGGGAGTGAACCAAGCGCGCGCGGGAGACACCCGGGGAGGGTCGCACTGCCTGCGGCGCCCTAAAGCGCTGGATAGTTATGCACTTAGGATAAAGAAATTGCGCAGATCTGGCAATCTGTTTTTTGGCTTTTTAATCGCGGAAGGAGAAATTGAAGGGAATGGCCACCCATACCTTGACCGGGCGGTCGTTCTGGATGGCCGGGGTGAATTCCCACTGCAGGGCCGCGGCTTTGGCTGCCTCACGAAAGACCTCGGGACCGCTGACCTCACCGAGCTTCTCCACCTTGCCGGTCTTGCCCACCAGGGCGTTGACAGTAACCCGTCCCTCGATGCCGGCCTTGCGGGCGATCTCCGGGTAGTCGGGCTTGACCTGTTTGACCACTTCTGGCTGCTTCTCCACTTTCCAGATCTCGACCGGCTCCTCTTCCTCCAGCTCGACTTGCTGAACCTGGGCCTCGCCCAGACCGGGCATGGCCAGGTCGCCCAGATAGATGGCGTTGGTGTCCAACGCGGCGTCGGTGTCGATGGTCTCCTCCTCAACCGTGCCCACATAGTCGGCCGAAACCGGCACCGTGGGCCGCACCGCCAGCTTGGGCACCTGGCGGGCCTTGGGCGGCGGAATGCTCCTGGGGGCGGTGAAAGCGGTGGGACGGGGGCCCAGCTTGATGATCACCTTTTCTTCGGAGGGAGCATCGCCACTGCTGGCCAGGACCCAGATGGTGACCAACAGGATATGGGTAGCCATGGAGAAACCGGCAGCCCCCCAGACCACCCGGCGGCTGGGGTCGAAAACCGGCAGCGCAGTCGTCAATCCCCTATTCATCGCCCCTCGTTACTTTCTTTTGGTTTCCTGGCCACCCGGAGCGCGTAGCACGCGGATACGCTGCTGGGCCTGGGCGGTCCATGCGGTGTCGGCCTTGGCCTTCTCGAAAGCAGCCAGCGCTTCCGTCGCCGCTCCCTGGCGGGCCAGGCAATCACCCTTGAGCAGGAGCAGGTAGGCATCGCGCTGGTTGATCTCCAGGCCCCGCTCCACCCACGCCAGCGCCGTGACCGGATCGTCGGCTTTCAGGTACCACTCCGCCAGCCGGATCACCGGGCCTACATCCCTGGGGCGGTTCTGCACCATGCCTTCTAGGCCGGTCACCATCATGGCGCCGTCCTCGTTCTTCTCTCCCGCCTCGGCCAGATGCCTGAAGTGATCGTGGAAGAGTTCGCGCTTCGACTTCTCGTCCTCGGTTTCGGGGGGCCGCACCTGCCAGATCCGCTGCTGGGCCACATCCGCCCAGGCCGGAGCCCTCTGGGCCTTTTCGTAGGCAGCGAGAGCCGACTCGTCCGCGCCCCGGTGGGACAGGTAGTCGCCCTTGAGCAGGTTGAGGCGGGGATGGTCGGGATCGAGCCGCAAGCCGCGCTGGAGCAGGCGATCCACCGCCTGGTCGTTGCCGGCCTTTAGCTGCAACTCAACCAGCGCGATGAGCGCCTCCACGTCCTTGGGATTGGTCTGGACCATGCCCTCCAGTCCCTTGGCCTTCATCGCCGAGTCCCTGGTTTTCTCGCCCAGCTGGCTGATACGGCTGTAATAGGAATAGCGATTGAGGGAATCGGTCTGGACCAATTGCATCAGGGTGGCGAAGGCCCCTTTGGTATCCCCGGCCTTGATCTGCAATTCGGCCATGGGCTCCAAGGCCTCGCGGGGATTGGCCGGATCGAGCTGGAGCAACTGGTTCAGGGTGGTGAAGGCCCCTTTGGTATCCCCGGTCTTGATCTGCAAATCGGCCATGGCCTTCAGCGTCTGCCGCTGGTCGGCAGCGCCTCCCCCACTGTCGGCGCTCAGGTTGGAGAACAGCTTCTGGCGCCACTCCAGCGCTTGGGCCGGCTCGCCCAGATCCTCGTAGATGGTCGCGATCACCTCGGCCAGGGACTGGTCAGCCGGGTCGTGCTCCACCACCTGCAGATAGTGGGAGAGGGCCTGGCGGGCATTGCCCGTGCGGTAGTAGAGATCGGCCAGGCTTCGCTGGTACCGGTAGTATTTGGGCTCGTCTGGTTTGAGCCGCAGCACCCGCTCCAGATAGGGGCCGGCGGAATCGGGCTGACTGTCCTGGGAGTAGAGCTGGTAGAGCAGGAGATTGGTATTGAAGTACAGCGAATCCAGGGTCGCGGACTGGCTCAGGGCCTGGCGGGCCCCGGCGAAATCTTGTTTATCGTAGAGGATCTTGCCGATCCAGAAAAAGGCCCTGGCATCCTCGGGGCTGTAAGTTAGACAAGCCTTGTAGTACTGGAGGGCGGCCTCGAGGTCGTTCTTCTCGCGCGCATCCTTGGCGAGAAAGCGGTATTTGCGGACGGAATCTTCCTGGGCTGGTTCGGCAGCGCCGATTGGCGCACCGGCGAAAAACCACGCTGCCCACAGGGGAAAAAAGAATCTATTCATAGATACCGCATTAACTCGGCTGGCTTTGACCGGGCGATAATACAACCGCTTTATATTGCTGGGCAAGCAAATCATGGGAGGGCAAAATCCCATCGAATTAAGATAAGATATTGGGGAATTGTTACAATCCGGAGATGGCCCGATGACTTTTTGGCCGCCCCTCCCTCACCAGTCGAACCCCCCGCCAGGCTGCCCCCACGAGGCGACCAGTGCCCACACCAGGCGCATGAACAGTTCCCCTCCGATCAAACCCAGGAAGAAGGGCCGCAGCCTCCGGTAAGCAAGTGCCCCGCCATAACGCACTACCAGGGCCTTGAGGGCCCAGCCCACCAGCGCCGAACCCCAGATCACTCCCCCCAGGCCAGTGCCGTAGACAAAACCCAGGGGGTGAAAGGGGGAGCGCAGAAAGAGTTGCCGCAGCCAGGCCAGCAGGGCCGTCGCGGCAAAACCAAAACCCAGAGCGCCTAACCGGTCCCCGTCGGCCGGTGCGGCCTGGGTACCGGCCTCGGCGTACAGGTAGTGGAAATAGCGGCCAATGCGGGCCGCCCCCCGCCCCCCGCCCTGCTGGTCGAGGATAAAGAGGCCCCGCTCGTACACCAGTTGGAGCACGCCGCAGTACCCGGCCACCAGCCCCAGGACCAGGCCCGCCCCCAGCACCAGCCAGAGTTGTGCCTGCCGCACTCTGACCGCCTCGGCCAGCTTCAACCCCTCGAACTGGAGCAGGACCACTGCCCCGACTCCCGAAAAACTGAGCGCACTCAGGAAGGCCAGGGCCACGTATTCGGCCGGGGCAAAAGCGCCCGGCCCGCTGCCCCAGGCAAAAAAGAAGAGATTGCCGGTCAGGAAATAGAGCCCGGTGGCCGGCAGGCCCCCGTCCAGGCGCAGCCGCGCCATGCCCAGCACGGTCAAGAGCAGGAGCAGGCAGTGGAAGCCGCTCAGCCAGAGCGAAAGACCCGCTGCCCAACCCCAACCCACCAGCACCGCCACGCCCCCAGCCAACAGCGCCAGTGCCCACCGTTCCTCCCCCGCACTTCCCAATCCGCGCTGGCAGGCCCGGGCCAGCGAATGGCGGGCCGCCCAGAGGCTCAACAGGGCCACACAGAGCAATCCGCCCCGGGCCTGGGCCGCCAGGTGGGGGAAGGTATTGGGCCACTCGCGCCACTGGCCCCCCAGCCCAACAAAAGGACCGTGGTCCTCGCTGCGGCCCAGCGCAAAGGCCCCCAGCAATTGCAGGCGGGTCAGCAGGAAGAAGAACCAGGTGCTGAAGCTCACTTCCACCGAGAGCAGATAACACAGGCCCACCAACAAAGGCGAACAGGAAAAAACAAAGCGCGCCGTGGCCGGGGCCAGGGCGCTCCAGGGCTCGTTCACCAGCACCTCGCCCAGGTCGAAGGCGAGAGGCAGTTCGCCGGGGAAGAGGAAGTAGTGGTGGATGCCATTGATCCCGTAGATAAAAACGGGCACCCCCCATCCAGCCCAGGCCAGAGGCTGGCGCCAGAACCCGGCGGCCGACAGTTCGAGGGGGACCTCGGCCAGCGGGTACCGCAGCCGCTCCTCCTCCAGCCAGCGCTGTCGCAAGAGGCCGGCCAGCCCCAGCGAGGCGGCCGCAAAAGCCAGAACCAGCAGCGACCACCAGCACAAGGGGCCCACCCAGGCATCCCAGGGCACCGCTGCCCCTCCTTCAAAGAAATCCCCCACCACCCGGCTGCCGCTCTGGCCCGGCACCATCCATTCGGGGATCAGCTTGAGGAAGGGATAGTAGCGCCCTTTTTCATCGGCGAAGAAGTACTGCCCCGTGGTCAGGCCAGGCAGCAGCACGTAGGCCCAGCCCGAGGCAGCCAGAGGCAGGCCGATCGCTACCATGAGATAGAGGGCCAGCAACTCACCCCGCCCCAGGCCCAGCCTTTCCCGCAGCGCAGCCAGCACCGCCAGCAGCAGCAGGGGCAGGGCCGGCAGCGCGCCGGATGCCAGGGCCGGCCCCCCACCCACCAGCTCGACCCGCTGCAAGAGCCAGGCTCCGCCCAGCAGGACCAGGCCCCCGATCAGCAGTACGCGCCAGGTGAGGAACTTGTCCATATCAATAAGGCAACTGGGCCACGGCCCGCACGATGAGCACCACGCCCACCGCGGCCATGCCGATTAATCCCTGGCCGCAGGCAAAACCGGCCAGCAGGATCGGGGCGCGGCGCGACCATTCCTCCTGGCCCAGCCGCCGCTGCAGCCAGTACCGGCCCAGACAGGCCCCCAACATCTCGGGGATCAGCAGGTGGGGCAGGCTCTGCAGCCCGCGGATAAAACCATAGACCCCGACCAGGGGCGCTCCCCAGCCGGCCAGCCCCCACAGCGCCCCGCCCGTCAAGAGGAAACTGCCCGCCGCCCAGGCCGGGTGGATCACCTCGCCAAAGCGCAAGCCGCCCTCAGTGGTGAAAGAGAGCCACATGAACTGGCGCAGCGCAAAAAGATGCCAGTACTGCTGGGCGTAGGGAAAGACAATGGAGGGGATGGGGCCCATCTTCCAGATCACCGACCAGAAGAGCAGGCCGCAGCCCAGGGCGATGGGCAGGATCAGCAATTCGGCCTTGGCGATGCTGGTAAACTTGGTGCCGGTCAGCTCCACCTCGCGAAAGAACTGGGCGCGCCGCCCGTGGTCGCCGTAGGGAATGGGCGCGAACCAAATATCCACCCCCCGGTATCCGCTCAACAGAAAAGCGCCCTCGCGCACCAGGGGGATGCCGGCGCTCTGTCCGGTCAGGCCCACCATGCGGGCATTGGCGTAGGAAACCAGCGGGGTCAGCAAAAAAGCAAAGACCAGCAGAAAGATCAGGGGGAAATGGTCGTCCTCTAATAGCACCAGACAAAGGGCGATGTACCCGCAGGCCGCAAATACATAGAGGCTAACCCCGATCCACAGGGGGAAGTCGCCCCGGCCCGTCGGTGGGGTCCAGGAACCCACTGCACCCCGGCGTCCGTGCAGGACCCGCCCGGCCTGCCACAGCCCCACCAGGGCCACCGCCGCCCCGGCCCCGATATACACGCTCAGCCAAAAATCCAGGTCGTTGGCAAAGTGGGTGGAGACCGCGTCCATACCCGGCCGCCAGCGCTTGAGCAGGCCGAGGTGATAGAGGAAGGGATTGGCCACCACCTGCACCAGGGAACCGGCAAAAGCCCCGGCCACCACCCAAAAGGGCAACACCGCCCCAGCCAGCACCAGGCCCAGGTCGGTGCCGATACCCAGTGTAGCAGTAGGCAGTACATATGCTATATCTCGGGTGAAGTCGATCCAGGGCACCGGCAGCAATACCAGAGGCCGGGAAGCGATCAGGCCGGAGAGGGCGGGCAATCCCACCAGCACCGCCCCAAAAACCAGCCCCAGCCCCATACCGCTGGCAAAGACCCGCCAGCGCCAGGTCTGGGCCTCACTCTCGGCCAGGGCCAGGGCCCCCTGGGCTGCCACCGGGGCCAGGGGAAAGGGCAGGCGTTCCGCATCCGCGGTGAGGCGGAAAAGCACGTACCCCAGGCCAAACCACTCGGCCCGCGCCAGCACCTGGCCCACCACCAGGAGCGCGATGGGCAAGAGCCAGTCGGGGTGGAAGAAGGTGCGCGCTGACAGGGCCGGCGAACCAGCCGGCGGCACCACCCAGGCGGGCAGTTGCTGGGCCAGGCCCAGCATTTGTCCCACCTGGGATTGCACCAAGTATTGATTCCAGATCAGGCCACCGAAAGGCCCGCCGGCCAGCATCATGCCCCCCGCCGCGTGGGCCAGGCCGCCGGCGATATAGTAAAGGGTGTAGATCTCCTGGCGGCGCAGGGGGGCAAAGGAGCGGCGGGCCACCTCGGCAAAGAGTATGAGGGTCACCCATTCGGCCGCCGGGCCCAGGCTCGAACCGGCGATCAGGCCCATGTAGATGGCCCCCGGCATCATCAGGAAACCGATGAAGAAGGCACCCAGGACCACCCGGCGGCTCATGCCGTCTTCGAACTGCACCGGTTCTCCGCTCACCGGTACACCTGCCGCTGAGCTGGCGCCAGGGCGCGCCAGACCAGGAACTGCCGGCGCAACTGGTCGACCAGCAGCCGGTTGCCCCGCCGCCAGGCATGGTCTTCGCCGGCCAGGCGGAACAGGCGCACGACCAGGGCGCAAAAACGCGGGTCGGCTTCGGGGCGAAGTTCGAGGGCGAAATCTTGGGAGAGCCCCTGGTCAAAGGGGGCCAGCCACAACCGGGCCCGCACCCCCTCCGCCCGGCACGCCACCGCCTCGGCGTAGAACCCCCCACCGATGGACTGCTCGTCGTGGGCCTCCAGGTATTCGGCCAGGAAGGCGCAGAAGGCCCCGGCCTCTCCCCGGCCCAGAGAAAAAGGCAGTGGCAGTTCGAGCACGTCCCCCTGCGCCGGCGGCAGGCGCCAGCGCCGCTCCACCCCGGGCACACAGAGCCGGGCCGCCTGCCTGGCCGGGTACAGGGCCGAAGCTAGCACCACCAGGACCAGGCCGGCCAGGGTGCCGACCGCGGCCAGCGAAGTGTAGTTCACCGTCAGGCCGGGGAAGAGCCCGTACACCCAGCCCAGCCTGGACAGCAACTGCCCGGCCAGGTACCCCAACACGCTGCTGAGGGTGGCGTATACCGCGGCCTCGGCCCAGAAGAGGCCGGCCACCTGCGAAGGGGCCAGGCCGATGGCGTTGAGAATGCCGATCTCGGGCAAGCGCTCGTACACCGAGCCCAGCAGGGTGTTGAAGACGATCAGCGCCCCGATCAACAGAGGCACCCACAGCCCGGCCTGGCCGGAGAAGGACTGGGACTGCACGGCGTTGATCAGATAGAGCCGGCCTTCGAGGGCGGCGAAGAAGTTCAAGCCCCAGACCTCGGCCAGTTCCCCGATCCGGGCAGCGGCATCCTCGCCTTGCAGATTGAGGGCCACAGACGCCAGCCGGCTGTGTTCCCCCCAGCGCGCCACCGCCCTCCAGGGCAGGATCAGCACCTGGGCGCTGCCCAAGTGAGAGAAGGCCGGCTCCCCGCCCTGGCGGGCATGGCCGGCCCGCTCCTCTTCGGGCTGCTGGGCCTCGCGGTCCAGCGGGGTGAGGGGCGCGCCGTTGAAGTCACGCAACTGGTCAAAGGCAGCCGGCGAGAAAAGGCCGATCACTTGGTACTGCTTGCCCAGGTACCCCACCCAGGCACCAACCTCGATCCCCAGCGCCAAGGCTTGCGGCGCAGCCAACAGGCAGACTTCCTCTTCGTCCGGGGCCAAGAAGCGGCCCGCCTCCAAGGTCGCGGCGAGGGGGGTGAATTGCTGCTCTCCCGCGCTCAGGCCCAGCGCCGCCTCTACTCGCACGCTGCGCCCTTCCCCGCCCCACAGCAGCGCTGGCTGTTGATACCAGCAGCGGGGCAGCACCCGGGAGGTGCCAAAGCGCCGGCTGAGATCCTGGTAGTTTCGCAGCGCCAATGCCTCCCACCCAGGCAAACGCAGCAGCACCCCCGATTCCTGGGTGGCGGCAGGTCCGAGCACATGCCGGTCAATGCGCAGGGCCGCGTTCACCGAGGTGAGGGAGATCAGGGAAAAACTCAGCAGGCCCAGGGTGGCGCAGGTCAGGCCGGTGCGCCAGGGGCGGTTGCGCATCTGGGCCGCCCCCAGCAGCAGCGCCTTTAATAGAATACCGCCGGGCCGGGCCGGGTCCCGGTGCCTGGACAGACGGGGGGCCAGGGCAGCGCGCAGCTGGGCGTTGAGCCGGCCCAGTCCCAGGGTGATGACCACCGCGCTGAGCACGAGCACCAGAAACCCCACCAAGATGAGCAGCGGTTGGATACTCAATTGGAAAGCGGGATGGGCGAAGCGCAGCAGGGCAAAGCCGGCCAGAAAGATCAGCCCCGCCCCGGCGCCCTGGCCGGCCAGGCTGGGGCAGGCCCACCACAGCCGTTCGCCGAAAAAGGCAAAGGGCAGGAGCAGCAATAAGAAAAAAACAATACCCTGCATCGCGTCCCCCACCAGATCTTGGAGGCCCCCGTAGGTGCGCAGGGCCAGGCCCCAGGCCTGCTGGCTCAGGCCGGCAGCGCGCTGGTATTCCCCCGCCCCTCGGGCAGCGCCTGCACCGCGAAACAGAGAATCGGCCTGGGTGTGGAGGCGCAACAACAATGGACTCCGAATGCCGTGGCGCTCCAACTCCTCCAGGCGGGCGGCGTTCAGCCGGGTCAGGTCCCCGGCCACTGCATAGGCCCCGTGCTCTAGACGAGGCTGAGTCTGAGGGTCGAAGCCCTCGCCCCCGGATTCGCCAGCGGCACTGTTGAGCAGCACCAGGCGGCGCCCCAGCCCATAACGACCGGCACTCATGGTCAGCTTCAGCCGCACCCCAGGTGGCGCAAAAGCAACACCTGCGCTTTCGATCTGGCTGCCCAGGGTGTTGTGATACCCCCGCTGGCGGATCTCGGCCGGGGTGGGAGGCAGGCAGAAACCGTAGTTGACCAGAGGCGCGTCCTGGGCAGCGTCGAGCAAACGCAGGTTTTCGAGGGTGGCCAGGTGGCGCGGGTCAAAGAGGTCGAGCAAGGTGAAGGAGAGACAGGGAAAACCGACCAGGGTGAGTTCTTCCTCGGCGTGGCCCATCAAGATTTCAGTTGGGTACTGCTGGGCGCCGTACGCACCCTGATCTAGAGCCAGATTCAGAGCGCCGGTCTGCGGGTCGGCCCGGTACGCCTCCAACTGCACCGGCTTGAGGTACAGGGTCTGGGCCTCCAGGCCTTCGATGGCAAAACGGCCGGCGCTGTCGGCCAGGGCGCTGCAGTCCAGGCGCACCCCCATCAGGGTCTTGGCCAGGCTGCGCACCCGCACCCAGGCCCCGGCCACTGGCTGGTCCGGAGCGTATTCCTTCCAGGTGAGCACCTGCCCGCGCAGGGTGCCGGAAAAATCCTTGGGCTCACTGATCTGGGGGCCGGCCTGGCCCTCGTCCAGCAGGCCGGGGATCAGGTGGAGCAGTAGGCGGGTCTGGTAAGATAGATTAGCTAGGTCCACCCCGGCGGGCAGGTCCAGGGGCGAATCGAAGGCGGCCCGCTCATCGCCGGCGCTCACCAGGGTGAGCCCCAGTGGCCCGGCCAGGTTGAAGGCCGCCCCCTCCACCGGCACCCGTTCGGGCAACTGTCCCACCAAACGGCGCTGGTTGATCGGTTTGAGGTCCCCGCCCAGGACTAATTGGCCGCCGGCCTCCCGCGCTTCCCATTCCTGGGCCAGGCGCAGCAGCGGTCCGTACAGGGGCGGCTGGATGGTGCGCACCCGATACGGGTCGCCGGCCTGCACCAGGCCTAGCTGCCGGCTGTGGGAACTCAGGTCCAGGCCCAGGTAGTAGGCCGGCTTCAGGGCCTGCAACCGGGTCTCCAGTTCACTGGCAGGAACCGCCCCTTTTTGCAGCTGCCGCCAGCGGGCAGCCCAGGCCCGCATCCCGGCCAGGGCCTCAAAGTGGCCGGCCGTAGCCACCAGCAACACGCTGCGCTGCGGCGGGCGGGCAGCCAGGACCCCGGCCACTTCTAGCCAGGCAGCCACCCCGCAGGCCTGCTCGGCCCCCGGAGCCAGGGCCGGCACCGGCGAAATGGCATCGTAGTACGCCCCGATCAGCACCCCTTCCTTGCCCAGCTCCAGGTCCGTGCCGGGGATGATGCCCACCATGGTCTGGGCCTCCACCCGCTGCCAACTCATGCGGCCCCAGATCCTGCCCCGGAGCGCTCCTTTAGCCAAGCGCTCCCGCAAAATCTGGCTGGCCACCTCGGGGGCGTAGAACCTGGGCAGATCAGCGGGCGTGGAGAGAAATTTGGCCTCCCCCTCCCGGCGGTGGGCGCGTTCGGGGGTGGGCGGGGCGAGGAAAATCGCCGCCACGGCCCCCAGGTCGAAGACCTCCACCCAGCTCAGCCCGCAGTCGTACTCCAGCACTGCGATCTTGCCCTCCAAGGCCAGGTGGTCCAGCTCTCCGGGCCCGGCCCAGCCCGCATAGACCAGGGGCGCGCTGAGTCCGCCGGGAGGAAGCGTGGAGGTGCGGGCCAGATTGGGCCACATGCAGTGCAGCGCCAGTTGCGCCCCCCCCTCCAATTCCAGCCCGGCCCCCTCGTCCATCGGCACCGGCACCTGGAAGGGCACGCGGTACACCTGGGCCACCCCCCGGGCCCGCAGCTGGGCCTCCAGGTAGTCGGCCGCCAACCCTGCCCCTGGATACCCGGTGACCCGCGAGCCCAGCCCCGCCAGCTGGGCAAGGTGCCCCTGCAGCTTTTCCTCCAGGAGCTGGGCCACGACCGGGCCAGTCAGGCAGAAGACCAGCACCACGGCGATCCACCCGTGGGTCAGCGCTTGACATAAACATCTTGTAGAATTCATTTTATGAATGTTGTACGGCACTACCGCGCCCTCACCAGGAGAATCCGGCATGAGCTGGTTCGAGAAGATGAAGTCCGGGTTCAAGACCGCGAGCAAGCGGGAGATTCCAGCCGGGATCTGGTCCAAGTGCCCCAAGTGCAGCTTTTCGACCTATCAGCAGGCCCTGGAGCGCAACTGCTGGATTTGCGCCGAGTGTAACTTCCACTACCCCATCGGCCATCAATACTATCTGGAACTGCTCACCGATACCGGCACCTTTGCCGAAATGGACGACCGGCTCACCGCCGCCGATCCGCTGCGTTTCAAGGATACCAAGCGCTACACCGACCGCCTCCGGGACAGCAAGAAGGCCAGCGACTTGAACGAGGCCATATGCACCGGGGTCGGTCGGCTCGGCGGGTATCCGGTGGCCCTGGGGGTGATGGACACCCGCTTCATCCTGGGCAGCCTGGGCAGCGCCACCGGCGAAAAGATCAGCCGCCTTATCGACCGAGCCATCGCCGAGCGCCGCAGCCTGTTGCTGGTCTGCCAGTCGGGCGGGGCGCGCATGATGGAGAGCGCCTACTCGCTGATGCAGATGGCCAAAATCAGCGCCAAGCTGCATCAGCTCGCCCTCGCCAGACTGCCCTACATCACCATTCTCACCGATCCCACCTACGGCGGGGTTACAGCCAGTTTTGCCATGCTGGGGGATGTGATCCTGGCCGAGCCAGGGGCCCGCATTGGTTTTGCCGGGCCCGAAGTGATCAAGCAGTTCCTCAAGGTCGAATCCCTGCCCGAGGGTTTTCAGCGCTCCGAGACCGTGCTCAGGCACGGTTTTATTGACCGGATTGTGCGCCGTGACGAATTGCCCGCCACCGTCAGCCGGCTGATTACCCTGTTGACCGCCGGAGAAGCTGCGGCCTACGTCAAAACAGGTTCCGGTACTTCAACCCCACGTAGAGCTGCTCCGCCGAGAGCCCCAGGTCCAGGCGGATGACGAAGTCCGCATTCCAGTAGACCCGCCCTCCCAAACCCGCCGTCCAGTGCAACCCGCCCGGACTGACCTGGGTCAGCCGGTGCCAGACCCTGCCGGTGTCCACAAAGAGGATTGCCTTCCATTCCAGGTTCTGCCCAAACCACCGGGTGGTGCGCAGTAGATAACGGGCCTCAGTGTTGCTGAAAAAACGCACGTTGTCGGTGAAGCGCTGGGAGTCGAAACCGCGCAGCACGTCGTCGCCGCCCAATCCCTTGATGCGCCGGCTACCGCCGATCTCGCCATAGGCGTAGAGGGGGATGGAACCGGTGAGCACCTCGAAGACCGAGCGGTGCCCAAGGGTCAGGCGCGGAGAACCGATCCAGTAGCGCGTGTCGGTAAAGGTGAAGCGCCGGAAATCGATCTGCTCGAGGAAAAGGGCCAGCAGGGAGTTGCGCGAACTCTCGTAGGACCACTCCTGATAGGTCCCCAGCACGGGCATGACTTCGTCGTCGCGGGTATCCCACTGGAGGGTGGCGCTGACAAAGCCGCTGCTGCCGCCCACTACCCCGCCGGGGGTGCCGGCGTCCACATAGAAGGAACGCCCGCCTCGCGGCACAATATCGGTGCGCTCCATACCCAGACCCGCAGACATGGAGACCGGCCCGTAAAGTTGGCGCAGCAAGCTGAAGATGAAGCGCGGTTCTTCGAGGATGTAGTGGTAGTAATCCTCGTCTTTGACCTGCTGGCCGCTGGGGTCGATGAAATCTTTGGCGGTGTTGTTGCCCCGGCCGTAATAGCGCGCGCGCAAATTGCGTTCCATGCTGGTCACCAGCTGCACCCCAAAGAGGGTGCCGGAGATACGCGGCACCTTGAACCTGAGAACGTAGTCGACCTTGCCTTCGGAGGAGCGCACGGCGTGCAGGATGAATTTGTAGCGGTAGGGTCGGCGCCGGTAGTCGGCCCACTGGATGCGGGCCCCGTAGTTCCATCCCGTGTGCCGGCTGTAGTAGATCACCGGCAGGCCAGTGACACCGTAGGGCACTCCGGCGATATTGAACTGCTTGCGCTTGGCCAGCCAGCGCACTTTATCGGCGGTGGCCCACTCTTTGCCTTTGACGTGCGGGAGACTGTCCTGGGTAGCAGCCGCCATCCAGCCAGGACCAATCGCCCGGCCAGGGCCTGCCCAACCGAGGACCAGCAATACGCCCAGCAATGCCAACCAGAGCCCCCCCCTCGCAGCATATGGTCGCACGGACCCGGGCATCAGGGCTGCTCGAAGCGTCGGCGGTCCGCACCCTCCACCAGCGCGTCCAGGGCCAGGCGGATGGGCGTGAGGGCCACCTCGCCCCGGCTCAGGGCGGCGATGTCCCCCCGCCCTTGGGGATCGTCGGTCCGCAGCCCTTCCAGGCGGTAGGCAAAACAGTTGGCCCCCTGGGCGGAGGCGAAAAAGGAGCCGTAGCAGCTGGAGGTGAGGGCAGCGAAGCGGCGGGGGGTGTGCGGCGCGACCTCGGCGGGCATATTGACATTGAGCAGCGCAGCGCCCTCGGGCAGGCCGGCACGCCACACCTCGGCGGCGATCTGGCCGGCCACCTGCGCGGCGTTCTCCCACAGGGCGGGGGCCCCGGCATCGCGGTGCTGGCGCCAACGGGTGTAGTCCTCCGCCTTCAACTCCACCGAAAAGGCCAGGGCCGGCAACCCGGCCAGGGCCCCTTCGATGGCCGCCCCCACCGTGCCCGAACTGAGAAAATAGGCCAGCCCGGCATTGGTCCCCACATTGACCCCCGAGACCACCAGGGCCGGTCGCGAAGGAAACAAGGTGTACATGCCCAGGTTGGCGCAATCGGCCGGGTACCCTTCCAGCGCCCAGACCCCAAACTCCTCGCGCTGGAGTTGCCGGATTTCGAGCTGGCCAAAACGCGACAGGACCTTGGAGGCCCAACTGCGTTCGCTGGCCGGCACCACCGCGCGCACCAAAGCAATGGGCGACAGGCGGCGCAGGAGCGGGACCAGGGCCGGGGAATCCACCCCATCGTCGTTGGTCACCAAGATCCAGGGTTCTTCGGCTGCCTCTGCCACCTCGCCCTCGCCGGCAATGGGTTGGTGCGGACTAGTTTGGCTGATATATTATCAAATATCTCCTTGTCCACCAACAACCGGGCAAGTTATTTTGGTAGAATGATCCTCTAACGCACCCTTTCTCATGAACCAGGCCCTGCTCCTCCAAGAACTCGAAACCCTGGCCGCCCAGTTGGGTGTGGAGGTGCGCTACGAAGACCTGGAAAGCAGCGGCGGTCTGTGCCGCTATGGGAGCAAACTCTGCCTGATCGCCAACCGCCATCTCCCGCCGGCCGAACGCATCCGCCTGCTCAGCCGCGAGTTGGGTCGCCTGCCTCTGGAGGGTGTTTTTCTGCGCCCTTCTGTGCGCGAATTGCTAGAAAATCGGTCGACACTCCACACCGAATTATAGACCTATCCATACTAAGTGGGGTA
>SICG01000061.1 GCA_009691525.1 Candidatus Latescibacterota bacterium | reverse complement strand
GGACCCCAGGCTCATGCACTCCCTGGGCATGGGGTTCACTGTGCGCGAAGGCGTGCGGGCGAGACTCTCGCCAGCGCCGCGGCAGGAGATCCTCTTCAACGGCCGACCTCTGGAAATCCCCACGGTGTGCGGGGTGCTGGCCAGCCTGCAGGCTCCACCCCTGAAGGTTGAGCTGGAGAGCCCTTTGCCCTTGAGTTGTGGCTTTGGCCTGAGCGGGGCGGCAGCCCTGGCGGCGGCACACGCGGCCAACGCCCTGCTGGAGCTGAAGTGCAGCCGCCAGGAATTGGCGATGGCCGCCCATGTGGCCGAGGTGGAGCAGTTGACCGGCCTGGGAGATGTGTGCAATCAACATCACGGGGGGTGCCTGCTCAAACTCGTGCCTGGCCAGCCCCTCAACGCCGCGCGGCTGGCAGTTCCCGAGCAGTCCATCTACTACCGATATTTCGGGCCCATCCTCACCCGGGAGGTGCTGGCCGACCCCCGGCGCCGGGAGCGGATCAACCAGGCCGCTGACCAGGCCCTGGTTGTCCTGAAAGGGCAATTGGAGATGCGGCAGGTCGATTTTGAAGCCTGCATCCGGCTGTCCCGAGCTTTTGCCGCGGAGAGCGGTCTGCTGGCCGACGAGCGGGTGCTCCAGGCCATCGCCCAGATCGAGGCGAGGGGCGGGGCGGCTTCGATGATCATGCTGGGGAACGCGGTGTTCAGCAACCAGCCCTTTGACCAGGCGCAAGAGACCGCCTTGTGCAACCATCATGCGAGGGTGCTGGCTTGAGCGAAGTTCCGGCCAGCCATCCGCGCTATTTGTCGCTCAAATTGCGCGAGGCCATGGTCGCCGGGGTGGAAAAAGGCATCACCTCGGTGCACGGGCTCATCGCCCACGGGCGGGGCGAAGCGTTGGATTACCTGATCGGGGAGGCCAGCCAGTCCTTTGCTTTGGAAGCGATACGGGTTGCGGCGGCCCTGCTCTTGAGGGCCACACACCCGGTGATTTCGGTCAACGGCAACGCCGCGGCCATGGTGCCGGCCGAATTGACCGCCCTGGGCCGGCTCTTGCCCGCACCCCTGGAGGTGAACATCTTTCATGCCTCCCAGCTGCGGGAGCAGGCCATCGGCGACCACTTGCTGGCCCACGGGGCCCATACGGTGCTGATGCCCACCGACCAGGCGCTGCTCTCGTTCATCGAATCGAACCGCCGCTTTGTGCACCCGGAGGGGATCTTTAGGGCCGATGTGGTTTTTGTGCCCCTGGAAGACGGGGACCGCTGCCAGGCCCTGCGGCGCATGGGCAAGGAGGTGGTGACGGTGGACCTGAACCCATTGTCGCGCACCGCCCGCACCGCCAGTGCGACCATTGTCGACAATCTGGCGCGGGCCATGCCCCTGCTCCTGGCGGCGGTGGCACAGTTGCGGCAGGAATCTGCCGGGACCTGGCAGGAAATCATCTCTGGGTACGATAATCATGCGGTGCTGCGTGCTGCCGAGGCGCGCATCCGCTCAGGAGCTTAGGCCATGAACCGAGAACAGCAAATGCCACGGCCCGAATACCCCCGGCCCCAGATGGTGCGCCAGGAGTGGATGAACCTGAACGGCACCTGGGAGTTCGAAACCGATCCCGGTCTTTCGGGCGAAGCCCGTGGGCTGCACCAGGGCAGTCCCTTCACCCGACAGATCACCGTGCCCTTCTGCCTGGAGAGCCGCTTGTCCGGGGTGCAGGAAAAGGATTTTATGCCCTGCGTGTGGTACCGGCGGCGCGGCACCCTGCCCGCCGGCTGGCAGGGCAAGCGGGTGCTGCTCCATTTTGGCGCGGTGGACTACGACACGACCGTGTGGGTCAACGGGGAGCGGGCCGGCACCCACCGGGGCGGGTACTCTTCTTTCACCTTTGAGATCACCGCGTTGCTCAAGAAGGAGGAGAACGAGATCGTGGTCCGCGCCGTGGACGACACCCGTTCTTTCTTGCAGCCCTCGGGCAAGCAGTCCCCCCAGTTCAACTCCTACGGCTGTCATTACACCCGCACCACCGGGATCTGGCAAACCGTGTGGCTAGAGGCAGTGCCAGCCGCGTACCTGCACAGCTTCCGTCTTTATCCCGACCTGGATCAGGGCAAACTGACGGTGCAGGCCCGGGTGGAGGGACCGACTGAGGGCTTGGTGCTGCATTGTCGGGCCCAGGCCGACGGGAAAGTGGTCGGCGAGGTGGGCTTGGGTGCCCACGGGTTTCTCTTTTTTAGCCTGGAACTGGCCCGGGTGCGGGCCTGGGAGCCCGAAGATCCCTTCCTCTACGACCTGGAGTTCGTGCTCGAACGCGAGGGTGAGGAACTCGACCGGGTGGCCAGCTACTTTGGCCTGCGGAAGATCCATATCGAGGGGACCCGGATGCTGATCAACGACCGGCCCCTTTTCCAGCGCCTGGTGTTGGACCAGGGTTTCTATCCGGACGGGATCTACACCGCCCCCACCGACGAGGCGCTCAAAGGGGACATCGAGCTGTCGATGGCCATGGGTTTTAACGGGGCGCGCCTACACGAAAAAGTCTTCGAGCCCCGCTTCCTCTACTGGGCTGACCGGATGGGATACCTGGTGTGGGGGGAGTACCCCAACTGGGGCCTGGACCACGCCCACCCGAGCGCCCTAGAAAGGGTGCTGGGGGAGTGGCTGGAGGTGGTGGAACGGGACTTCAACCATCCGGCCATTGTCGGCTGGTGTCCCTTCAACGAGACCCCCACCTCCCAGAATCCCGAATTGCTGCGCCTGATCTTCCGGGCCACCAAGGCCGCCGACCCCACCCGGCCGGTCATTGACACCAGCGGCTATGTACACGTGCAGACCGACGTGTACGACTGCCACTCCTACGAGCAGAACCCCGAGAAGTTCGCGGCGCTATTTGCGCCCTTCAGGGAAGGCGGGGAGGTCTGGCGCAATTTTCCTCAGGCCGATGCCCAGTACCGGGGCCAGCCCTACTTTGTCAGCGAATACGGGGGCATCTGGTGGAACCCTGGGCAGGAGGACCAGAAGGCGTGGGGCTACGGCGACCGGCCCACCACCGAGGCCGAGTTCCTGGCCCGGTACCGCGCCCTCACCGAGACGCTCCTGGCCAACCCCCGGATGTTCGGTTTCTGTTATACCCAACTCACGGATGTGGAGCAGGAAGTAAACGGACTGTACACCTACGACCGCCGGCCCAAATTTGCTCCGGAACTGATTCACCGGATTAACGCCCAACCAGCCGCCAGCGAGAACGAGTGAGGTTATGAGAGAGAACAAGGTCAAGCGCATCCTGAACCAGGGCGGGGTTTCCCTGGGAACGATGATTTTTGAGTTCAATACCACCGGCACCGCCCGGCTGACCGCTGCCACCGGGGCCGAATTCGCCATCTTCGACATGGAGCACACCGGTTGGGAAATGGAGACGGTGCGTATGCTGATGGCCACTTCCTGCACCGCTGAGTTGGTCCCGCTGGTGCGGGTGCCGGCGGCGCAGTACCACTTCATCGCCCGGGTGCTGGACGTGGGGGCCATGGGTTTCATGGTGCCGATGGTGGAGACCGAAGAGCAGGCCAAACTCATCGCTCTCTCGGCCAAATATCCGCCGGCAGGTCGGAGGGGAGCGGCCTTCGGTTTTGCCCACGACGATTACCAGGTGGGCGATATCCTGGCCACCATGAACAGCGCCAACCAGGAAGGGCTGGTCATCGCCCAGATCGAAACCGCGCTGGGCCTGGAAAACGTGGAAAAGATCGCGGCGGTGGAGGGGATCGACGTGTTGTGGATCGGCCAGTTCGACCTTAGCAATTTCCTGGGCATCCCCGGCCAGTTTGAGCATCCGCGCTTCCAGCGGGCGCTGGGCCGGGTGCTGGAGGCCTGCCAGCGTTATGGCAAGGCGGCCGGGTACATGGTGACCTCGGTGGACGAGGGCTGCCGCCTCATCGACCGCGGGTTTCGCATCATCGCCTACTGGGGAGACATGTGGGTCTACCAGCAGGGCCTGCGCCAGGGCTTCAGAGGCATGAGGGAGCGCTGCCGGATCAAGTGATCAGGCGTGGGCGCAGCGCGAGACCACTTCCTTGATCTGGAGGACCGTGGGTTTGCCCAGCATGTCGCGCAGCCGGTGGACCTCCTCGGGGGGCATACGCAGATTCTTGAGCACCGTTTCGCTGTAGCGGGCGGGTTCTTCGGGCCAATAACCCAGGCCCAGTTCGACACACAGATTGTTGGCCAGGTGTACCAGGCAGATCAGGGAACTGGGGGCCGGGCCGGTGGTGTGGTGTTTGCCCACCGCCTCCACCACTTCTTTGGTGGCGTTGGATCTGAGCAGCAGCAACTGGGATAGGTACTCGTGACTGCCGATGTCGCCCAGTTCCTTTTCTGCTTCCCTGAAGGTACTGTGGTCGGCGGTCATCTGCTTGAGCACTTCCTCGAAATGCCCCCAAAAGAAAAAGCCCAGCAGCAGTTTGCCGATATCGTGCAGCAAGGCCGAGATCCAGTAATCGTTGAAGTTCACCGCCGCCGGCAACATCACCAGATTTTCGTTGACTAGCCGATCGGCGATCAGGGCGCAGCCCACCGAATGCTCCCAGAAACGCCGCAGATCGAAGGCGCTGTTCTGGGGGCGGACTAGGCTGTTCATCAGCTTGATCTGTTGGGCGATGACCCCCACCTTCTTCCAACCCAGCCGGAGTATGGCGTCCTGCACTGTCCAGCCGCCGGCCCGCTGCCCCGAGCCGGCGAAAAGGGGGGTGCTGACCACCTGCAAGAGCCGGTGGACAATGGCCGGATCGCTGCTGATCAGTTCTTCCAACGCGCCGGCCTGGGCGTCTGGTTCTTCGATCATCGCCATGATGCGCAGCGCGATCTCTGGCAGGGTGGGCAGTACCTTGACGTTGCCCAACCGGTGTTTGATCCGCGCCTGGAGTTCCTGGTGGGAGATGTGGTCGATGCCGTCGAAGAGTTCGTCGATCTTGTTGCGGGCAAAGGCGGCTTCTACCACGAGTTGGGCCGCCGGATCGCGGCGGTTGGCGGCCATTTCCCAGGAGCAGAGAAAGACGTTTTCGAAGCGCTGGGTCAGGTCCCGCTGTTCCTCGAGTTGCTGGGCCGGCAGCACCAGGATGAGGGGGAAGTGGTCGTCCTGGTTGAGGGCCGAGAGGGCCGAGCGGTTCTGGATTCTCCGGCTCTGGATGACGATGGCGCAGCGAATTTTGTCGCTTTCCTTGTAGCGCTGAATGATCGAGAAGGCCTCCACCGAGGTATGGGCGACCATGATATCGAGCCCGTACCGGTAGTTGAGCATCAGCATGAAGAACTTGGCCAGGGCGTCCTGGACCTTGCCCGGTTGCTGGACGATCAGGGCGCATTCTTGAAAAGGATCGGGTTTTTGGTTGCTCATATAGCCAGAGTTAGGGTGAAGGGCAATTAATAGATATAGCCCCCGCCGTCGCCGGCTGTCTAACCTTTTGTGCGCTGACTGCGGGGGCGCGACTTGAGGTCCCGGTGCTTGCCCGTGACTGAGGCGCGGGATATATTGCTGAGCGCTTGTCCATCCACCCATCACAAGGGGGAGAATATGGCCGCTTTCACGCCGCTTTCGCTTGCCGCGTTTTGCAACGCCGGCACCGGGAACATCAAAACCGCCAAAGGTTGGTTGTGGCCTTCGCCAGCGGCAGATCCTCAGGACACGGTGCTCAAGAGACTGCCTGTGGGCAAGAGCCTTTTTTGGGGCATCCCCTTTGAACTGGGTCCCGCCGAGGCCGCCGACAATCTAGTGGTGGTGGCCAAGGGCGCCGGCAAGAGTCTGCCTTCGCGCGTGCGGATTTTGGTGGGCCGCAAGGCCAGGCGTCTGTTGCTGGCCCATGTCTGCGCTCCGGCAAAGGGGGAATACGCCAGCCTGGAGGGCACCGGCGAAAAGCTGGGGTCCTATCGCCTGATCTATACCGATGGCAGCGATGCGGAGCTGCCCCTGCGCCGGCGTTTCGAGATCCACGACGCGGCCATTCCCTGGGGACATCATCCCTTTCTCTGTCGCCACTGCCGCGAATTTTTGCCCGTGCCCCTGTACGACCGCAGCACCGGCTACGGCATGGTGCAGACCGGGGTGCGCACCGAAAGCAGCGATCTACAAGGTTGGTGGCTTTACGACTGGGTGAATCCCTCGCCCAACAAGAGCATCGCTGCCCTGCAACTGGAGGCGGCCGGCCCGACGCCCCTGGCCCTGGGCGCCCTTACCCTGTGCGACGAGGAGAGCGATCCTTTTGTCTGGCAGCCCCGCGAGGAGGTGGCAGTGACCGGGCCGGATGCGGGGGAGGTGGTGGTGCGCATGGACCGGGGGGTGGTGGTGCGCCAGGACAAACTCTTTGTGCCCGGCGGGGATTTTTTGGCAACCGACGAGGCTGGCTGGGGTCGGGGCGGGCAGGAGCAAAAGGAAGGGCGCTACCTGGAAGTCCACGGCTCACCCGAGGGGGCGTTGCACATCAAGGCCGGCCAGGGGGAGGAGCGCACCTTCCGCTGGGGCGAGGTGCTGGAAAAGGGCATGGCCAAACAGGGCCGGGTGCAGGTGGAGTTGGTCAGCCCGCGCGGCAAACAGTGGGTACACGTGCGGGTGGAGGATGCCGACAGTGGCAAGCCGGTGGGTTGTCGGGTCCATTTCCGCTCGACCCAGGGCGCGTATTTTGCCCCCCACGGGCATCAGGCAGATGTAAATACGGCCTGGTTCGAAGATATGGGGGGGGATTGCAAGGTGCGGGGGGTGCCGTACGCGTATATCGATGGCACCTGCCAGATTGAGCTGCCGGTGGGTCAGGTGCTCACCGAGGTGGTGCGCGGCTTCGAATACCTGCCGCTGCGCCAGCAACTGGAGATCAAGTCGGGGCAGCGCCATCTCACCCTCAAGGTGCGGCGCGCCTTTGACATGAAGGAGCAGCAGTTCTATTCGGGTGATACCCACGTCCATTTCCTCTCCAGTCAGTCCAGCCACCTGGAGGCGGCCGGGGAGGACCTCAACGTGGTGCACCTGCTGGCCAGCCAATGGGGCCGGCTCTTCACCTCCTGGGAGGAGTTCACCGGAGGGCTGGCACCTACCAGCAGCCGCGACCACCTGATCTGGGTGAGCCAGGAGAACCGCCAGCATGTGCTGGGGCACATCAGCCTGCTGGGCCTGCGCGAGCTGGTGGCGCCGATGTGTACGGGTGGGCCCCAGGAGGACTGGGTGGGGGGAGAAATCCAGGCGCTGATGGCGGACTGGGCCGAGGCCTGCCGCAGTCAGGGCGGGTTGGTGGTGATGCCCCACATGCCGGTGCCCGATTTCGAGAACGCCGCCAATATTGTGCTGGGCCAGGCTGACGCGGCGGAGATGTGCTGGATCTGGCAGGGCGAGGAACTGGGCCAGGGCGAGCGGGGGTATTACCGCTGGCTCAACGTGGGCCAGAAGCTGCCCATTGTCGGCGGCACCGACAAGATGTCCAACGGTCGCATCCTGGGCGGCTCGCGCACCTATGCACGCCTGGAGGAGGACGAGGAGTTCAGTTTTGACAACTGGTGCCGGGCGGTCAAGCGGGGCCAGACCTTTGCCAGCACCGGGGCGATGATCGATCTGGAGGTGGAGGGGCACCCGATGGGAACGGAGTTGGCCATCCCTGGCAACGGCGGCACGGTTGAAGTGGAGGCCGCCGCCTGGAGTGTCTGGCCACTGACAGCGGTCGAATTGATCGTCAACGGCCGGTCAGTGGCCCGCGAGTACGCCGAACCGGGCGCGCGCCAAGTGCGGGTGAAACACAAGCTGCGGGTGGGCAAGTCGTCTTGGGTAGCAGCCCGCTGCTGGGGACCTCACCTTACCGACGCCGGGCCGGTGATGGCCCATTCCTCGCCGGTGTACCTGGATGTGGGCGGACGTTGCGCCTTTGCGCCCACCGAGGGCAACTACCTGCTCACCCACCTAGAAGGTGGCATTGCCTGGGCGGAGCGGATCGGGGTCTTTCGCGAAGAGGCGGTGCGGGCCCGGCTCATCGCCCTGTTCCGCGAGGCCCAGGACGAACTGCGCCGGCGGATGAAATGAGGGCTCAGTTCCGGGGTAACACGAAAAAGCCCACGGAGTCGACCGAGGCCGAGCCAAAGAGCCCGATGCCGCCTTCAATGGGGAAGAGGGGGCGCTCGAAGCTGTCTCCTGCCAGGCCGCCGCCAAAACCAGGGTTCTCGGCCGGGTTGGTGCGGGTGTAGTCGTACCAGTTCTGGTCCAGGGCGTAGACCTTGAAGAGGTGCCGGCCCCCGTAGGCGACGGCGAACCAGGGCAGGGAGACCTTGCCCTCGGCTGTGGCCGCCAGGGGAGGCGAGTTGCCCTGGCGCTCGAAGTTGCCGGCATCCTGGTCGCCGACAAAATCCGCGTCCACCAGGAAAGGCGATGCGGGATCGAGGCTGAAAATCGCCACCTGGTAGCCGGCCGCCTGCACCGGCGCGAAGCGGACCTCCAGCAGGCCATCCAGATAGCGCAGCTGGTTTTCTGGCGCTGCGTACGCCGCATTGCCCACCTCGCGGAAGAGCTTGAGGCGATTCTTCAAGGTCAGGGCTTGCTCGTCCAGTAATAGGGCTTCGCTCACCCGCAGTTGGGGCGGGGTGGTGGTGCGGGCGCGGAGTTGGCGGTTCTCCACCTGCACCTCCAGATCATAGGTGGCCTGGGCTTGCACCTTCGGGGCGGAAGTTGGCAGGTAGCGTCCTGCCGAGTCCGGGTCGGCCTGGTAGGCAAATTCCTGCCGGCCCTGGCGGATCAGCACCTGGGCGCTGGACACCGCCAGCACCTCCCGGTCATAAACGGCGCCGGGGGCTGCGGTCCGCCGCAGGTACAAGAGCGGCAATGGCTGGCCGACAATGAGCAGCGCGTCGACCACTAGCGCCGGTTCAGCTGCCGGGCCGAAGAGCGCGCCTGGAGCGCGGTCGGCGGTGCAGCCCAGCAGCAGTGAAGTCAGGATGAGGTGGAAGAGTTTTTTCGCCATGGTCAGAAGGAGAGGCTCAGGCCGAAGGTGGGCAGAACGGGTAACATGCTGAAGACCTTGGGGCGGGTGTCGGCGCGGCTGGCGTCGTACTGGACGAACCATTCATTGCGCCGGCTGTAGGTGTTGAAGATCTGCACGTAGAATTCGGCCTGGTTGCCCAGCAGGGCAAAGGACCTCCGGGCGCCCAGATCGAGGCGGTGGTAGGGGAGCAGGCGGGCGCTGTTGCGGCCGGCCGGCAGGACATAGTCCTGCACTTCGCCGGTAGCTGGGTTGCGCAGGGAATAGCGGGCGGTGGCTGGGGTGAAGGCCTGCCCGGTGGCGTAGACCAAGGTCGACTCCAGGGTCCAGGCCCGGTGCCGCCAGGAGGCCACCAGGGAGAGGTCGTGGCGGCGGTCGTATTTGGGGGCGAAGGAGCGGCCCTGGTTGAGTTCGGCAAAGGTGCGCTGGGTCCCGCCCAGGGTGTAGCCCAGCCAGCCCCGCAGGGCACCACTGCGCTTCTGCAGCAGGAGTTCGAGGCCGGCTGCCCGGCCAGTGCCGCCGGTGACGAACAAATCGGCCGACCGGGTGCTCGGGTTGTTGGCCCCAACCTGATTGTCGAGTACCACCAGGTGGCTCAGGCCCGTGTAGTAGCCCTCGAGCGAGACCTGGTAAGCCGGCGAAGGTTCCCACTCCATGCCGAGGGATACCTGCTGGGAGCGGCTCGGTTTGACCGTGCCGTCCAGGGGTACCCAAAAGTCCCCGCCGCTGAATCCCTCGGTGCTCACCAGTTGCAGGTACTGGACACTGCGGCCGGCCCCGAGTTTGAGTCTGAGGCTGGGCTGCAGGACCTGGGTAAGGGAAAGGCGGGGGGAAAGGGACCAGCGCTGGCCCGCGCTGAAGTAGCTGGCGCGCGCGCCCACCCGCAGATCGGTGAGGGGACCGGGGCGCCATCGATCTTGTAGATAGAGAGCCGCCTGGGTGGGGGAAAGGGCCAGGTCCAGGTCGGGCTGCCGGCTGTTGAAGTACTGGGCAAAGGTCAGCTGGTACCGGGTGAGCTGCGCGCCGCCGGACAGGGTGTGGGCGCCGGCAGTGGTGTAGGTCAGGTCGCCCTTGAACGAGAGGTCGCGCACGCTGTTGGTGAAGCGCACCGGGGTGGCAAAGACATCGAGGGCGGTGTTGCTCTCGTACTGCGATCCGGCCAGGGCCAGGCTGCCCAGCAGGGCGGGGGTGAGGAGGTGGTTCCAGCGGGTGCCCAGGGTGCGGTTGCTCCAGCGGATGGCCAGGCGGTTGTCGGCATCCAGGTCAAATTGCAGATCGTCGCTGCCCAGGTAGGTGCTGGCCGCGAAGGTATCGCCGCCTCCCAGTCGTTGATCCACTCGGCCGTTGAGGTCGTAGAAGTAATAGTCCGGCACGGTGGCGCCCGCGGAGCGCGCTGCGGCCAGCAGCGGGTCGAGGTAAGTGCGGCGGCCCGCCACCTTCCAGGAACCCCTGGCCAAGGGGCCTGCCAGCGAGACCCGGCCCGAGATCAGACTCAATCCCGCGGTGCCGCTGAGGCGTTCAGGGGTGTCCCCCTGGCTGGAGACATCGAGCAGGGCCCCCAGGTTGCCCCCGTAACTGACCGGGTACGATCCCTTGTACAGGTCGACGCGGCTGACGGCATCGGGGTTGAAGGTGGAGAAGAACCCAAAGGCGTGGGAAGGGTTGTAGATGGGCACCTGGTCGAGCAACACCAGATTCTGGTCCGGGCTGCCGCCGCGCACGTAGAGGCCGCTGCTGTAGTCCGAGACGGTTTTCACCCCCGGCAGCAGGGTGAGGCTGCGCAGCAGGTCCGGCTCGCCGATGGCGGGCATCTGGCGCAGCTGGGCGGCCGAAAGGGAAAGGGCGCCGGCCTGAGTTGCCGACGGCGGTTCGGAGCGGGCGGCGGTGACCTCCAGTTGGCCGACAGCAATGCTGGCCTCCCGCAGGGCGAGGTGCAGACGCCGGCTGCCCGTGCCCAGCTCAAGGGTATCGGTGCGAGTCTGGTAGCCGATGTGGGAACTGACGATGACCTGGATTCCGGCGGGGATCCGCTCGATCCGGTAGGTGCCGTCCGCAGCCGAGTAGGTGCCGAGGGCCAGACCAGCCACCCGGATGACTGCACTGGGCAGGGCCTGGCCAGTGGTTGCGTCGCTGACCGAGCCGACCAGCGTTCCGGCACTGACACGGGTGGCGCAGAGGGCCATGGTCAGGAGCCCGGTGCGGAAAAGAGGACGGATGAGCATATTCATATAGGGCTAGGTCGGTCCCGCAGCCGGTCGAGTTCCTGCCGCAGGGCAGTCAGGTCTGGCACCTGCACGGCCCGAGCGGCGGCGATGGCCGGCTGGTATGCAGGGGCGGCCTGGCCGCCGATCAACAGGGCGGTTTGGGGGTTGAGCATGCTGGCCAGCCGGGCAAGTTCGTCGGCCAGGTGGGGGTCGTCGCTGGGGAAGACCAGGCTGAGGGCCACGGCCCGGGCGCCGGTGCGGTGGCTGGCCCCGGCGATCTCCTCGGCCGGCAGGTCGGGACCCAGGAAATGAGCCCGCCAACCGGCGGCGAGGGCCGCGTGGGCGGCCAACAGGGCCCCCAGTTCGTGGTGTTGTCCTGACGGGGTAGTGCTGATGAGCAGGGGAGCAGTGGCCGGGTGCGGATGGGCGCTGTTGAGCCTGCCGATGAAGCTGCGCACCACGGCTGAGGCGAGGTGTTCACTGGCGATGCGCAGGCTGCCCTGGTGCCACAACTCGCCGATCCGGGTCATCAGCGGGGCGATGAGGGCCTCGACGAGACTCTGCTGGCCGAATTCGGCGTGGGTGCGCGCCAGTTCTTCGGCCAGCGCAGTTCCGTCGAGGCGCTCCACCGCGCCGAGGCACCTGGCCAGGTGCGCATCCGAATCAGATGCGGCAATGGGGCCTTCGGCCCGGGCCGGGGTGGAACCTTCGCGTTCGACCAGGGCGCGTAAATCGGCCGCCGAAAGTCCGGCGAGCTGACCGATGCGGTGCCCGGCCCGGGTGGCCCGGTGCAGCAGTTGGAGGCGTTCGATGTCAGCCTCGGAGTACAGGCGGTGGCCGCCCTCGCTGCGCTGGGGGATCACCGCCTGGTGGCGCCTTTCCCAAACGCGGATCTGGTGGGCACCCAGGCCGGTGCGGCGCACCACAATCTTGATCGGGGAACCTGTTTGGGATTTGGCCATGGCATTAATTTAGACAGAAAACCGGACGATGTCAATATTTTGCGCCAAATAAATAGACAATTAGTTGACAAAATTGAGACATTAGATTATCTTCCACACGACCTGGATAGGAGTAAAGATGAGGCTCAATGATCTGAAAGAGGGCGAATTCCCCATCGTGGACGTCAACCAGGCAGTCCTGCAGGCGACAGCGGGGGTGGATCCCCTGCGCAAGGAGTGGGTGCGCATCTCCCCCTTCATCGCCCTGCACCTGTCCTGTGCGGCGGTATTCCTGGTGGGGTGGAGTCCGGTGGCGCTGGTGGTGGCGCTGGCCAGTTATCTGGTGCGCATGTTCGCCATCACTGGTTTCTACCACCGCTACTTTTCCCATCGCACCTTTGACACCTCCCGCTTTGCCCAGTTCATCTTTGCCCTGTGGGGCAATGCAGCGGCCCAGCGCGGTCCCCTTTGGTGGGCGGGCCACCACCGTCACCACCACCAGTACTCCGACCAGGAAGGGGACGTGCATTCCGCCGAGAGGCACGGTTTCTGGTGGAGCCACTTTCTCTGGATCGCCAGCCGCGGACATTTCCCCACCCGCCTCAAGCGGGTGCGGGACCTGGCTGCCTACCCCGAGTTGTGTTTCCTCAATCGGTACGACTATCTGGTGCCCATCCTCCTGGGGGCGGCCATGTACGGCCTGGGGGAAGCGCTGGCCCTGGGCCTGCCTGCCTTGGGGACCAATGGCTGGCAGATGGTGGTCTGGGGGTTCTGCATCTCCACGGTGGTGCTCTTCCACGCCACCTCCACCATCAATTCCCTGTCCCACTGCTTCGGCTCGCAGCGCTACCCGACCGGCGACCAGAGCCGCAACAACTTCCTGTTGGCCTTACTGACCCTGGGTGAGGGCTGGCACAACAACCACCATTACTGTCCGGGCGCCACCCGCCAGGGGTTTTTCTGGTGGGAGGTGGACCTGACCTATTACGGCCTGAAGATCCTGTCGTGGCTGGGCATCATCTGGAAACTGCACCCGGTGCCCGATCATGCCTACCAGGTTGAGGGGAGAAAAACGGGATGAAGGACGAGGGGGACCGGCGCCGCATCGCCATCGTCGGCAGTGGCATCTCCGGACTGGTGTGCGCCCATCTGCTGCACCGGGACCACCAGATCACCCTCTTCGAGGCTGGTTCCTATGTGGGAGGCCACACCCACACCATCGAGGTGGCGCGGGACGGGCAGGTCTTTCCGGTGGATACCGGCTTCGTGGTCTTCAACGAACAGAACTACCCCCATTTTTCGCGCCTGATGGCGGCGTTGGGTATCAGTTCCCAGCCCACCACCATGAGTTTCAGCGTGCGCTCAGCCCGCAGCGGCCTGGAATACAACGGCACTTCCCTGAACCAGCTTTTCGCGCAGCGGGCCAATCTGTTGCGCCCCTCCTTTTACCGCATGGTGGGGGGCATCCTGCGTTTCTACCGCGAGGCCGGCGAGTTGCTGGAGGGAGGGACCGAAGCCCTGACCCTGGGGGAATACCTCGAGCGCGGGAAATACCCCCGGTCCTTTGTCGAGGATCATATCATCCCCATGGGGGCGGCCATCTGGTCGGGCTCCCCCGAGGATATCCGCGCCTTTCCGGCCCGCTATTTTGTCCGCTTCTTCGCCAACCACGGTTTTCTCCAGGTGAAAAACCGGCCGGCCTGGCGGGTGATCCAGGGCGGTTCGCATCAGTACGTCAAGGCCCTGACCCGGCCTTTTGCCGACCGTATCCGCCTCAACACCCCGGTGCGCTCCCTGACCCGGCTGCCCGACCAGGTGCGGCTGGAACTGGCAACTGGGCAGATCGAGACCTTCGACGAGGTGATCATCGCCGCCCACAGCGACCAGGCCCTGGGGCTGCTGGCCGATCCCAGCCCGGCGGAGCGCCAGATCCTGGGGGCCATCGGGTACCAGGCCAACGAGACGGTGTTACACACCGACGAGTCGCTGCTGCCCCGGCGCCGGCGGGCCTGGGCTGGCTGGAACTACTATCTGCCGGCGGCTGAACAGGCCTTTCCGACCATCACCTACAACATGAACCTGCTCCAGAGCCTCAAGAGTACCAGCACCTTCTGCGTCAGCCTCAACCAGCAGGAACAGATCGCCCCGGCCAGCCGCATTGCCGCCATGACCTACCACCACCCCCGGTAGACCGTGGCGGCGGTGCGCGCCCAGGAGCGCCGCGCCGAGATCAACGGGGTCAATCACACCTACTACTGCGGGGCGTATTGGGGTTTCGGTTTCCACGAAGACGGGGTCCGCAGCGGCCTGGAAGTGGCCCGCCTCTTCGGCAAGGGCTGGTGAATGGTGCACAGCTGTCTGTACGAAGGCTGGGTGCGGCACCGCCGCCGGACGCCGGTGGTACACCAGTTCCGCAACGCCCTGTACATGATGTATCTCGACTTGGACGAGTTGCCCGGATTGTTCGCGGGCCGTTGGCTCTGGTCGCACGAGAAAGGCAACCTGGCCTGTTTCCGGCGGCGGGACTATCTGGGTCCGCCCGACCAGCCGCTGGACCAGAGTGTGCGCGCCCTGGTGGAGGCGCGCACCGGCCGCCGGCCCCTTGGCCCGGTGCGGTTACTCACCCACCTGCGCACCTGGGGGTACCTGCTCAACCCGGTGAGTTTTTACTACTGCTTCAACCCCGAAGGGGGGCTGCAGGCGGTGGCGGCCCAGATCACCAACACCCCCTGGGGCGAACGCCACACCTATGTCCTGGAGGTGGGGGAGGCGCAGCGGTGGCAGTTCGCCAAGGACTTCCATGTTTCGCCCTTCATGCCCATGGAACAGCTCTACGACTGGCGCTTTTCCCTGCCCGGATCGAGGCTGCGGGTACACATGGAGAATTGGCAGGAAGGCCAGTGCCTCTTCGACGCCACCCTGGTAATGCGGCGGCAGGAACTCGGCGGCAGGTCCCTGCGGCGGGTCCTGTGGCGCTATCCGCTGATGACCGCCCGGGTCAGTGCCGGGATCTACTGGCAGGCGCTGAAGCTCAGGGCCAAAGGCTGTGCCTTTCACCCGCACCCCAAAGCGAAAGAGTAGAGGAATGAGTATGAGCACGTCCGTATAGAGCGCTGAGGGCGGGGCCAGCCAGGAACTGCGCCTGGGGCCGGTAGCGGGCATGGCCCGTCGCCTGGTGTTGGAACGCTTGGCCCGTTTTGGCGGGGGCACCATCGAGGTGCAGGAAGGCCGGGAACGACACGTGCTGGGAACCGGCGACAGCGGCCTGCGGGCCCGGGTCCAGGTGTGTTCTCCCCGGTTCTATCCGGCGGTGGCCCTTGGCGGCGGCACCGGCGCGGCCGAGGCCTATGTGCAGGGCTGGTGGCAATGCGACGACCTGGTGACCCTTTGCCGCATCGGGGCCCTCAATCTGCTGCATCAGGGGCGGATGGATCTGGGCTGGTCGCGGGCGGCGGCCATGGCGGATCGCCTGCGGCACGCCCTGCGGCGCAACACCCGACAGGGTAGCCGGCGCAACATTGCCGCTCATTACGATCTGAGCAACGAGTTTTTTTCCCTCTTCCTGGACCGAGAGATGATGTACTCGTGCGCGGTGTTCCCCCACGCCGAGAGCACCCTGGAGGAGGCGTCCTTTCACAAACTCGAATTGGTCTGCCGGAAGCTGGACCTCGGCCCCTCGGACCATCTGCTCGAAATCGGCACGGGCTGGGGGGGATTGGCCCTGCACGCAGCCGGTCGCTATGGCTGCCGGGTGACCACCACCACCATCTCGGCCCAGCAGGCCGGGTTGGCCCGCCAGCGCGTGGCCCAGGCCGGGCTGCAGGACCGGGTCGAGGTGGTGATGGAGGACTACCGCCAGTTGCGGGGGCAATACGACAAGCTGGTTTCGGTCGAGATGATCGAGGCGGTGGGCCACCACTACTATGAGGCCTACTTTCGCCAGTGCGCCGACCTGCTCAAGCCGGAGGGTTTGATGCTGCTGCAGGGCATCACCATCGCCGACTGGGCGTACGGATCGCACCGGTACGCGGTGGATTTCATCAAGAAACACATCTTCCCCGGCAGTTGTATTCCCTCGGTGACCGCCCTGGGTCAGGCCATGGCCGCCGGCAGCGACCTGCGCCTGGTGGATCTGCAGGAGATCGGGCCGCACTATGTACCCACCCTGGCCGCGTGGCGGCAGCGGTTCCTCGGCAATCTGGAGGAAGTGCGCCGGTTGGGGTTCGACGAGCGCTTCATCCGCCTGTGGACCTATTACCTGTGTTACTGCCAGGCGGGTTTTCAGGAGCGATACCTGGGGGACGCCCAGTTGCTGCTGGCCAAACCGCTGAACCGCAGTCGCCCTGCCCAGGAAAGGCTGGCCGCGCCCGATGCCCGCTAGTCTGGCCTGGGAGGGGTGGCTGGCCGCGGCCGGGGCCCTCTCCCTGCTGATGTTCGGGTTGTGGCTGGTGCAGTTGCGCACCGGGGATGCGGCCATTGCCGATGTGGGCTGGGCCCTGGGGGTGGGTGTCCTGGCTCTGGTCCACGCCCTGGAGGGATCAGGGCATGCAGACCGGCGGTTCCTGGTGGGGGCCATGGGCATGGGCTGGTCCCTGCGCCTGGCCCTGCACCTGGTCAGGGACCGGGTCCTGCCCCCGGGGGAGGACGGCCGGTACCGGATGCTGCGCCAGCGCTGGGGCAAACGGGCCCCCTGGTATTTTCTGGTCTTTTTCCAGGTGCAGGCCCTGCTGGCGCTCTTCTTTTCCCTGCCCTTTCTGGTGATTGCGCGTAACGTCCAATCCGGGTTGGGTCTCTGGGACCTGGCCGGAGCCGCCCTGTGGCTGGTCGCCCTGGGGGGCGAGAGCCTGGCTGACAGCCAGTTGGCCCGTTTCCGGCGGGATCCCGCCAACCAGGGTCAGGTCTGCCGTGCGGGTTTGTGGCGTTACTCGCGCCATCCCAACTATTTCTGCGAATGGCTGCACTGGTGTGCGTATGGGCTGATGGCCGTGGCAGCCCCACAGGCCTGGGTGGCGCTGGGGGCGCCGTTGCTGATGCTCTACCTGCTTTTCCGCGCCACCGGCATCCCGCACGCCGAGGCTCAGGCCCTGCGGCACCGGGGCGAGCTCTATGCCCAGTACCAGCGCCAGACCAGCGCCTTTTTCCCCTGGTTCCCGCGAAAGGACTAAAGATGCACAGCGCCATCCGATGGGCCGAGCGCGGCCTGGTACCTGATTCCCTGATCCGCCTGGGCATCCGCCGCCTGCTGGCCGAGCGCCTGGCCCGCGAGCAAGCCCAGGACCTGGGTAAATTCATCGCCGAGTTGCAGGCCAGTCCAGTAGCCTTGCACACGGCCGAAGCGAATGACCAGCACTACGAGGTGCCGCCGGAGTTTTTTTAGCAGGTGCTGGGCCGGCACCTCAAATACAGCTCCTGCCTGTACGAGGAGGGCGCCGCAACCCTGGATGAGGCCGAGGCGGCGATGCTCGAGCTGAGTTGCCGGCGGGCCGGCCTGGAGGACGGGCAGGAGGTGCTGGAGTTGGGGTGTGGCTGGGGATCGCTGACCCTGTGGATGGCTCGCCACTACCCGCGCAGCCGGATTACCGCCCTTTCCAACTCGCGGCCCCAGCGCGAATTCATCGAGGCCCGTTGCCGCGAGGCAGGACTGGGCAATGTGCAGGTTCTCACCGGTGACTTCAACCACTTTACCGCCGAGGGCCGCTACGACCGGGTGGTGTCGGTGGAGATGTTCGAGCACCTGCGCAATTGGGCCACTGCCCTGGAACGGGTTGCCGGCTGGCTGGCTCCGGAGGGCCGGGTGTTCATTCATGTCTTCTGCCACCGCGAACGGGCCTACCTCTTTGGCAGCGAGGGCCCGCGCGACTGGATGGGCCGGTACTTCTTTACCGGGGGGCTCATGCCCGCCGAAAAACTGCTTTACCATTTTGAACAGCATCTCGAGGTGGAGGAACACTGGCCGGTGAACGGGCGCAACTACGCGCGCACCGCCGACCACTGGCTGGCCAACCTCGATGCCCGCAAGGCGGCGATATTGCCGGTGCTGGAACGGCGCTACGGTGTGGGAGAGGCCCGGCTCTGGTTGCAGCGCTGGCGGATCTTCTTCATGGCCTGCAGCGAGTTGTTCGGGTATAAAGAAGGAGAGGAATGGAAGGTAGCCCATTACCGGATGCGGCCGCGGTGAAAACGAGCCGGAAAAGTGCCGGGCTGGGGTCCGCGCTCTTGGCCAGCTTCTGCTGGCTGAGCGCCGTGGCCTGTGCCCCCGAGTCCCAAACAGCAGGAGGTTCAGTGATGTACCAAGAGGTAATGGCCAGCACCGATCCAGCCAGGGCCGGCCGGCTGGTCCCGGGGAGTGCCGAGGAAAAGGCCGCCATCGCCCGCTTCAGCGACTTTCTCTGTTCCCTCACCCCCGCGGGGGTGCAGGACAAGACCCGCCAAGTCTACGCTGAGGACGCGTACCTCAACGATACCCTCAAGGAGGTGCGGGGGGTGGCGGCCATCGAGGCCTATTTCCTCAAGACCGCCCAGGCGGCCACCCGCATCACCGTGGAGGTGCTCGATGTGGCTGAGTCGGGGGGCAACTACTATTTCCGCTGGACCATGGAGATCGTGCACCCGAAGCTGGCCGACGGGCGCCCCAGCGCCTCCATCGGCATGAGCCACGTGCGCTTCGACGCCCAGGGCAAGGTGGTGCTGCACCAGGACTACTGGGATTCGGGCAGCGCCTTCTATGCCCATCTGCCGGTGCTGGGATGGCTGATCAATTGGGTCAAGGGCAGGCTGTGAGCGACCGGATCCTGCTCACCGGCGCCAGCGGGTACGTGGGCGCCCGCCTGCTGCCGGCCCTCGAGGCTGCCGGGCTGCGGGTGCGCTGTATGGCCCGCCGGCCAGAATACCTTCAGGGGCGCGTCGCCCCTGGGACCGAGGTGGTGCGCGGTGACGTCTTGGATCCATCCACCTTGCCGGCCGCCTTTGCCGGGGTGCAGACTGCCTATTACCTGGTCCACGCTATGGGGGTGCGCCGGGGTTTTGTCGAGGAGGAGCGCCGAGGTGCCGAGGCGTTTGCCCTCGCGGCCCGCCAGGCCGGGGTGCGCCGGCTGATCTACCTGGGTGGGCTGGGCTCCGAGGGGGAACTGTCCGACCATCTGCACAGCCGTCAGGCCGTGGGGCAGATCCTGCGCGAATCGGGGATCGTGACCCTGGAGTTCAGGGCCTCGGTCATCATCGGCTCGGGCAGCCTCTCCTTCGAGATGATCCGCGCCCTGGTTGACAAGTTGCCAGTCCTGATCACCCCCCGGTGGGTGCGCTCCCGGGCCCAGCCCATCGGCATCGAGGACGTGGTCGCCTACCTGGTGGCCGCCCTGCAGCTGGAGATGCCGGGCAGCACCGTGGTTGAAATCGGCGGGAAGGATCAGCTCAGCTACGCCGAGTTGATGCAGGAATACGCCCGGCAGCGGGGTCTGCGGCGGTGGATCGTGCCGGTGCCGGTGCTCACCCCCTGGCTTTCCAGCCTCTGGCTGGGACTGGTCACGCCGCTCTACGCCCGGGTGGGTCGCAAACTGATCGACAGCCTACGCCACGACACGGTGGTGCGCACGGATCTGGCCGACCGACTTTTTTCTCTTAGGCCACGCGGGGTAAGGGAGGCGATGGCCCGGGCGCTGACCAACGAAGACCGGGAATTCGCTGCCACCCGCTGGTCCGACGCGCTCTGCTCGCAGGGGGACCTGCTTTCCACGGGCGGGTTGCACTTTGGCCGGCGCCTGGTGGACTCGCGTATCCGCGTGGTGGAGGGCAGTGCGGCGGCCGCCTTTGCCCCCATCGAACGTATCGGGGGGGCCGTCGGCTGGTACTGCGCCAATTGGATCTGGAGAGTGCGCGGGTTTGCCGACCTCTTGCTCGGCGGGCCCGGCATGCGGCGGGGCCGCCGGGACCCGCACCATCTGGCACCGGGTGACACCGTCGATTTTTGGCGGGTCGAGGCCATCGAGCCGGGGCGGGTACTGCGGCTCTCGGCCCAGATGAAACTGCCCGGCCGGGCCTGGCTGCAATTCGAGGTGGAAAGGGCCGAGGGTGGCCGCAGCCGCATCCATCAGACGGCCATCTTTGATCCCCGCGGCTTGGGCGGCCTGGTTTACTGGTACGCACTCTACCCGGTTCACTACCTGATTTTTACCGGCATGCTCCGGGGCATTGCTCGGGCGGCTCGGGCAGCGCCCCGGTGAAAGCTGCCAAAACTGGCATGGAGCCCGGCCGGTGAAAGAGCGGCCGGTGCTGGTGTGGTTCCGCCAGGATCTGCGGCTGAGGGACCACCCTGCCCTGAGCGCAGCGGCGGCGGGCGGCAGACCGGTGATTCCCGCCTATGTACACAGCCCCGAGGAGGAAGGGGAATGGGCCCTGGGTGGAGCCAGCCGGTGGTGGCTGCACCACTCGTTGGCCGGGCTGGACCTGGAACTCAGGAGCCGTGGCCTGCGCCTGCTCATCCGCCGTGGTACGGCCGCCGAGTGCCTGCGGGAACTGGCCGCTGAATCCGGGGCCGAGGCGCTCTTTTTCAGCCGGCGCTGGGAGCCGGCCGCCGGTCTGCAGGAAGAGGCAGTCAGCGAAAAACTGAAGGCACTGGGATTGGCGGTACAGGCGTTCGACGGCACCCTGCTCTTTGCGCCCAGTTCCGTGCAGCGAGCTGCGGGCGGGCCGTACCAGGTCTTCACGCCTTTTTGGCGGGCCTGCTTGCAGCTGGCCGACCCGGATCCGGTGCTGCCGGCGCCGGAGATGCTGCGCGGTCCCCGCCGCTGGCCGGGGTCGTTGCCCCTGGAGGCGCTCCAGCTGCTGCCGCAACCGGATTGGACCGGTGGCTTGCCCGCGGCCTGGCAACCCGGAGAGGCGGGGGCGCAGAGAAGGTTGATGGCCTTTGTCACCGAAGGCCTGGTTGGGTACGAAGTTGGCCGCGACGCCCTCGGGCAGGAGGGGATCTCGCGGCTCTCACCCCACCTGCACTTCGGGGAACTGAGTCCGCGGCAGGTATGGCAGGCGGTGGATGGCCTGCCGGGGGGGAAGGCGTATCTGCGCCAGTTGGGTTGGCGCGAGTTTGCCCATCACCTGCTCCACCACTTTCCCCATACCCCCACCCGACCCCTGCGTCCGGAATACGCTGTTTTCCCATGGCTCGAGGATGCGCCGGCCCTGCGGGCCTGGCAGCAGGGGCAGACCGGCTATCCGCTGGTGGATGCCGGTATGCGCCAACTCTGGCAGAGCGGATGGATGCACAACCGTGCGCGCCTGGTGGCCGCCTCCTTCCTGGTCAAACACCTGCTGACCCCCTGGCAGGAGGGGGCCCGCTGGTTCTGGGATACCCTGGTCGACGCGGACCTGGCCAACAACACCTTGGGCTGGCAGTGGACGGCCGGGTGCGGCGCGGATGCAGCGCCCTATTTTCGGATCTTCAACCCGGCCAGACAGGGAGCGCGTTTCGATCCTCAGGGGAAGTATGTGCGCCGGTGGGTGCCGGAGCTGGAAAGGTTGCCCGATGCCTGGGTGCACCGGCCCTCGGAGGCGCCGGACGTGGTGCTGGCCGCCGCGGGAATGGTGCTGGGCCGCACCTACCCCTTCCCAGTGGTCGACCACGCCATGGCCAGGCAGCGGGCGCTGGCAGCCCTGGCGGAGATGAGGAAGAGGTTCAGAGCCGGGTGTTGATCCAGTGGGCGGCGGCGCGTATGCGCGCGTCTGCGGCCATGGTGTGGGCAGCCATAAAGCCACCCCGCGAGGTGCTGTAGGCGGCTATCCGTTGCGGATCCACCCGGCCGGTGCCGACCAGGTGGTCGAGCACCTGGGATACCTGGGTGGTGAAGGGGGTGACCAAGTCCTCACCTTGGTCAAGGCGGGCCCGCCAACCCCTGAGGCCCTCGGGTTCAGCGGGCCGTTGGTCGTGTCCGTGGCAGGGCAGGTCGGGGGTTCACCAGTCGAGTATGGCCCCGTCGTGGGCGCGGGCGGTGGTGGAGTGTATGATCTCCTGCTTGAAAGGGTACTTGCGCGCAGCCTCTTCGTCCACCGAGATCCCCAGCCCGGGGGTCTCGCACTTGAGCCAGTACCCCTCCTCGGTTTTCAAGTCGTGCTGCACCACTTCCCAGCGCCAGGGCACGTCGCTGAGCATGTCCTCCTGAATGAGGAAATTGGGAGTGCTGAGGGCGAAGTGCAGGGCAGCGGCATTGGCTACCGGCCCCAGCGGGTTGTGGGGCGCCACGCCCAGGTAGTAGGTCTCGGCCATGGCGGCGATCTTTTTGGCCTCCCACAGCCCGCCGCAGTGGCACAGGTCGGGCTGGATGATGTGGCAGGCCTGCTGCTCGAAGACCTCCCGGAAGCCGAAGCGGGTGAGCAGGCGCTCTCCGGTGGCGATGGGCACCGGGCTGCCGCGGCGCACCTCGGCCATGGCCGGGATGTTTTCTGGGGGCACGGGTTCCTCGATGAAATAGGGCCGGTACGGGGCCAGCACCCGGCAGAACTCGAGGGCGTTGGCCGGGAAGTGGCGGCCGTGGCAGTCGACCATGATGTCGATACCCTCGCCCAGGGCCTCGCGCAGGGCCTGCATGGTGCGTTCGGCGCTGCGGTAGTCGGCGATGGGGTTGAGCATTTCGGTGGGGGGCGTCAGCAACACCTTGACGGCGCTGTACCCTTTTCCCACCACCTCCAGGGCGCGGTCGACGAAGACCTGGGGATCATTGGCCCCTTGAGTTTCGTACACCGCCTTCATGTCGCCGCCGCCCAGATGGGTGTACATGCGCACCTTGTCGCGCACTGCCCCGCCCAGCAGTTGGTACACCGGCTTGCCGAGGTCCTTGCCGAGGATGTCCCAAAGGGCCTGTTCAATGCCTGAGATGGCGGACATGCCGATGACCCCCATGCGAAAAAAAGAATGGCGGTACATCTTCTGATACAGGAATTCGATGCGGGTGGGGTCTTCGCCCAGGACCAGGGGCGCGAAGTCCTCCACCGCGCCCACCACGCTGCGGGTCTTCCACTCCAGTGAAGCCTCGCCCCAGCCCCACAGGCCGGGTTGGTCGGTCTCCACC
>SICG01000060.1 GCA_009691525.1 Candidatus Latescibacterota bacterium | reverse complement strand
GCCGAATACTGCAGTTTTCATAACAGCTCACTCCTCAGGAAATAAATCCCTGTAAAATTTTCCATTCTTCCTCGGTCATATCCGAGTAATGCCAGTAGATCAGGCTCTGCAGACCGCTGTCTGAAATGGACTTGAGCAAGAGGGACAACTCGTCGGAGGAGATGCGCACCCCGCCGTGGTGCAGGCCCACCCAGGGCTTGAGCCGGGCCACCTGGCCGGTCCGGTAAATCATCTTGGCGATCTCGCCGGGCACGGTCTCTGCGAAGAACTCGCGGTTGAGCGGCTGGGACAGGGTCTCCAGAGAAGACACCCCCGGCATATTGAAGCCGAAGAGCTTGAAGACAAAGTCCAGGGCCAACTGCTCGTCGACCCCGGTATTGAAGTCCATCAGGGTCTTGGCGTAGCGGTACACCGTGCCCTTCAGGCCGTCGATGCCGTGTTGCCAAAAATAGAGCTTGGGGCAGATGAAGTCGGTCACCTCGCTCAGGCGGCGGAAATTGTACCCGGTCAGGGGGGCAAAGGCCGCCAGGCGCGGTCCGCAGGCCAGTTGCAGGTGGGAGCCCAGCTCCTTGATACAGGCGTGATGGGCGCCCACGTACTGCTGGATGCTCTCGGTCTTGAAGCGCAGCCAGTCGAAGAGGGCCGGCTCCTGCAGGAGCAAATCCAGCGCATCGAAAGGTCCGGTCTGGGTAGCCATAAATCCGCGCATCGTCTCTGGACTGAGCTGGCGCAGTCGCGCCTTCATCGCCAGGGCGGCGGCCTCGATGGCCTTCAGGTCGTAGCCCAGTTCCTTGGCCTTGACCTGGCAGTGTTCGCAGAAGCATTTAAACACATCGCTGCGGTGCTCTGGCTCGATTTCGTACCCCCACTCCGGGCCGTCCAGCACAAAGCCGTGGGTCTCAGGATAACGGGCAAAGGTCTCGCGGGTGCGGGCCAGCCCAAACTTGAGCTGCTCGGGATCATTGAGGCAGCCGGCCGGATAGGAACCCCAGTCATGAAAGAAAAGCTGGTACCCCTTGTCGGCGGCGGCCTTCACCGCGTCGCCGAAGATCTGGCTCTGCTTTTCTAGGGCCGCCGGCATTTCGGGCGGCTTGCGCGCCACCCCCTCGTAAAAGCTCAGATCGGGGGCAAAGGAGGGCCCCCGGGTCTGCCCCTCGCTCAGGATCAGGTCGCCCAGCACCAGTTGGCGGATACCCCCGGCCCACAGGCGGTCGACGATCTGTTTGGTGCCCTCGCGCTCAAAGGCCTGGATCTGTCCCATGAACATCAGTGGTTTAAGACTCATGCTGCCTCCTCTATGGCTTGGTGATGAAATTGTCGGTGTGCCCGGTCAGGAAGTCGAGGATCAGCCAGGCGCCCGCCCCGAGGATTTCCCCCAGGATCAGGCCCAGGAACAGGGGGCGGGCATCCCGATAGAGCCTGGGCCCCCCGTATTTCAGGATGACGCTCTTGAACAACCAGGCCAGGAAACAGGGGAAGAAGATATGCCCGGTCTTCCAGTTGGAGCTGATGGGATAACCCAGGGGATTGAGGGGCCACCACAGAAAGCGGTGCCGCACCCACATCAACACCGCCATCACCGCGCCGCCGATGGCGGTGAAAGCCCAGGCGTCCCAGCGTGCCCCTGCCGCCACGTCGGCGATGCGCGGCACCATGTCCTTGGGTCCGCAGGTGGCTGCCCCCCAGACGAAGAAGAGCCCGGCCAGGTTGATTCCCCCATATTTGTAGGCCACGTGTAACATCATATAGGTGGAACTGCAGAGCCCGGTGACGACGGCCAGCAGCGCCAGCCAGAGCATGCCGCGCCGGCTGATATCCATGCCCTCCGCCAGCTTCAGGCCGTTGGCCATCGCCGCCATCACCGAGGTGCGCAACTCGGCGTGCCAGCCATAGGAAAATCCCAGGGCTACCAGGCCTGGAGGACCCAGGGCCGCGGTACCCAACCCGGCGATGACAAAGGTGGAGGTCATAAGGGGGGGCCGCATCGAGGGCACGCCCCCCTCGGCCACGGCCCGGGTCAGGGATAGGTAGACCACCATCGCCCCAAAAAGGAAAACCAGCACCCCCAGGGGCGGCAAGCCCGCCATCCACAGCCCCAGGCCCACCAGCAGGGCCCCACCCACCAAGCCCCAGAACGCCTGGCGGTAAGAGAGCATCTCCCCCGAATCGTCCACCTCCGGCGCCCCCTTGAACGCCTTGTGGAAAACATCCTGGAGGTGGCCGCGGGCTAACCATAGCCCGATCAGCACAAAAATAATCATCGCCCCAAAGCCCTGGTGGGCCAGGTACGGGTCGCGCGAATAAAGGTCTACCCGCTCGGTACTCTGAATGCCGAGAAGATTGAAGATGCCCCGCTGGGTTTGGGTAATGACATAAAAAACCCAGATAGAAGCCGTGATATCCAGTTTGACAAAATAGAAGAATCCGGTCCAGGCCGGGTTGATCCAGAAGTTCATGTCCACACTGTCGCGAAACATGAAGATGGTGGCGAAACGGTTGATTCTGGGGAAATAGGGGTAGTAGTAGTTCAACCCGTTGATACTCACCAGCACAAAAGCAAAGACGAACCCCACCCACATCAGCTTGTTGCGCAGCAGGCTCATGCCGATGATGCCCTGCCCCTCGCGGTGAATCAACTCCAGGGGGACCTGCACCAGCGGATAGACCAACCGCTCCCGATCCATCCACTGCTTGCGCAGGATGACCATGCCGCAGATCATCGCCAGGCTGAGGGCGAGGAAAAAGGCGTACCAGAAAAATAGCGGCACCACCCAGGCCCCCCAGGGAACCGGCATCCCGACCGGCAACCCCTCAAAAAAATAACGACGCACCTCGTCCCCCTGGGGCACCATCCACGAGGGGATGTACTGGTTGTAATAGAAATCCCAGTTGTTCTCCGGGGTGGCGTAATAGAAAGAGCCCACCAGGCAGGGGATGATAAACTGGGCAAAGCCCATGCTGGGGATACATGCGGCGACGATCATCATGAAGTAGATGACGATCAACTCCGTGCGGTTCAGCGACAGTCTGCGGCGCACCCAGGCTACGGCGGCATTGGCCAGGATGAGAAAGAAGAAGAGGAAGAGTACTCCTGCCGCGCTGAAGTTCAGGTTGAGGTACGACCCCCTGATCATGGTGGTCGAATAGGTGTCCAGGAAGTTCAGCAGGAACGCCAACAGGGTGCCCAGCAGCACCGAGCGCCGCGAGATTCCCGGGGCTGCACCTCCTGGCAGAGGCGCGACTCCTACCAAAGGTGGACTGGTCAGTTGCGTGTGGGTGTCAGGGAGGCTCACATCTCCCCCAGAAAACTGTCGGTGTGGCCGGTGGCGAAGTCGATACACAGCCAAGTCCCGGCGGCCATGATCTCCCCCAGGATCAGCCCCAGGAAAAAGGGCCGCATGCTCCGGTACAAACGGGGACCTCCGTACTTGAGGATCAGGAACTTGAAAAGCCAGGCGGCGAAGGCGCTGCCGAAAATGGCGCCGGTCATCCAGTTGGCGCTGATGGTGTAACCCAGGGGGCTGAGGGGCCACCACAGGAAGCGGTGCCGCACCCACATCAACAATCCCATCACCAGCCCGCCCACCACCATGAAAAACCAGGCGTCCCAGCGCGGACCGGTGAGATTGTCGGCCAGGCGCGGCGCCATGTCAGTGGGGCCGTAGGTAGCTGCCCCCCAGCCGTAGAAGAGGGGGTTGAGATTGATGCCCCCGTACTTGTAGGACAGATAGAGGGTCATGTAGGAAGAACCGAAGAGACTGACCAAAATAGCGAGGATGATAATCCAAAACAGCGGCCGTTTGGACCCCGCAATCACCTCACTCATCTTGAGACCGTTGGCCACCGAAGACATGACGAAGGAGCGGATCTCGGAGTGCCAGCCGTAAGAAAATCCCAGGGCAATCATGCCCGGGACCCCCACCGCCGAGGAGCCGGCCCCGGAGATGAGAAAGGAGGAGGTCATGATCGGCGGCCGCATGCCCGGCAGACCGCCCTCGGCCACTGCGCGGGTCAGACCGAGGAAAAGCACCATGGCGCCAAAGAGGAACATCAGCGCCAGCAGGGGCGGTAGGCCCGCCACCCACAGGCCGAAGCCCATTACCAGCAGGCCGCCCAACAGCCCCCCCACTGCCTGCGGGTAGGACATCATTTCCCCTGCGTCATCCACCTGCCCGTCGCGCCTGAAGGCCCGGTTGAACACTGCCCGCAGATGACCGCGCGCCAACCACAGCCCGATCAGCACAAAGACGATCATCGCCCCCATGCCCTGGTGGGCCAGATAGGGCTCGCGCGAGTAGAGGTCCATGCGCTCGGTGCTCTGCAGTCCAACGAAGTTGAAGAGCCCCCGCTGTACCGTAGTGATGGTGTAGAAGACCCAGATGGAGGCCGAGACCTCCAGATTCACAAAATAGATGAAGCCGATCCACGAAGGGCTGAGAAAGAAGTCAAGGCTGACCGTATCCCTGAACAGGGGCAGCGATACACTGCGCTCGATCTTGGGAAAGTAGGAGTAATAAGAGTGCAGCGCGTTGACGCTGAGCAGAATAAAGGCACAGGCAAAACCCACCCACAACAGTTTGCTGGCCAACAAGTGCCGTCCCGTCCCCTGCCGCTCCTGGATCAACTGCATCGGCACCTGGACCAACGGATAGACCAGTTTCTCCCGCTCCACCCACTGCCGGCGCATGATGACCATGCTGCAGATCATCACCAGACTGAGGGTGAGGAAGAATCCGTACCAGTAGGCCAGCGGTACCACCCAGGTCCCCCAGGGTAGCGGCATTCCGGCCGGCAACCCCTCAAAGAAAAAGCGCCGCACCTCGTCCCCTTGCGGCACCATCCACGAGGGCACGTACTGGTTGTACAGCTCGTTCCAGTTGTTCTCCGGCGTGGCATAATAAAAGGACCCCACCAAGCTGGGAATGATGAACTGGGTGAAACCCATGCTGGGGATGCAGCAGGCCACGATCATCATGAAATAGATGACGATCAACTCGGTGCGGTCGAGGACCAGCGACCGGCGCAGTACGCCCACCACGAGATTGGCCAGGAAAAGGATAAAAAAGAAGAAGAGCGCTGCCGGAGTGCTGAAGTTCAGGGTCAGGTAGGACCCGCGGATCATGATCGTGGCGTAGGCGTCGAGCACGTTGATGGCCAGAGCCAGCAAAGCTCCGATCAGGACGCAGCGCGTCGAAATGTGGGAAAGCCCCGGCCCCGCGCGCGCTGCGGACGGCGCTTGCGCCGGGGTGGTCGATGTAGTATGCTTGTCGCTCGCCGAAGATGCCGCCATGAAAAATACCCTGCCCCCGCTGCTCCTCTTTGCCGCCGCGCTGGCGCTGCGGCTGTACTACCTTTGGGAAATCGCCGGCAACCCCTTCTTCACCTCACCGGTGGTCGACGCCTACACCTACGCCCAGCAGGCCCGTCTGATCGCCGAGGGCCACTGGTTCGACTACACCCCCGACGCCTTCTGGCAGCCTCCGCTCTACCCCTGGTTCCTGGGAGTGGTCTGCAAACTGGCCGGCGAACATTTTATGCTGGTCGCCCGCCTGATCCAGGCGATGGGCGGGGCCTGCGCCTGCCTGCTGGTCTACCTGTTGGGCCAGCGCCTCTTCTCCCGCCAGATCGGCCTACTGGGAGGAGCGCTGCTGGCGGGATACGGCCCGGCCATCTGTTTCGACGGGGAACTGCTGCCCGCCTCGCTGGCCACCCTGCTCTTTCCGGCCCTGCTGCTTACGGTGTTGTGGGCCGAAGGCAGCGCCGGCTCGCGGCGTTGGTTTGTGCCCGGACTCCTGCTCGGGGTGGCGGCCCTCAACGTGGCCACCTTCCTGGTGCTGGCGCCCTTCATCCTGCTGTGGATCTGGACCCGCGGACAGGCCCGGCTCAGCCGCATGGCGCTGTTCTGCGCCGGCTGCCTGCTGGTCATCGCCCCGGTGACCCTGCGCAACTATGCGGTCAAACCAGAGTTGGTGCTGATCTCCTGGAACAGCGGGGTCAACTTCTTCATCGGGAACAACGCCGATTACCCGAAGACTATCCAGATCCGCCCTGGCCAGGCCTGGCTGGACCTGATGGACCGGGCCCAACAGGCCGGTTTTGCCCCCGGCGCGGCGAACTCGCGCTACTTCTTCGGCGAAGCCTGGCGCTTCATCAGCTCCCACCCCATCGATTATACCTGGGTACTGGCCAGCAAGACCGCCTCGTTTGGGAACGGCGATGAACTGGGGAGAAACCAGAACATCTACTATCTGCGCCATTACTCCCGCCTCTTGACGGTACTGCTGTGGAAAGGCGGCATCGCCTTTCCCTTTGGCCTGATCGCTCCCCTGGCCCTGCTCGGATTTTTCCTGGCCCGCCGCGATCAGGGACCGGCAAGGTTGCTGCTGGGCGCGGTACTCACCTACGCCGCAGGGGTCATCCTCTTCTTCGTGACCGACCGCTACCGGCTGCCAGTGATCCCCGGGCTGCTGCTGCTGGCGGCCCTGGCGCTGCAATGGCTGGTCGCCCAGGTTCGCCAGCGGCAAAGGGTGTTACAATGGGCCGGCGTGCTGGCACTGCTGATGCTCTTCTGCAACAGCCGGATCGGCGACATGGGCATGGAGGGCGACGCGGAGATCTACTACAACCTGGGGCATGCGTTTATCGAAAACAAGCGCCTGCAAGAGGGCATCGGAGCGCTGGAGAAAGCGGCGGCGTTGACCCCGGACGACGCCGACATCCTCTTCAGTCTGGGCACCGCCTATGTGTGGGTAGGGGATCCGGGGCGCTCGGTGCAGCTCCTCGCCCGCGCCGCAGAGCGTTATCCTGGACGTCTGGACATCCGGCTCAATCTGGGAAACAGCTATTTTCAAACTGGACAGTACGCGCAGGCTGCAGATGAATACCGGACCGTACTCGCCGTTCACCCCGAACACCTCGAGACCCTGCGCAGCGCGGCCCGCGCCACCGCCAGGGCCGGTCAACGCGACCAAGCCATCACCTACTACGAGCAATTACACCACCGAGAACCCCAGAACATCGAACCCTGCCTGGCCCTGGGTTACCTCTATAAACAGGCCGGACACCCAGACCAAGCGCTCCGCTCTTACCAAGAGGCGCTGCGCCTAGACCCAAACCACCAGACCGCGATGCTGGAAAGTGGCATGCTCCACCTGGAACGGAACGAACTACAAAACGCGCTGGCGCTGTTTCGTCAAGCGACTCAACGCCACCCCCGCACGGCCCAAGCCTATGAACAGCTGGGCAGGGTCTACCAGCGCCTCGGGCAACGGGAACCGGCGATGATCGCCTACCGCCGGGCGTACGAACTCGAACCGACCTCCGCGGCGATCAAGGCCCAACTCGAAAGTCTCCTCGGCCAGCCGCACTGACCCGCTTTAATAGACGCTGGCCACCACTTTGGTCACCGTCGGCTGCGACACGTTGTCCGCATCCACATCCATGCTGATCTTGCACAGGTAGAGGCCAGGGGGGGCCAACTTGCCCTGCAGATCCCGGCCGTCCCAGTGCAGACGCTGACGCCCGGCTGCGTGTTCTACTTGCTGTTCCAGCCGCTGCACCAGGCGTCCGCTCAACTCGTAGACCTCCATTACCAGGGTTTTTCCGCCCTGAATTTTGAACACCGGGAAGGCGAACTCCACCGCGTCATTGATGCCGTCGCCATTGGGGGTGAAGGAGTGAGAAATCACCTGCACCGCACCTAACAGGCCGCCGTCGAAGGGGGTCTGCACCGTCATTCCCGCCCCCGCCGCCAGCCCCGTGGCGTCGCCGGCGTCCACCCGCTGCCACACCACCTGGTCCCGATCACCCAGCCCCACAGAGGCGAGGAAGGTGTTGCTGGCCAGGTAGAAGGTGCCGGAAAAGCGCAGCGCCACCAACTCCTGGGCGTTCCGATTCACTGCCAGGGGCAGGCGCAGCCACAGCGAGTCAGGTGAGGTGGGTACTTGCAACAGCTCTGCCGGCGAGTACGCTGTGCCGGCGCCTGCCTTCAGGTCCGCCTCTGTCCCCACTGACACCTCCTCGAGTACGAGTTCGGCCCCTGGGGGCAGTTCGACCAGCAACTGGTCGAAACCGCGGTTGGCACCCTGGAAGGTGGGATGAAGGTACAGGGTGAAGTCCTGGCTCGTGCCACTCTCCTGGACCTGCCGCGGAACGATCTCCCCGACGAGCTGGTTGGCCAGTGGGTCCTCTATATCGATGTGTAACGAGCGCAAATCCACCGCCTGGTCCGGGTTGTCGGAGAGCAGGCTGGCCTCGATCATCACATAACGGCGGGGATTGGGGGAGGTGATGGCGGCCCCCGACTCCTGGTAGAACGAGCTCCAGTTGCTCCAATCGCTGCCGGGAATCACCGAAACCAGCGAGTCGCCGCGCTGGAAGCTCAGCAGTTTGCGGTATTCAGCCTGGCTTACCTCTAACCCCGTCTTGGTGAAGTAACGGATCTCCTGGGCGAGCTGATTGCCGGTGCGGGTGCGGATGCTGAGCTTGGTGTCAGTTGGGGTGTCCGCATCCCAGGAGATAGACTTCAGGATACGCGGGTTGCGCCCCAATTCGATCAACCCGGAGGTGAGTTGCACTTGGGGCAGGTACCCTCGGCCGTAGAGCTGGATCTCTCTGATTCCGGAGCGGATGGACTGGTTGACAATGTGGTAGTCCATCTGGAGGTAGCGGGCCTTCATCAGCGAAAAAGGGTTGTCCTGGAGGAAGGTGTTGCGCGTCGGATCGTCGTTTCCCCCCGCCCCGCGGGCCCGCATCGGCACATAGACCAGGCTGCCGTCTGGAGCCAGGCTGCCGTCCGAGAGTGTGATCGCGTAATTGGGGAAGGAACCGCCCGAGGCCTGCGGATCGAAGACGAGCAAGGCGCGGTTGATCCAGTACCAGGTGCCTAGGTCGAAGAAAACCGTGCGGTCCGGGTCTTGGATGGTGGCGATGTTGCTATCGCCGCCGAACCCCTGCACCGAAAATCCCACTTCCACGCTCCAGAAGGTGCTGAAATCCCCGTCGATGACCAGGGTTTCGGCGCCTAGGTTGCCGTACCCCGCGATCCTGCCCCCCCGCGCCAACGCCCCTAAACTGATGTTATCGCCGGCCGTGATCACCTCCACCTCGGCCAGCCTGGGCAGTTCACGGCGGTAATATTGAACTGGCCCCTTCTGGCCGGGATCGGCGATGGCTTGGTACTCGGCGGGGTCCACCTGCCTGAGTATCCCGCTTGCTTCGCGGCGAAAGTAAAGCACATCCCCCCGCTCTGCCGCGGCCAGCCCCTGCCAGCGCGTTTCACCTATTTCCTCGGCCTGACCCAAGTCGCTGGCCGTAGCCACCACCTGGACGAAGCGGACCAGATCCCCCGCAAAGTCCAGATCGGCGGCCACGGTGGGCTTCAGGTCAAAAGTGAAAACCCGCTGGATTTTGTTGAGCCCTTCGCTGCGGCCGGCAATGAGGTAATTGAGCGCCTTGCTCTGGGAGAAGGCAGGCAGGCCGTTGGAAGTGAGCACCTTGAACTGCAGCATGGGATCTCCCTGGCCCTCGGCGACAAACTTCACCGCGATCTGCTTGGCCCAAACCGCTCGGCCCAGGTCGATCTCTACCCACCACTGGTCCAGGGGTGCGTCGGATGCCGGCTCCCAATAGGTCTGATCGTCCCCGTCGAGGATATTGGCGGCCAGCTGGGTGTTGGAGCCGGCGCTGCGGATGCCCCCGGGCCCTTCTTCGTGGACAAAACCCGCAGCGTCCAGCCCGGCGTTGGCCTGGTCGCGGACAAAGATGGGCCGGACGCTCTCCCCTTTCAGTTCGAGGCTGCCCTCGGGATAATTCCATTGCTGCCAGTCCTGGCCCGAGACCACCACGCGTCCCGATTCGAGGTTATACCCCTGCCCCCGTGCTCCTGCCACGCTCAGCAAAAGACAGGTGAGGCCGGTGAAAACCTTGCTCATTTGCTCCCGCCCCCGGCCGGGGACAGCGCCCGGCAGGACTGGATGAACTCCGCGGCCGTGGTGGTGTAGCCGATCAGATGTTCAAAATTCCTCAAGGTGATCCGGTTGATCCATCCTCCTTCTGGGAGGCTGGCATCCACCGTGTCGGGCATTTCGATTTCGGGGCCCTTGTTGGAACAGTCGCGCAGCAGGATGACCCGGTAGTTGCGGCCCACCGCCTCGGCGCAGGTATAGTGCATACAGGCCCGCCGGCTGTAGCCTACCACGATCAGGGTCCTGATTCCCCAACTGCGCAGGTGCTGATCTAGAAAGGTGTCGTGGAAGCCGCTCCAGATCCATTTGGGAAAATTCGGCTCCCCTTCCTTGGGAGCCACGCAATCCAGGTACTCGGGCTTATAGTCCTTCTTGCCCCAGCCTTCGGCGAGCAAGTTTTTCCCGGAGGGATTCTTGGTGCGGCCCCAAACCTCGCCGACGATGTTGCCCGGATCGGCCACCAGGCGGAGGTCGTTGTGCACGTAGGCCACCCTCATGCCCGTTTGGCGAGCGGCCTGCAGCGCCGGGGCGATGTAGTTTTCGGTGGTCGGGTTGGGGCTCCGACCATCCACATCCACCACCAGAAAGGCACATTCGGCAAAGGCGAGGACCATCGTCTCATAACCGTAATCGTAGCCGCCGGGATAGTCTTTGTAGTACCGGATAGGAATCTCGATCTTGCTCATCTCCAACTCCTCCTTCACCAGATCTGAGCGCCTGCTCAGTAGACCACAGCCACCGTTCCGCCCTGTTGGGCCTCTCCTTTTTCTGCCTTCACCCCCACGCGGTAGAGGTAGACCCCCGGTGGCACCCGCCCGCCCGTATCGTCCAGACCATCCCAGGGGAAACTGAAACGACCGCTCTGTTGTAGGCCGTCGTGGACCACCCGCCAGCGGCGGCCGGAAAGGTCGTAGATCTCCAGCTTCAGGGGCACCGCATCGGTCACCTGCAGCAGATTGAAAGAAAACACCGCGGCATCGTTCACCCCGTCGCCGTTGGGGGTGAAGAGCCGCGGACTCACCTGCACCTGGTCCAGAAGGCGGCCTGAGAAGGTAGTGCGCACCGACAGCACCTCGCTGGCCAATTCGCTGGCCGCGTCCCCGGGGTTGACCCGCTGCGCCAGTTCCAGGGGCCGTTCGGTGTCGCGCACCCAGCCGTCAAAGGAGGTGCTATAGCGCAATACTGGAGCGCGGAAAACCACCTCGACCACCCCGCCCGAGTCCACAGATCTCAAATGGTTGGGTAAATGGATGGTGAAGCGGCTCGAATCAGGGGTAATCTGGGCCGTATAGGCAACCGGCACGCCGCCGATCCGCACCGCGTCGATGCCGGTTACCCCAAAGGGAGTGGCGATCTCCACCTGGTCGAATCCAGAGTGCTGCGAGCGGATGGTGGGGCGGATGGCGTAGGTGAGTTGCGCGGTTTCCCCGAGGGGCACTTCGGGCGGGTACACCTCGCCCAGCACTTCTTCGGCCAGGGGCGGCTTGGTGGCCTTGAACTCGATGAAATTCACCTCGCCCCCTTCGTTGAGCGTGGGGTGGAAATCCACCCGCAGCTGAATTACCGAGTTGGGGCCAGGTGAGAGCACCGGCGTACCGCTGCTGGCGGCAAAATCGTACGGGGCCGACCAGAAACTCCAGTTCTGGGTGTCGTAGGTGACCTGGGCGGCTTCGCCGGGTTTCAGCAGGGCATAGGCAGTGGCATTCAGGGGTTTGCCCAGGGCGTCGAACTGGGAGATCTCGGTGCCCCTCCCGGTGTAGCGCCAGTACACGTTCGGTTCGAGATCCTTGCCCGCCCGCGACTGGATCCAGACCTTTGCCTCAGCATCCTTCTGGCCACCCCAGCGGATATCGCCCCAGATGGCGGGGTCCTTCAGGTCGATGAAATTGCTCGCGTACGCAGCCCCGTTGATATACCCCTCGCCGTAGATCTCGGTCTCGGCCAAGTTCACGGCCTTTGAAGAAACGCGGGCGATCAGCAGGGTCACGCTGCGGGCCAGGGCCAGGGGGAAGCTGACGTCGATGGTGTCGTGCACATTCTCGGACAACCGGTAGACCCGCTCCCCCACCCCCACGGCGGCCCCGTAGCCGCTCAGGTCGTCGAGGATCTGCACCCCCTTGGCGTTGGCCAACACATCCAGCTTGTCGGGGTAATGGCCGCTCTGATCAATCGGGGTGTAAAGACGAACCCGGTTGACGAAGAAGAGACCGCCCAGATCGATGGTAACGCGGTTGATCTGGGTGACCGCCCTGCCGCTGAACTTCTCCTCGTCCGAAGTGGCGGTGGCCACCCACTCGCGGAAGGTCGTGGGGTTGGCATCCACCATGGTTTTGGCGTCTTCGGTGACAGCGTAGCTGTACACCCCACCGACCCGAACGTAGGGGCCACCCCCCCGCGCCACGCTGGTCAGGGCGATATTGTCATCCTTGGTGATGAAGATGGGCCGCAGCACTCCCTCCTGGCTCAGGGCCTGCTCGTCCAGACCCTGCTTCTCCTTGAAATCCCCCCAAGACAGCTGATGGAAATTGACCCCCGGTTCCTGAGGTGCGGGCAGGCTCTCCCCGCCGATGCGGTAGATCTCCAGGGCGCTGGCCCGCCCCATCAGCGATGCCAGGCCCAGCAACACTACCACCCAGATCAGGGCCCTGTTCTTCATCTCCCTAGCTCCGGCTACTGGATGGCCGCATAGACGGTGACGAACTGGGAAACCCCGGTGAAGGCTTCCTCCCCCTTGCGGTCGATGCGGCTGGCCCGAAGGCCCAGCTGGGTGGTCAGTTTGTAGCCCAAATAATCGCCGCTGTTGGAAAACTGCAAGGCCCAGACCGCCTCCTTGTAGTCGTCCTGCAAACCGGCCGGTGCCGGATTCTCGAACTGGTTGAAGATGGTGTACTCGATGCCGGCCTGCAGGTCCGAGCGGGTGAGAAAATGGGTGCGGGCCAGCAGGAAGAGGATGAGGGTATTCTCCTTGCGCACCGGATCGTTGTCCCTGAGCGGGGCCTCGAGGCGCAGCTCGTTTTTGACCTTGGGCAGCAGCTTGAAGCGCCCGAACTCCCCGTGGTACTCGGCCTTGTTGATCATACCGAAAAACCTGTAGTCCTGGCGGAAGTCAGGCTGGTCATCCAGCTGGTGCCACACCTCATATTTAACCTTGTTCACCAGCTTGAGGTGCCGGTTGCCAGTGTAGTCAAAGCCCAAGTAGGCAACGCTGATCCAGGTGTCGGGCGCCGCGAGTGGGTCGGGGATGCGCAGCAAGGTGCCTGGCGCCCCCACTGGCTGCACCCACTGCACCAGATCGTCGGGAATACTGTCCTTCACCTTCTTGGTCGTGGCGAACAGGCGCCAGCGGCCCAGTCCGGCGATATCGCTGTCGAGGGTGAACTGCCCGTAGGTGCTGCGGTCCCTGCGGTTGGCAGAAAGCATGCGCTCCTGCTTGTGGCCCACGGTCACCTGCATATCGGGGGTGAGGTGGGTCCCGAGGTAGGCATTGCCCCCGCGCCGGTTGCGGTCGTAGGGGAAGTCTGGCTCCTCGTCGTTCTCGAAACGGTCGGTCCACAGGTTGTTGTTCATGTCGATCCCGAAGAGAAATTCCGGGCGGTCGGCATTGTAGCGCAGGAAGGGCTCCGCGTAATCGGGGATATAGTTGGGGCGGAATTCGGTGTCGTTCTGGTTGAAGTCCGAAATGAAGTCGTTGTTCTCGTCCCAGCCTGGGAAAATGTCGATGTCGGGGCCCCCTTGGTTGAGCCGCTGCCAATCCGGTCTATTGTCCTGGTCGTCGTTGTCCTCGACCCATTCGTAGGAGCTGGTGGTCGGGTTGGTGTAGTCAATGTCGCCCGAGGGCGAGGTAATCAGGCTGGTGGTAGAGTAGTTGTAATCCATGCTATAGGCTTCTCCAAAGAGAAACCAGGGGTAGGTCTGCCGCGACAGGTTGGCCATCCAGGCGTCCCCGGTCTCATGAGCGGTGCGGTGGGTGCTAAAGGCGCGGTTGGGGTACTTGCGGAACTGCCGACTGCGGTCGAACTCGCCATAGAAACTGAAGCCCTTCACGTCCTGCACCTCAAGGGTGGCGCCGATGATCTCGTTGGCAGTGGGAAGCCCATAGTCAAAGCGCAGCAACTGGAGATTCGAGCCATCCTTGACATTGCCGGACGCCCGCTTCAGGGTCAAGTACACTGGCTGGCGGCCGGGTAGGTTGGTCTGCCGGTCCGAGCCGATCTCGACCTGGTAGTCGTTGGCCAGGGCCATTTCGATCTGCGCCTTGCGGATGGTCGACAGGTCGGGGCCGTTGTAGGAAGGATCGCGGAAATTGTAGGTCAGGACGATGGACTCCTCCCCATCGGCGGCCAGGTAACCCAGGCGTTGGAAGCCGCCCTCGACCGTTGGTTTGAAGCCGATCTCACTGCCCCGCACCACTTTCTTCTGATGTACGACCTGGCCTTCGACCAGCGCTTCTTCATCCGCCTCGATGAGGATGTCAAAGGAGAAAAGGGCTGCCCCCCCCTGGCGGTCCTCGGGCGAGTCGTCGCTCAACCGGATAAAAATCTGACCCAGATGTTCCAGGTTCTGGCCCACGGTCAGGGAGCCGCTCATCGGGTCACCCTGGAAACTCTCCAGCAGGGTCTGCGAATTGTGCGCATTGAGGTAGGTGCCGCCCACTCTGACAAAATCGCCGACCTGGGCCCGGCCGTGAAAACCGAAGAGGTTGGTGCTGTTGGTAGTTTCAACCGGCACTGATCTGGCCAGGCCAGGACTGCTGATCCGCGACAGCAGCATGGTAAAATCGTACTTGTCGGTCTGGAAGTCGCCCTGGATACCGTCAAAGGTCGGCTTGGAAAAGGTCATCGGGGTCAAAGTAGTGCGGATCTGGTTGCCAATAGTAAGTGACACATGATTCTGGCCCCGGTGGTCGGAGGAGATCACCACGTTGTTGAACCAGCCGCTAAACTTTGGATCCTTGAAGATGATGCTGCCGAATTGCTGGGGTTGGTCCTGGCGCCAGTCGTAGATCAGCCACCCTTTGGAGATGAAGGAGCCGTACAGGTCGTAAAAGTACTCCCCCTCGTTGGTGGTGGAGACATAGCGGCGGTAGGATTCCCGCGCGTAATTGGTGTACTCCCACTGCTTCCACTGGTAGAGATTGTAAAGCTCCTGCGGCACGTACCAACGCCGCACCGCCGGGTCGAGGGCCCCAAAGAGTACCCCAGGACCAGTGGGTTCGTACGACACCGCCCCGCCCCGCTGCTGGCCCAAACGCGAGCCATAGTCCTGTTGCTGGGTCTCCCCCCCCGTCCCCCCCAGGAGCAGGCCAATCACGGCAAGGACAATCAGCCTGCCCATCATTACATTAAATCTGCCCACAAGTTCTCCCTCCCTGTGCGTGATGCTCGGAGAAATGATCCTGCCTTGCTCTAGTAGACGATGGCCAGGATTCTGCTGCTGCGTCTAGTCCCGCTATCGGTCTGCACTTCTAGCTGCAAAAGGTAGAGGCCCGGCGGTACCTGCTCGCCCTGACTGTCCCGGCCGTCCCAGGCCAGCTGGTGCCGACCACTCTGTCCCTTTGCCAAGGGCAGTTCTGCCACCTGCCTGCCCGCCAGATCAAAAACCCCCAACGCCATGGGCACCATCTCGGTCAGGTGCGATATGTCGTAGGTAACGATGGTCTCGTCGTTGACGCCGTCCCCGTTGGGGCTAAAGGGGTTAGGCGCCACCGAAATTTGATGAATCACCCCTCCCCGCAACGGCACCCGCACACTCAAGTCGTCTCCCGGCAGGGTGTCCATCGCATTACCGCTCTCCACCTCCTGGGGCAGCGAAGCGGTCTGGGAATCGCGCAGGCGCCCGCTGAACACCGTTTCGTAGCGCAGCACCGCCGTGGTAAAATCCACCTCAAGGGTATGACTGCCACTGACGCGGGCAAAATTCAACGCCAGGCCAGCCGCGAACTCTTCCCTGGAAAAGGCCAGGTTCACGCTGTCCAGGCGCAGCGCCTGCACCTGGGTCACCGGCGCCGAGGCATCGATTTCCAGATGGTCGAACCCGCGGGCGTTCACCACTTGGACCACGTAGGTGAAGGAGGTATCCGCTCCCACCGACACTTCCTGTGGCCAGATCTCGCCCTCAATGGTGGTGGCCAACGCCGGGCGCGAGAACTCCACCAGCAGCGAATCCACCGCCACTCCGCCGTCTAATCCGTCGCTCTCGAAATCGATGCTGACCTGCAGGTAACGCCGTGGCGCCGGGGAGAGAATCTGCTCTCCCTGACTGCGGTAGGGAGGCGACCAGGGACTCCAGGCTTGCGGATCTGAGTCAGGCGAGGGACTACTGCCACTGCGGGTGCGGATGAACATCCGCGATCTATCGGGATTGCCCAATTGTTGGGAGGCCCACTGCAACCCGCCCCAAAGCGAGGGTTGCTCAAAATCAAAAACCTCGGACAGATACTGGGCCTGGGGCACAAACCCCGCCCCGAAAATCTGAAACTCATCCACCTCCCAATTGAACCTCTGGGTCGACTCCAGGCGGATGTAGCGCACGTATTGGAGCGGAAACCGCACGTCCACCGTGTCGCGGTTGTTGCTGCCGTCCTGGGCGATGATGGTGAAGAGCGACCGGTTTGGCAGTTTGTCCGGCGAGGCCGCCACGATGTCGGCACCGAACACCCCGTCGTTCACCGACAACACATAGCCTTTCATGAAGTCGGCGCGGTAGTCAGGCCGGGGGAAAAAGCGGATCTGGTTCACTCCGAAACGGGCACCCAAGTCAAGGACCACCAAGATACCCGTGGCTGCCACGTTTTTGGCCTCGAAAGCAGTCTGGTGATCGCCGTCGATCATGCTGTCGAGTTTCTGTTTCAGGATATCCTTGCTGAGGCGCAAGACGGTCTGGGCATTGGGCGAAGTCAACAATCCGCCCCGTGCGTAGATGTCCTTGGCCACATTGGTGCCCTCGCCGACACTGCTGGGCAGAATCCAGCCGGGCTGGGTGCGGTAATCGATCACCGGCGCACTACCAGCCGCTGTTTCCCAGTCGCGCTCCTGGCCACCTACGACAAATTGCTCCACGGCCGGTGCCGCTGAGGACCAGAGCATCGCCCCAAACCATCCGGCCAACCCGATACGGGATATCCGGCTCATCAATCTCTCCCTGCCGCGTTGAGCTGAGATAAAATACCGTCATGCCAGGATACCTCCCGGCATGACGGTATGGCGTACAACGCGAGCACTTATGCTCCGGTCAGTCGCCGATATTACTCGGCAAAGGTGGACTTGATACGTCCCCAGGTCTGGTCCTCGACCGCGGTGGCCTGAGCGCCCCAGTTGATGTCCGCGTCGATGGGCGCAAGCACGAAGTCGGAGAGCAGGTCACCCTGGTAGTAGCTGTCCGTGGCCCCACTCAGCACCCAATAACCTTCGTAGCCACCCTCGGTCGGGTTGTCATCATCGATGATGGTCAGGTTCAGACCGATAATGCTGTCCTCCTTGAAATCGTGGATGACACTGGTGTCTGGGCCGTGCCAATCCAGATCGTCCCAGCCCGTCAGCATGTACTCGGCCTGGAAGAATCCTTCGCCGCCTTCTGCCGCAGTCTGGGTCTTGGCGAACTGGCCCCAGGGAAGGTTATAGTGCCACTGCGCCTTGTGCCAGGCATTGAGACCGGGGCCGCCCTGGTTAAAACCGTAGTCCTGGCCCTGGGCCCCGTGCAGGCGGTCCTTCTGCTCCTGGTCGGTCACGTCCGGCCACACACCGAACATGCCGCCGCTGTGGTCGGCGTCGAACTCAAACTCCATCGGCTCCCATCCAGTGGTTACCCAGATGGCGTTGTCGAAACGGTCTTCCATGATGTAGACTTTGTTGTCCGAGTCATTCCAGCCGACGATGGCCCGCAGTGCCAGGTCGGTGGCGTCGAAGGCGGTGCCGACGCCGATCACCGTCTCAGTCAAATCCTCGTGGGTGATCCAGTATGGGGAGGGAATGACATCCCAATCGACCAGGTTGCCGTCGATGGCGGGGGTTTTCCCATCCGGGAACTGGACCGCAGGCCACACCTTGCCGACGGGCAGATGCGCCCACGAAATGCTGGCAGTCAGCACCATGGCAGCGGCAATAGCTAATCTTCTCACGTCACACTCTCCAGGCTAATAAGGGGTTTTAGATAACGAGGTCGAGCGTTTAGCGCTCAGCCCCACCTCGCTGGGGCTGTCCTTGCGGTACCGCTCACCTCCTTCCCGTTTGATGTTCGCTCAATAGATGGACACTTGCTGCTCGTGCAAAAGAAGCCTTGACCGCACGGATATGCCTGATCATGGCGCTCCGGGCGCGGCTAGCATCTCGGCCTCTCACTGCCATTAAGGTATGGTCGACGATCTGCTGGGCAACGATGGTGTGGAGTTTGTTGCGCCCCAGACTGTTAAAGCTCACGGACAAGGTGAAAGTTTCGCCTGGATTTGCCTTCGTTCCACCCTAGCCAAGCCAGCCAGATCGAGCCCTGAAGGGGTGCAGTAAAACGGTCCTAAAAAGTGGCTGGTGGTCAGACTAGTTTGAATATATAACCCGAAACCTTGGTGTCAAACAATATTTTTGACTTTCCCATGATAGCGAATATCCTCGATAGCAAAAAGTGGCCCCTTGCCACACAATCCCAATTTTATCGTTGTATTTACATCACTTATAATAATAAACAGGCATCAAAAAACACATGATTCCTACATATTTGGAAGCAATTTTAACTCGCATAACTGGCGATTCAGCTGTTCAACGTCCGGTAATAGTTGGTAAACAAGGTTTCGAGGTTTTCCACCAATTCAGTTGCAGGGATCTCTCTGGCCACCATGAAGCGGTTCCACTCATTCCAGTACTGCCGATACAAAAAGGGATGGGCCCCTTCCAGGCCAAAGGAAAAGGCGTTGAATTTCGCTGTATCCTCCAAGATTGCCTTCAAGCCTTGCTGCACGCCCGGCAATTCGGCGTTGACCAGCGGGCTTACCATCAGCGCCTTTTCCACCATCTGCTGCTGGAACCAACGGCTATTGATGAGCCGCAGGTACTCCGCCGCCAGCTCTGGATGGCGTGCCCGCGCTGGGATGCTGAGGGTATTAACCGTGCCGATCAGCTCCCGAGGGTTGCCCTTCCCGCCCTCCACTTTGGGAAAACGAAAGGCATGGAGTCGGAAGTCCTCGGCCATGACCTCGGTGCGACCGCTGGTAAACCAGGTGCCGACAAACACCGTGGCGGCCCTGCCCTGCCAGAACAACAACTCCGACTCGATGTGGTTGAGCCCGGCGAAACCCTCGGCAAAATAGCCTCGGTCGAGCAGTTCGCCGACCAGGTGGGCAGCGGCGAGAAAACCCGGCTCCGTCCATTTGACCGATCGCTGCGGATCTCGGAAGGCCTTGCCGATAACATCGGCGCCGACCAAGCGCTGGGCCAGGTGGTCGAACCACCAACTGGTGTACCAGTGAATGCCGTCCTGGGTGATGGGGATGATGCCAGCCTGCTTGAGCCGGTCGCAGTTATCGAGGAACTCCTCCCAGGTCTCTGGGTTGAGGGTCGCCCCGACCCGCTCGTAAAGCCCCGCATTGCAGTAGATCTGGAGCGAGATCACGTTTTGGGGCATGGCGTAGAAGCGCCCCTTGTAGGTCAGGGGGTCGTGGTAGAGAGGATTGATGGTCTCCAGCCAGGAAGCGCCCAGTGTATCATAGGCGGGCAACTGCAAGAATTCGGTGAGATCGAGCACATGGCCCTGCTCTACATACGCGTAGGTGAGCCCAGTCTCGGCGGTGGAGAAGGTCATGACGTCGGGCGGGTGGCCCTCCATCACCCTGATCATCAGTTCCTGATACCCGCCTCCCCCGCCGCTGGCCGCTTCGACCCGGATCTCTGGATGCGCCTCCATCAGCCGATCCCCGGCCTGCCACAGGAGCTGGTTGATGGGGATCTCGGCGGCCCGGGACTGGAGCGTGGAGACCTCCAGCAGGTGTTGGTCTGGCAGATAGCTGCCGCAGCCCCCGGCCAGGGTGCCGAAGGCCATGTATTTGAGAAATTCGCGCCGTTCCACTTTACCCTTTTAGCGCGCCCACAGTCAGGCCGGCGGTTATGCGGTCCTGGAGCAACAGAAAGATCGCGATCAGCGGCAGCATGACGATCACCAGGCCAGCGAAGAGTTCGGTCCACCGCGACTCGGTGGAGAGGTTCCAGAACAGGGTCTGCAACCCCCTGGCCAGGGTGTACAGCTTACCGGAATGTAAGAGGATGAGTGACCAGAAGAATTCATTCCAGTAGCTAATAAAATTAAATATGGAAACCGTAACCAACCCGGGCCGGGCCAGAGGAAGCATGACCATCCAGAAGGTCTCCCAGGGGGTCGCCCCGTCGATCAGCGCCGCTTCCTCCAGTTCCTTGGGCAGGGTCTTGAAAAATCCGGTGAGCACAAAGATCGAGAAGGGCATACCCATGGATACATAGAGCAGCAGCAGTCCCAGGTGACTGTTGGTCAGATGCAGCAGGCGCAGCTGCACAAAGAGCGGGAACAAATAGAGCATGGCCGGCACCATCATCGCCGCCAGGAAGAAGTAGAGCACCACCTGCCTAAATGGGAAGATCACCCGCGCCAGGACATAGGCGGCCATAGACGACAGCACCAGGGTGCCGCAGGTGGCCAGCACGCTGAGATAGGCAGTGTTAAAAAAGTAGCGCCCGATCTCCGCATTGGCCCAGGCGTAGGTGTAGTTGCTCCAGCGCAGTTGGGCGGGCAAGGCCCAGGTGCTGGCGAAGAATTCGGCGTTGGACTTGAAAGAGGTGTAGATCACCCAGGCCAGGGCCACCGCCGAACTCAGGCAGTAGAAACCCATCAAACAGCCAGCCACCCCCTGCACCAGGTGCCTTCTCATTTCCATCATCCCTCCTTTAATATTCAATGGTCTCGCGGCGCATCAGGCGGTTGACCAGCAGGCTAAAGGCCAGCACCAGCACAAACATGATCACCCCCATCGCCGAGGCGTAGCCGATGCTCTGACCCTGGAAACCAGCCCAGTAGATGTAGGTGCCCAGCACCTCGACAACATTGGGGTAGCCGCGGGTGATCACAAAAATCAAGGCGAAGGCCTGGACTGCATTGATGACCCACAGCACCACCAGAATCTGCACTACGTCCCACAGCAAGGGCAGTTTCACCAGCCAGAACTGCTGCCAGGCGTCGGCCCCGTCCAACTCGGCCGCCTCGTAAAAGCTGCGCGGAATCTTCTGTAGCCCCGCTAGAAAAAGGATCACATAGGTGCCCAGCCCCTGCCACATCATGGCGACGGTGATGGCCGGCAGCGCCGCGCTGCGCCGGCCCAGCCAGGGTTGGGTCCACCCGGCCAGCCCGATCCCGCGCAGGGTCTCGTTGAGCAGACCGATGACCGGGTTGTAGATGCTGCCCCACAACACCGCGGTGACCACCACCGACAGCAGCGTGGGGGCGAAGATGACGAACTTGAGCACCCGCGCGAAGGGCGGGTTGCCCTCCAGGATCACCGCGAAGAGCAGGCTTAGCGGAAAGACCAGCACAAACCCGAAAACCCCGAAGAAACAGATGTTCTCCAGGGCGGTGATCATGGTGCGGTCGCTGAAGGCTCTGACATAATTGGCCAGGCCGACGAATTCCTTCTCGGGAGTGATGCCGGACCAGGAGGTGAGGGAATAGTAGAAAGCGTTGAGCACCGGGATGGCGAAAAACACCACGTGCAACAACAGGGCCGGCAGCAGCAGCGGCAGGATCAGCTTGCGGAGTTCGCGCTGGATCATCGCCCTTTTTCCTTGGCTGGGCCAGCGGCCTGCAGCTGGCTAACGAGGGCCTCGATGTTATCATCGAGGTATTCTACCTCCCCCCGGTGCGCCTGGCGCAAAGCCTCTGCCCAGCGCGTGAAAGCCTGATCCTGGCGCTCCTCCTGCAGCCGGGATCGCAAGGGCCTTGCCACCTCAGCGAAGGGCCGCACCTCGGCCCCCTGCCGCCCGACAACCTTGGCGAGGGAATAGAGCGAGTCCACCTGCACCGGTCCCAGCAGGGCCCCGAGCTTTGCCTGCATGGCCTGCTCGACCATTTTTCCGAAACGGGCTTCGTCGTACCAGAAAAGGCGGTAATATCCTTCCACCGGCCGGCTCTCCAGGCGCTGGCTGTGTTCAATGGCCAGATAACGGAACAAGTACTCCTCGGCCAGCTCCTGGGGGCTGGTCGCCCTGGCCAGATCTTCGAGGAGCTGCCCCTTGCCCGAGGGCTGGGCCACTTTGCTGCGCACCCAGCCCAGGGCCTCGGGCTCCCCGGCCTGGACCGGCAGGGAGCGCAGCGCCGTCAGGGCCTTCCCCGCCGCCACCCGGTCGGGCAGCTTTTTCGCGGCCTCGGCCAGGACCCCCACCAGGGGATCGACCCGTTGGCGGTCGGCCGCGAACTGCCCCAGCAGCTCCCGGGCCTCCTCTTCAGTAGCCACCTGAACCTCCACCACCTCGGTGGACACCGGGTTGCGGTATCGCTCCAGATGGGCGTCATAATACTGCCGCACCTCCTCTTCGCTGATCGCCCCCTCCTTGGCCGTAGCCTGCTGGCGCAGGCTCATGATCAGCAGTTCCTCTTCCTTTTTCTTGTGCCAGAATACGATCTCGGGGTCTGCATCGAGCTTGAGCTGCCGGGCCCGCAGCGCCAGGAGTCGGGGAGCCAGCACTTCGTTTTTCAGGACTTCGACCACCCTCAGGCTGTCGTCCAGGCCCCGCCCCTGCCGAATGGCCGCTGACTTTTCCACCGCGGCTCCCAACTGCAGCACGCCGCTCTGGTCCTGGTAGAGAGGGCGCTCCAGGTCGGCTGGTGACAGGTAGAACTTGCCCTGCTGAAGCCCCTGTCTCAGAATGCCCACCAGCACGCCCAGTCCCTGGGGATCAGGTTCGAGGCCGAACTCGCGGCTTAACTCGGCGAAACGGGCCTGTCCCTGGGCTACCAACCTTTCCTGATAGAGTTCCTTGCGGATCTTGCCCTGCACCTTATCGAAGTCTGTCTTCCGTTCGTCGAGGACCTTGAAGATCTCGAAACCTTTGGGGATGGGCACCAACCCGGACACCTGGCCCACCGCCAGCCCGAACAGGGCATCGCGCACCGGCCGGGTGGCATTGGCACGGCCGTAGTAATAGGGCATTTCGCCGCCCCGGGCCGCGCTGTGGGGGTCTTCGGACAGTTGCTCGGCCACTGAGGCAAAGGACTGCCCGGCGCGCAGGGCTGCCAGCGCCCGTGTACCCCGTTCCTGGGTGCGGGTGAAGAT
>SICG01000059.1 GCA_009691525.1 Candidatus Latescibacterota bacterium | reverse complement strand
GGGGCGGCGGTGTTGGCCTATAGACAACGCCGTGGCCGGCGCCCTCAGTCCCGCCTGGTGGGTGAGTACCGCGGCGAATTGGCCTCAGAAGCAGGTTTCGTCCCCCTGCGCGCTGCCGAGGAGGAACTCCGGCAGCAGGTACAGCGGCGCATTGTCGGCCAGCCCCAGCGGGCGGCCGACTCGGTGCGCGGCTTGTTGGGGGCACCAGTCAAGCAGGCGAGGGCCGCCCGCCCCGAGGCCGTTCCGGCAAAGGCATCCGAAAAGCGGAGGGCGCCTTGACAGGGCAGGGGGAGAGGCCTAGGTTTACGCGCGCGTTAAGTACTTTCGACAACTGGCCTTAAATTATGTCCCCCAGGATCGGTACCCCCACAGAAGCCGGACTCGATCCGGCCCGCCTGCAACAGACCTATGCCTTGCTGGACCACTGGGCCCAGTCGGGGCGGGTGCCTGGCGGGGTCCTGGCCGTGGCGCGCCAAGGAGTGCTGGTGCCCCCCCGCGCCTTTGGGCAACGCCGGCTGGCCGGGACTTCCCAACCCATGGAAGCCGACGCGGTTTTCCTGGTGGCCTCGGTGACCAAACCAGTGACGGCGCTGGCGGCGCTGATCCTGATCGAACGCGGCCGGTGCTCCTTGCGGGACCCGGTCTGCGCCTATGTGCCCGAATTCGGCAACCGGGGCAAGGAAGCGGTGCAGGTCATCCATCTCTTTACCCACACCTCGGGCCTGCCCGACATGCTGCCCGAGAACACCGAGTTGCGCCGGCAGCACGCGCCATTGGCGGTCTTTGTCGAGCACATCTGCCAGTGCGGCCTGCTCTTCGGGCCGGGCACGCGGGTCAGGTACCAGAGTATGGGTACGGCCATGCTGGGCCATCTGGTCGAAAAGATCAGTGGCATGTCTTTGCCGGCCTTCATGCAGCAAGAGATCTTTGGGCCTCTGGGCATGCACAGCACCTCGCTGGGGTTAAACCCGGCGCTGGCTGAGCGGGTGGCCGAGGTGAACCTGCCCGAGGAAGAGCAACGCCTGGATTGGACCTGGAACCAGCCCTACTGGCAGCACTTTGGCGCGCCCTGGGGCGGGATGTTCTCCACAGTGGCGGATCTGGCAGCGCTCTTGCAGTTTTTGCTGGAAGAAGGGCGGGGACTGCTGGGTATACATGCGGCGCGGATGATGATCGCCGACCAGACCAGCCGGCTGCCCGCGCTGTCGCACGAGGAAAGACACCGTTCCCAGGCCTGGGGTCTGGGTTGGGCAGTGGGCAATTGGGCCGACCTGGGATCGGCGCGCAGTTTCTGGCACGGAGGGGCTACCGGGACTTTGGTGGGGGCTGATCCAGCGACTGGGCTGCTCTGCGCCCTGTTCACCACCCAGCCCGATGGCCCCCTGTATTACGCGGTTAATGCCGTACAAGGGGCCGTGGTCTAAATCAAAATATGAAGAGACTTTCCCATAGTTGAGCCTTCACCAAGAGGAGACCAAGGCATGGAAAAAGCCTACAAAGTGCGCGCTTCGCACTGCGACCACCGGGCTTCGGAGGAGGAGATCTACCAGGTGCTCAAGCGCACCACCGCGCCTCTGACCCGTTCCTGGGAAAAGATTGGGAAAGCCCGCAAGATTGTGCTCAAGTTCAACATGATCAAATACCGCGAGCGCATCGAGTACTTCGCCGGGCGCCGGCGCGAACTGGTCGACGACTCAGTGTGTCGGGCCCTGCTGCGCCTGCTCAAGGAGCGCACCTCGGCCAAACTGGTGGCCACCGACACCTTTGTCTACGGCAACGGCTATTGCACCCCCGAGGATTTCAACTACCGGCACCTGCTCGATTATTACGGGGTGGAGTACGTCGATTCCAACCTGCCGCCCTATGCCATGTACGAAGTGCCAGGCGGCGGCAGCATGTTCGACCGCTACCTGCTCAACGCCTGTTTCGCCGACGCCGACGAGGTGATCTCGGTGGCCAAGATGAAGAACCACGCCTTCATGGGCATCACCCTGTGTATGAAGAATCTCTTTGGCCTGCCCCCGGTGATCCCGCCCGAAGGCCGCACCCGCTCCTACTACCACCATTTCATCCGCCTCTCCTACTTGCTGCCAGATCTGGCCAAGATCACCAACCCCTGTCTCAACATCGTCGACGCCCTGACCGGGCAGTGGGGCAGGGAGTGGGGGGGGGTGGGCCGCATCTGCAACACCTTGATCGCCGGCGACCAGGTGACTGCCACCGACGCCTGCGGCATGACCCTGATGGGCCACGACCCCAAGTCCGACTGGCCCACCCCGCCCTTCAAACGCGACCGCAACCATGTGCTGATCGCCGCCCAACACGGCTTTGGCACTGTGGACCTGGACCAGATCGATTTCCAGAGCGAGGTGCAGGGACCGCTGGCCGAGTTCGACTCCGAGGAGACCGACGCACCCCAGATGGTAGCCAGTTGGCGGCGCACCACCTGCGAACAGGGGCTGATCTACCGCGAGGAGCAAAAGAAGATCATCGACAAACACCGCGGCGAATTCATCTATATACAGGACGGCAGGGTGGTGTGGAACGGATCGGACCCCACCAATCTGGGCAGCCGGCGCATCCTCAGCGGCGACAAGAAGGACAGCGCCCTGTGGCTCAAATACGTGGACCCGGAAGAGCGCGAAGGGGAACACTACGAGGCGTACGAAGAATGTCTCAAACTCGCATCCTGAGGAGGCGGCAACCATTAAGGTACTCGGCATCGACATCGGCGGCACCGGCGTCAAAGGCGCCCCAGTGGACAGCCGCACCGGCGAACTGCTTGCTCCCCGTTTTCGTGTCGTCACCCCCCAGCCGGCCACCCCCCAGGCCCTGGCCCAGACCGTGGCCCAGGTCACCGCCCACTTTAACTGGAAGGGACCGGTGGGCTGTGGGGTGCCTGGGGTAGTCCGCCACGGCAAACTCTTCACCGCCGCCCACCTGGCCCCCGAGTGCATCGGGGCCGATATCCGCAGCGCCTTCGAGCAGGAGAGCGGCTGCACCTTCACCGTGGTCAACGATGGCGACGCGGCTGGCCTGGCCGAGATGCGCCTGGGGGCGGGCAAGGGACGCAAGGGGGTGGTGTTCATGTGTACCCTGGGCACGGGTATCGGCACCGCCCTTTTCGTCGACGGCGTGCTGGTGCCCAATACCGAGCTGGGCCATATCGAGGTTCGCGGCAAGGACGCCGAGTTGCGGGCCGCCGAGAGCGCGCGGATTCGCAAGGGTCTCAGCTGGAAGAAGTGGACCGCCCGGGTCGACGAATATCTGATCCGCATTCAGGCCTATCTGTGGCCAGAACTGATCATCGTCGGCGGGGGGGTCAGCCAGAAACACGAGAAGTTCCTCCCCCTGCTTACGGTAGACACCGAAGTGGCCCCAGCCCAGATGCGCAACGAGGCCGGGATCGTCGGGGCGGCGTTGGCCGCCGCCGAAGCCGGCCGGAAGTAGGGCTGCCGACTTGGGCAAGGCACAGAAGTTATTGGCCGAGCAGCAGCGCCTGGAGGAGCCCAGGGACCGCAACCGCCACTGGGGGCGCTGGGGTCCCTACCTCAGCGAGCGGGCGTGGGGGACGGTGCGGGAGGACTACAGTCCCTATGGGACTGCCTGGGAATACCTGCCGCACGACCAGGCCCGTTCCAAGGCCTACCGCTGGGGAGAGGACGGTCTGGGCGGAGTCTGCGACAACCACCAGCGGCTCTGCCTGTCGCTGGCCCTGTGGAACGGCCAGGACGCCATCCTCAAAGAGCGCCTCTTCGGCCTGACCGGCAACGAGGGCAACCACGGCGAGGATGTCAAGGAGTGTTATTTCTACCTCGACAGCACCCCGACGCACTCCTATATGAAGTTCCTCTACAAGTATCCCCAGCAGGCCTTTCCGTACGAGGAGTTGTTGCGGGTCAATCGCGAACGGGGTCGCAGCCAGGACGAATATGAACTGATCGACACCGGGGTCTTCGCCGAACAGCGATATTTCGATGTCTTCGTCGAGTACGCCAAAGCCGATCCCGACGACCTGCTGATCCGGATCACCGCCTGCAACCGTGGACCCCAGGCAGCCCCCCTGCACCTGCTGCCCACCCTGTGGTTCCGCAATACTTGGAGCCATGGCGAGACCGGACCCCGGCCGATGTTGGAGGAAGCCATCGCCCTGGAGAATTCCCAGGGGGTGGAAGCCCAGCACCCCGGCCTGGGAACCCGCTGGCTTTTTGTGCCCACTGGTGTGCCTCTGCTCTTCACCGAGAACGAGACCAACTGCCAGCGGCTTTACGGCCGCCCCAATCCCACGCCCTACGTCAAGGATGGCATCGAGCGCTACCTGGTACACGGAGAAACCCTGGCGGTCAATCACGGGCAGGTGGGGACCAAGATGGCCGCCCACTTCTACCAGGAGATCCCGGCAGGTGGAGAGTGGTCCTGCTGTCTGCGGCTGATGGATCGCCTGCCCGAGACCAATCCGCTGGGCAAGGACCAGATCAAGTTGATCGACCAACGCCGACAGGAGGCCGACGAGTTTTACACCTGGGTGGCCGGCGAGGGGTTATCACCGGATGCCCGCAATGTCCAGCGCCAAGCCTTGGCCGGCCTGCTGTGGTCCAAGCAGTTTTACCACTACGATGTGGGGGCCTGGCTCAAGGAGGACGAGCGGGGCCAGCAGGTCCATCGCCAGAACGCGCGCAACCGCAATTGGTCGCATCTGTACAACGAAGATGTCATCTCCATGCCCGACAAGTGGGAGTACCCCTGGTATGCATCCTGGGACCTGGCCTTCCACTGCATACCCATGGCGCTGGTCGATGTGGAGTTGGCCAAGGACCAGCTGATCCTCTTCCTGCGCGAATGGTACATGCATCCTATTGGTCAGATGCCGGCGTACGAGTGGGCCTTTGAGGATGTGAACCCGCCGGTGCATGCCTGGGCAGTGCTGCGGGTCTACCGCATTGAAAAACGCCTGCGGGGCAAGGGGGATCGGGAATTTCTCGAGCGGGCCTTTCACAAGTTGCTGCTGAATTTCACCTGGTGGGTGAATCGCAAGGACGCCGCAGGCAACAATATCTTTGAAGGCGGCTTTCTGGGGCTAGACAATATCGGCGTCTTCGACCGCTCGGCGCCGCTGCCCAGCGGCGGTCATATCCAGCAGTCGGACGGGACCAGTTGGATGGGCATGTTCTGCCTCAACATGCTGGCCATCGCCATGGAGCTGGCCAAAGAAAACAAGGGCTACTCCGATATCGCCAGCAAGTTCTTTGAGCATTTCGTCTACATCGCCCATGCCATCAACAACCTGGGTGACCAGCAACTACAGCTGTGGGACGAGGAGGATGGCTTCTTCTACGATGCCCTCTGCCTGCCGGACGGGCACAGCCAGTTGCTCAAGGTGCGCTCGATGGTGGGTTTGATCACCCTCTTTGCGGTGGAGACCATAGAACCCGAACAGGTGGATGCCCTGCCCTGCTTCAAGCGGCGTATGGAGTGGTTCGTCGAAAACCATCCCCAGCTTCAGCACCACCTCAGCAGCCGCTACCGCCCCGGAGTTCCCCACCGGCGCCTGCTGGCCATCGTCGGCCGCGAGCGGCTGCGGCGGGTCTTGCGCCCCATGCTCGACGAGTCGGAGTTCCTGTCTCCCTTTGGCATCCGCGCCCTCTCGCGTTTCCACCAGGACCAACCCTACGAGCTGACCCTCAACGGCAACCAGCACCGGGTGGACTACGAGCCGGCCGAATCGCGCAGCGGCATGTTTGGGGGCAATTCCAATTGGCGCGGTCCGATCTGGTTCCCGGTCAACTATTTGATTATCGAATCGCTGCAGAAATTTCACCATTTTTATGGGGACAACTACAAAGTTGAGTGCCCCACTGGATCAGGGCAAATGCTTTCGCTCTGGGAAGTGGCGGCCGAACTGTCGCGCCGGCTCAGCCGGCTTTTCCTGCGCGATCCGGAGGGCCGGCGTCCGGTCAACGGCCGGGCACAACATGTCCGACCAGGATCCTCACTGGCGCGACCTGGTGCTCTTCTACGAGTATTTCCACGGCGACCACGGACGCGGTTTGGGGGCCAGCCACCAGATCGGCTGGACGGCGCTGGTCGCCAAACTCCTGCAGCAGAGCGGGGCAGGAATCTTGTGAACTCCGGAACCGGGAGGAGACATGCTTAGAGGTGACAAGGAACTGATCGTCGTGGGCGACCGGGTCTTGATCCGGATCGACGACGTCGAAGAGCGCACCGAGGTCGGGCTGTACCTGCCGCCCACGGCCATCGAAAAGGAAAATGTGCAGAGCGGCAGGGTAGAGGAGGTGGGGCCTGGTATCCCGCTGCCGCCCAAGCCCGAAGACGACGACGCGCCCTGGAACCAGGAGAAAGGCGAAAGAGCCCGCTATATCCCTTTGCAGGCCCACAGAGGGGACACCGCAGTTTTTCTCAAGCGGGATGCCATCGAGATCAAGTTCGACAGCGAGAAATACATGGTTGTGCCCCAGAGCGCCATCCTAGTAATTGTCCGCCCGGTGGTGCCCCTGGTAGAGGGACAGATCTGAAACAGGAGAAAATGGATGAAAGGTTCCTATCTCGTCGCCGCGTTGCTCCTCGTCGCGCATACCAGCTATGCGGGCACCATCAAAGGGGTGGTCAAGGCCAAGTTGGCCAGCGCGCCCCCGGCGGCAAAGGTAAAAATGAATGACGATCCCACCTGCATGGCGAAACATCCTACGCCGGTAATGGAAGAACACCTGGTCCTTGATGCCAGCAAAAACGTCAAATATGCTTTTGTGTGCCTCAAGTCCGGTTTTCCGGAGGGCCAGGTTTTCAGGGCGCCAGTGGAACCCGCGGTCCTCGACCAGAACGGCTGCATGTTTTCTCCCCATGTGGTGGGCCTGGTGGCCGGGCAGGGGCTGAAGGTGCTCAACAATGACGGGGTGTTGCACAATGTACACCTGATGAGCAAGGTCAACCAAGAACTCGACAAGGCCATGCCGGCTTTCACCAAAAAGATGGTCCTCCCAGGGACCATCTTCGCGAAGACAGAAATTATTCCGGTCAAATGCGATGCCCATCCCTGGATGAACGGTTTTGTGGTGGTGGCGGGCAATCCCTACTTTGCGGTCACCGCCGCGGACGGAAGTTTCGAGATCAAGGACGTGTACCGGCCGGCAACTACCTAGTCGAAGTCTGGCACGAGTACCTGGGCACCAAGACCCAGAACCTCGAGGTGGGAGACGGGGTTGCTACCGCGAACTTCACCCTGACAAAATAACCCTGGTCAGTCCCTCAATAAAAACCCCCTGGTCCTCGGATGACCAGGGGGGTATCTATCAGCCTCCGGCGAAAGCTGGAGGTTTTTTTGTTTTAGAAGGGGACGGTGGCGTTCTTGAGAAACTCCACGGGCGGCGGGCTTTCCCAACTGCGGGTCGCGTAGTCCTGCATGGTCAGCACCAGCAGGATGAGCAGCCAGAAGAAGCCGGCCGCGGCAAAGAGCCACATCACCGGGGTATTGTAGCGCACGTGCATAAAAAAGAGGATGACGATGGTGGCCTTGAAGAGGGCTATGGCCAGGGCGACCGGGGTGTTGGCCCAGCCCAGGTCGATAAAAGCGACGGCCACCGTCAGTCCGGTCATGATCAGCAGCAGCGCAAAGACGCGGAAGTAGATGTTGAGGGGGACGATATGGTGCTCGTGCTGCGACATCAGCCGTGCCTCCCGCCGACAAGATAAAGCAGGGGAAAGAGGAAGATCCAGACAATGTCCACGAAGTGCCAGTAGAGGCCAAAGTTCTCGATGGGGGTGAAGTATTCGCTGGTATAGGTGCCCCGTTTCACCTTGGGCAAGAGCCAGAACATCAGGCCGATGCCGATGATCATGTGCAGGGCGTGCATCCCGGTCATACAGAAGTACAGGGAGTAGAAGATCTTCATCGGGCCGGCATGGGCACCCTCCCAATGGAAGGAGGAGCCGGGGATGAGGTGGTGGTGGTACTTTTCGGTGTATTCGATGACCTTGACGCCCAGGAAGATGGCGCCCAGGATCATGGTGCCGATGATCCAGCGGTAGGTGCCCTCCTTGCGGCCTTGCTGGGCGCAGCGTACGGCCATGGCCATGGTGAGGCTGCTGCCGATCAGCACCGCGGTGTTAAAGGTCCCCAGGCCGATATCGAGGTGGTGGCTGCCTTCGACAAAGGCGTCGTGGTATTCGTTGCGGTACACCGTATAGGCGCCGAACATGCCGCCGAAGAACATGATCTCTTGGACAATGAAGGCCCACATCCCCATGTTGGCAGCCGAGTACTGCTGTTCGAGTCCGTCGAACTGGTGGTGCAGGGCGCTGCCGTGGGTGTCAGACAAGGTGCTCCTCCTGCTTCTTGACGTCGGTCTGTTGCTGATCGGCCGGCAATTCGTCCGGCTGTTCGTAGGGGTAGGCTTCCCAGGTCACCACCGGGGTGGAGGCGAAGTTGCTGAGTATCGGCGGGGAGGGGATCATCCATTCCAAGCCCTTGGCCGCCCAGGGATTGGCCGGGGCCTTGGGGCCTTTGTACAGGGACCAGATGAAGTAGGTGATGAGCAGGCCGTAGCCCAGGCCCAGCACCGTGGCGCCGGCCGTGGACATGATGTGGTAGATCTGGAACTCGGGCGGGTAGGTGTAGTAGCGCCGCGGCATGCCCAAGTAGCCCATGATGAACTGGGGGAAGAAGGTCAGGTTGAAACCGGTGAAGACCAGCACGGCGCTTACCTTGGCTAAGGCTTCTGGATACATGCGGCCGGTTATCTTGGGCCACCAGAAGTGCAGGCCGCCCAGAAAGGCCATCACCATGCCGCCGACCATGACGTAGTGGAAATGGGCTACCACGAAATAGGTGTCCTGCAAGTGGATGTCCACGCCCAGAGTGGAGAGAAAGAGCCCGGTCAGGCCGCCGATCAGGAAGAGCCCCATAAAACCCATGGCGTAGAGCATGGGGGAGTCCATCGAAATGGACCCCTTGTAGAGGGTGGCCGTCCAGTTGAAGACCTTCACGGCAGTGGGCACGGCGATGAAGAAGGTGATGAAGGAGAAGACCATGCTGGCGTACATCGACTGGCCGGTGGTGAACATGTGGTGCCCCCAGACCAAGAAGCCCAACACGGCGATGGCCAGACTCGAGAAGGCCACGAAGGAATAACCGAATATAGCCTTGCGCGAGAAACAGGCGATAATTTCGCTGATGATCCCAAAGCCAGGCAGGATCATAATGTACACTGCCGGGTGGGAATAGAACCAGAACATGTGCTGGAAGAGGATGGGATCACCGCCGTAACGCGGGTCGAAGATGCCGATGTGGAAGAGCCGCTCCAGGCCCACCAGCAACAGGGTGATGGCCACTACCGGGGTGCCCAGCACCATGATCAGGCTGGTGGCGTATTGGGCCCAAACAAAAAGAGGCAGTCGGAACCAGGTCATGCCCGGGGCGCGCATCTTATGCACCGTGACGATGAAGTTCACTCCTGTCAGGATGGAGGAGAAGCCGTTGAGAAACACCCCAAATACCACCAACGCTACGTAGCTGTTGGCGTAGGTGCTGCTGTAGGGCGTATAAAAGGTCCAGCCGGTGTCCACCCCGCCCAGCACCATCGATACCAGCGCCAGCACCAGGCCACTGACGTACATGTACCAGCTCAACAGATTTAGGCGGGGGAAAGCCACGTCCCTGGCGCCGATCATGATCGGCATGACAAAATTGCCGAGTACCGCAGGCACCGAGGGGATGAGGAAAAAGAAGATCATCAACACCCCGTGCAGGGTGAATAGCTTGTTGTAGGTCTCCGCTTCGACTAGATCCCCCTGTGGGGTCATCAGTTCGGCGCGGATCGCGCTGGCAAAGAATCCGCCCACGAGAAAAACCGCGGTAATACACACCAGGTAGAGGATGCCGATGCGTTTGTGGTCCAAGGTGAAAAGCCAGGACTTGAATCCGTACCCGATGTTGAGATAGTTCTCGGGTTCACCATGTCCGTTGGTGGCGGGCTGGGCCGCGGTAGTGCTCATTTTATAACCTCGCCTTATTTTTTCGCTGCACTCAGAGACTTTACGTATTCGACGAGCTGGGTGAGGGTTTCTTCGCTGACCTGCCCCTGGAACGCCGGCATGATGGGCTGGAAGCCCTTAACCACCTTGGTGCCCGGGGTCAGGATGGATTCGCGCACATAGGCCTCATCCACCGTCACCTTTTCGCCGGAAGTCAGTTCCACTGGTTTGCCGAAGGTGTCGGTCAGGATCGGACCACGGCCTCCCGGCTCCATCTTGTGGCAGGTGATACAACCCAGCTGTTGGAACTGCTGCTCGCCCAGTTGCGCCATGCTCTGACCAGTGGCCTCGCCTCCGGCGGAGGTGCTGCTGAGCCAGCGCTGGTAATCCTCGGGCTCCATGACGATGACCTTGCCGATCATGCCCGCATGCTGGGTGCCGCAATATTCAGCGCAAAAGAGATGGTACTCACCGACCTTGGTGGGCTCGAACCACATGGTGTTGTAGCGGCCGGGGACGACGTCTTTCTTGGTGCGGAAGGCCGGAACAAAAAAGCTGTGGATCACATCCTCCGAGGTCAAGGTCAGCCGGATGGTCTGGTTGACCGGCACATGCAGGGTGTTGATCTCTCGTTTGCCTTCGGGGTGCTGGATTTTCCACATCCACTGCTTGCCCACCACATAGATATCGATGCCGTCGGCTGGAGTGTGGTAGATGGTGAAGAAGAGGTTGGCGCCCAGGGCAAAGACGCCGATGGCCATGAAGGTGGGGATGATGGACCAGGCCAGCTCAAGGGTGATGTTGCCGTGGATAGGCGCGGGGCGTTCGTCGGCGGACCGCCGGCGGTATTTGATACAAAAGTAGAGGAGTATGGCGACGACGGCGACCGTGAAAAAGACGGACAGCACTGTGAGCAAGATATACAGGGCGTCCACCTGCCAGGCAAAGGTCGAGGCTTGTTCTGGGAGCAGGGCATACCACTCGTTGGACATTGATAGTCGTCCTCGTAACCGCTAGTGTTGGTTTACTGTCAATCCCTGCCGCCGGTTCCGCCGTTCTCGCCTCAGGGTGGTGACGAGGTAGATGGCGAGCACCATGACCGTCAGGCCACCGGCGATACGCAGAGTATTGAGTATGGCCAGGGTGTACTTGCCGCTGGCCGGGTCATACTGGAAACACAGCAGCAGGAACTCGTCAATGGGGCTGCCGATTTGCTCGTTCGAGGCTTCGATCAGGCCCAGGCGCAGATCCTTGGGCGAAAACTCGATCCCGTAGAAATAACGCGCCAGCCGGCCAGTAGGCGTCAGCACCACGATGCCGGCGGCGTGAATGTACTGATTGGTGCGCTCGTCGAACTCATAACGAAAACCGACGGCCTTGGCCAGCTGGTCAATCTGGTCTTGGGTGCCAGTAAGGAAGTGCCAACCGGCCTCAGCGCCGGGTTTGCCCAGCGCCTTGGCGTACTCTGCTTTCTTGGAAGCTGCCAGCTCCGGGGTCTCGCGCGGATCGAAACTAACGGTGACCACCTCGTAGTCACGGCTCATCTCAAAGGAGAGCATGCGCAGGGAGCGGACCAGGCCGTTCAGCACTTGGGTACAGAGCATGGGACATTCGTAATACACCAAGGTGAGCACCACCGGCTTGGACCCAAAGTACTGCTCGAGTTTTACCTGCTGCCCCTGTTCGTCCTTGAAGACCAGGTTTAGGGGCAACTCTTCGTCGAGATGCTGGTCGATGCCGATCTTTTCGATCTGTTCCTTGGTGAGCAACTGGGCCTCGAGTGCCGCACTGCTGAACAGGCAAAGCGCAATCACCGCCAGCACGGCTGGCGACAAGAGTGAAGGTCTGGGGCGGGGGCTGTTCATGGCTTGGGGACGGGCGCTTCGGTGGTTTTCAGCACCGGCAGCTGTTGCTGCCGGGCAACCAGTGCAATGGCCCGCTCGATGGGGATGCGCACCAGGCGCTTTTCCTTGTCGGTCCAGTCGTAGCTGGTCAGCACCTGGTTCTCGAGGGCCCGCAATTCTTCCTTGAGGGCGGGGGGATCTGGCTGCAGCTTGGGCGCGGAGGAGACATAACGACTGTCTGCCAGCGGGTGGCGGGGCCGGTCAGCCCTAGGTTCATAGTATTCCAAGACCTTAAAAAGAACCACCATGGCCACGATGGAAAACAACACCAGCGCGGCTACCGCCATGGCGGTCTTGACCAGCGAACGAGGGTGGACGTCGCTGACTTCGTAGCCGGGGTGGGTGCCCTCGGTGGTGTGCCCGGCGGTGCTCGGCGCGAGTTTATCCATGGTGAGGTCCAGAATCCTTGCCAATCAGGTCGGGGAAACGGGGGTCGTTGAGAGCGATGAGGCTGCGATTCTTGAGCTGCCAGAAGAAGGCACCCACAAAAATACCGCCCAATGCCAGCGGGGCCACCAGGTCGAGGACATGGGGTTCCAGGCCCGAATGATGCATGGCCGGGGCGGTGATCCAGTAGAGGTCGACCAGGCGCATGACAATCAGGCCCGAGGCGATGGCGGTGAGGGCGCGGGTCTTGGCCTTGATCTGGCTGGAGACCAGCAGTAGGAAGGGCACCGCAAAATGAAAGAGCATCAGCAGGACGCCCAGGTAGCGCCAGCCGCCGTGTAAGCGAGTCATATACCAGGTGATTTCCTCGGGCAGATTGGCCGACCAAATGATCAGCAGCTGCGAGAAGGAGGTATAGGTCCACAGCAGCACAAAGGCCAGGGTCAGGGTGCCCAGGTCGCGCAGCCGCTGGTTGGTGAGCAAGCCGGACAGGGGCTTCTTCTCAGAGAGCTGGACCGCCACGATGGTCATAAAGGTCCAGGTCAGCAAGCCCTGGCCGATGATGAAGATGAGCCCGTAGATGGTGGAGAACCAGTGGGGTTCCAGGGACATGATCCAGTCGACGGAGGCCAGGGTCATGGTCAGCATGAAGAGGATGATGCCAGGACCGCTGATCTTCTGCATCCGCCGGGTGGGGGCGGTGTTGATGGTCGCATCTTGTTGTAAGGACCACTTGTTGAGCAAAAAAGAAAGGGTCAGCCAGATGGCGAAGTAGATGGCAGCGCGCACCAGGAAAAAGGGGACATTCAGATAGCCGCTCTTCTGCAGCAGCACCGGATCCCTGGCCACCGCTTCGGGATGGGACCACTCGTAGAGTTCGTGCATGCCCAGCAGCACCGGGATGAAAAAGATCAAGACCAGCGGCGCCGTCCGCGCCGCGGCTTCGAGCAGGCGGCGGATGGCAAAACCCCAGGTGCCCCCGGCCAGGTGGTGCAGCATCAGAATGGCCAGGCTGCCCATGGGCAGCCCCATGCAGAAGAGGAAACCCAGCAGGTACGAGCGAAAGAACTGCTGCGGGTCCACAAAGGCGGAGATGGCCAGGATAACCAGCCCGATTCCACCCACCGTGAAGGCGCGCTTCTGGAGGCGGTCGAAATAGGGACGGAGTGCGGCGGTTTGCTCTGCGATTTCCTGTGCTTGGTTCATTGAAGTTGCCTTTGATCCTCTGCCGGCAGTTGGTCGAAGGAGGCGTCCTGGCTGAACTGCAGGGTGCGCACGTAGGCGGCGATGGCCCAGCGATCCTGGGGTGAAATGCGCGAAGCGTAGCTGGGCATCACCCCGAAGCCGTTGGTGATCACGTCGAAGAAATAACCTACCGGGACAGTTTTCAGGTTGACGCCGTTGCCAGGGGCGTCGCCAGGGACGCGGTCCTGGTGGAAAGAAGGCGGGCGCTTGAGCCCGCGCTGGACGATCATGCCGTTGCCCCGGCCGGTGCGGTCGTGGCAGGGGGAACAGTAGATGCCGAAGCGCTGCTGGCCCCGCTCGAGTAATGCCACGGTGAGCGGCATGGGCAGGGTGGTTGCCAGGCCGGTATCACCCTTGCCCTCATAAAAATGTTTGTCGAGGTGCAGTTGGCCGCGGGCAATGGTGCCGGCCACCGGATTGCGGGCCGAGCGGCCGTCGGGAAAGAAGCTGCTAGCCGCCATGGCCTTGTATCTGGGCTGGTTGTACATGGCCTGGCGAAGTTCGCAGCCAGGCAGCAAGAACAGGGAGATCAGGGCTCCCTGCTGCAGCCAGCGGCGGGCGCGGGTTCTGGTCTCAGGGGTCAACGCGAAACACCTCGTCTGGATTCAGACTCTGGAGGAAGGTTCGGGTTTTTTCCGGATCGAAGTGGGGATCAGTGGACTCGACACACAAAAAGAAGCGGTCCTGGCTGGCCCGGGAAAAGGCTTCCACGTTGAAGAGCGGATGGTAAGGCATGGGCAGCTTGTTGGCCAGCAACATGCCGATCGCTGAACTGAAAGACGCAAAGAGGATGCCGCACTCAAAGGTGATGGGTATGAAGGAGGGCCAGCTGAAGAAGGGGCGACCGCCGATGTTGAGCGGGTACTCGATCGCTGAGACCCAGTATTGCAGCGACAGGCCGGTGAGCGCACCCAGCAGGCCACAACCCAGCACCAGATAGGGAAGCCGGGTGCGCTTCACCCCGATGGCTTCGTCCAGGCCGTGTACTGGATAGGGTGAGAACGCATCGATCTTGCGATAGCCCGTCTCGTAGGTCCGCTTCGAGGCAGTCAGCAGTGCGTCGGGATCGGCAAATTCGGCCAGCAGGCCGTAGATTTCTGGCGTGCTTTTCTGCTCTTGCATAGTTCAGCTCACTTGCCCTTTTCGCTCTCGGGTACCAGGGCGCGGATCTCGGCGATGGCGATCATCGGCAACACGCGGATGAAGAGGAAGAAGCAGGTGAAGAAGAGGCCAAAGGTGCCTAGGTAGAGTCCCCAGTCCCATTTAGTCGGGCTGTACATATCCCAGGAGGAAGGCATGAAGTCGCGGTGCAAGCTGGTGATCACAATGACAAAGCGCTCCAGCCACATGCCCACGTTGATGAACATCGAGACGATCATCAGCCATATCGTGTTCAGGCGGCAACGCTTGAACCAGAGCAATTGAGGCACGATGACGTTGCAGAGGATCAGCATCCAATAATAATGTCCGTAAGGCCCAGTCTGGCGGTTCTTCATCATGAATTGTTCCCAGGTGCTGGCGCTGTACCAGGCCATGAAGGCTTCCATGAAATAGCCGTAGGCGACGATCAGCCCGGTGGCCAGCATCACCTTGGCCATGTTGTTGAGGTGGCGGTCGGTGATGATCTGCTGGAGGCCGTAGATCTTGCGGATGGGGATGGCCAGGGTTAGCACCATGGCGAAACCCGCGAAGACGGCACCAGCGACGAAATAGGGGGGGAAGATGGTGGTGTGCCAGCCGGGGACCAGGCTGGTGGCGAAGTCGAAACTGACGATGCTGTGCACCGAGAGGACCAGGGGGGTGGAGAGGCCGGCCAGCAGCAGGGAGGCCATCTCATAGCGGTGCCAGTGGCCGGCAGAATTGCGCCAACCCAGGGAGAGCACCCCGTAGATCACCTTGACGGCCCGGTTCTTGGCCCGGTCGCGGAAGGTGGCCAGGTCGGGGATCAGGCCCAGGTACCAGAATACCAGCGAGACGCTGAAATAGGTGGAGACCGCAAAGACGTCCCACATCAGCGGGCTGCGGAACTGGGGCCAGACGCCCATGGAGTTGGGATAGGGCAGTAGCCAGTAGATGGCCAGCCAGGGACGGCCGGTGTGGAAGATGGGGAAGACCGCTGCACACATCACCGCGAAGATGGTCATCGCTTCGGCGAAGCGGTTGATGGCATTGCGCCATTGCTGGCGCAAAAGCAACAAGATAGCGGAAATCAGGGTGCCGGCATGGCCGATACCGATCCACCAGACAAAGTGGACAATGGCGAATCCCCAGCCCACCGGATTGTTGAGCCCCCAGATGCCGACGCCTTCGTAGACCAGATAGGAGAGAGAGACGAGGAAGACCTGAAAAAAAACAAAGGCGATCAGAAAAGCGATCCCCAAACCCACTGGGGTGCGCGTGGTGAGCACAATGTCGCTGATTTTGGCGGTGACAGAGGTGTAGGTTTGCCCCGCAACGAGCACCGGCGCCGGAGGCTGGTACTTCTTGTCGGATACTTCGCTCATAGGAGCTCCGGATTGAGATTTTTTACACGGGCCAGGTAAGTGGTGCGCGGGACTGTATTGAGGTCAGCCAGGATGCCGTAGTTGAGCGGACTGGCCTTGAGCTTGGCCACCTGGCTGCCGGCGTCCTTGATGTTGCCAAAGGTGATGGCGTTGGTGGGGCAAACCTGTTGGCAAGCAGTGAGGATCTCCCCGTCGGCGATGGGCCGGTCCTCTTTCTTGGACTCGATGCGGGCGGCGTTGATGCGCTGCACGCAGTAAGTGCACTTCTCCATCACCCCCCTGGAGCGCACGGTGACATCTGGGTTGCGCTGGAGTTGCAGGCTGGGGGTGTCCCGGTCCACATACTGGAAGAAGTTGAAGCGCCGCACCTTGTAGGGGCAGTTGTTGTTGCAGTAGCGGGTCCCCACGCAGCGGTTGTAGATCATCTCGTTGAGACCTTCCTCGTCGTGTACCGTGGCCCCCACCGGGCAGACCAGTTCGCAAGGGGCATTTTCGCAGTGCATGCAGGGAACCGGCTGGTGGTAGATCTCCGGATCGTTTACATCGTCCTTGAAATAGCGGTCGATGCGGATCCAGTGCATTTCGCGGCCGTTCAACACCTGCTCCTTGCCGACGATGGGGATGTTGTTCTCGGCCTGGCAGGCGGCCATGCAGGCGTTGCAGCCCATGCAGGAGCTCAGGTCGATAACCATGCCCCAGGCATTGGGAACCACCGAGTCGTGTTCGTGGGCCGGGTAAAGGGACAGGTCAGCGGGAGGTGCTTCCGCTTCCTCGGCGGCGAAATGCGGGTTGCGCTGGTATTCCTCCACCGAAGCCGAACGCACCAGGTGGCGGCCCTCCATGCTGTTGTGGTCCTGCACGCAGGCCAGCTTATAAGTATTGAATGTTTTGTTGACTCTTACCCCGGCGACATGCCACGGGGCCTCGCTGGTGCGCAGGAGATAGGCGTTGAAGCCTACTCCGGTGCCCACCTTGCCAGCCTGGGTACGGCCATACCCCAGATGCAGAGTCAGGGTTTCCTCGGCCTGGCCGGGCAAGAGCCACACTGGCACCTGCAGCCGGCGTCCCTGTACCTCGAGGTCGACCATCATTTCATTGCTCAAACCGTTGCGCGAGGCGGTATTCGGACTGACCAGCAGGGCGTTGTCCCACATCAGCCGGGTGAGGGGCCGGGGGATCTCCTGCAGCCAGCCGTTGTTAGCGTGCCGGCCGTCCCACAGATTGGCGTCGAGGCGAAAAGCCAGCTCCAGTCCCTCGGCCCAGGCACCCCGCGCTTGGGCGGGGATGTTCAGGGGCTTCTGCAAGGTCACCGGCAGAGGCTGGGAGGTGGTGCCGGCCAGCAACCCATCGTGGAGGGAAACTTTCCAAAAGGTCTCGAAATCTGGGCCGGTGGCCTGCAGGCTCCAGTATTCGCGCAGCACGTCGTAGATGGGCCGGCCGCCCTGGCCGATGAGGGTGCCGAGCACTTCGCAAGCGGATTTGGTGTTGTAGAGCGGTTCGATCAGCGGTTGGACGATGGAGGCGGTGCCGTCGAAGGTGCGGGCATCTCCCCAGGCTTCGAGGTAGTGGGATTCGGCCACGTGCCAATGGCAGAGCTGGGAGGTTTCGTCCTCGTAGAGGCCCAGGTGTACGCTGAGGCCCACCTGGCGCAGGGCCTGGCCAAAGTTGAGTTCAGCCGGGGCAGTGTAAACCGGATTGCCGCCCAGGATCAGCAGCACCTGCACCTGACCGGCATTCATCGCCGCGACCAATTCGGCCAGGGATTGGCGCTGATCGATGGGTTTGACGGCGACCGGATAGGTATAAAAGACGGTGGTGCCCACATTGCCCAGCACCTGGTTGAGCGCGTGGGCCAGGGCGTGTACGGCTGGCGGTTGGTGATCGCCCGGAATGACAGCGCTGCGACCGGGCGCTTTTTTGAGGTCGCCCGCCAGCGCTTCGAGCCAGCTGGCCTCGAAGGAGGGCACCTCGCCTTCCGTCTGGAAATCCGCACCCAGCTTCTGGGCCAGGGCAAAAGCCAGGGCCTCAATCTGGGAGGGACGCAGGGTAAAGCGGTGGTCGGCCAGACTGCCCGTGGCCGTCGGAGTGCTCTCGGCCACGTACAGGCGGTTCATCTTGGCATGGTCGTCGCGCACCCGGCGGCCGGCGGCGACCTGCTTGGCGTAGCGCACGCTGCCTGAGGTGCTGTTGAGCAAATCGGCGTCGAGAGAGAGGATGACCTCGGCCTGACTCAGGTCGTAATAGGTATTGACCGGCTCGCCAAAGGCCAGTTGCGCTCCACCCTGCGCCTGATCTTTGTTGCCCGGTTCGTACTGGTGCCAGACAGCCTGGGGGAACTCGGTCAGCAAGGTGTCGATCTGGTCACCCAGCAAGGGCGAGGTAATCGTTTCGGTGAGCAGGTGCAGACCGGCACCCCCCTTGCCTTTCTGGGCCTCGAGGGCCTGGCCCAGCTGCTGGGCCAGGGTGTCCCAGGTGCTGAGGCGGCCGGCATTGGTGACCGCCTGGGCCCGGTCCGGATCGTAGAGGGTGAGGATGGAGGCCTGGGTGGCGGCGTCGGTGGCCCCCAGGCTGGCCGGATGCTGGGGATTGCCTTCGATCTTGGTGGGCCGGCCCATGTGGCTTTCGACCAGGATCCCGGTGGCTACCCCGCCCAGCGTGGCGACCGTGGCGTAAAACAGAGGATTGCCGGGGATGAGGTGCTCCGGGGCGCGCACGTAGGGCACGATCTTCTCGGGGGACTGAACCGTACATGCCGCCAGCCCGCCAAAGGCCAGGGAGGCGCTCATCAGTTTGAGGAAATTGCGCCGGCTGACCGGATCGTCCAGCTCGGAGGCCTGTTCGGGGAATTCGCGCTGCACCATTTCCTGAAAGGCCTCGGTGCCGGAGAATTCGTCGAGGCTGCGCCAGTATTCAGGGCCGGTGGACTCTTCCAGGGGGACGCGCATCTGCCCCAGGTCCAAACTCTTGCGGGTGAACGCTTCTTCTCTCATCGATGGCAGATCGAGCAATTGGTGAGTTGGCTGGTCTGGACATGGTACTCGGCCACGAGTTGTCTGCCCAGAGCCTCCTGGTTGGCGGGGGGGGTATACAGCATGTTGAAAACCTGGTCACGAGGACGGAGAAAGAGGGCTGGATTTCGGTGGCACTCGAGACACCATTCCATATTGAGCGAGTTGACTTTGAACATCAGGGGCATTTGGTCCACCTGGCCGTGGCAGGTCTGGCAGCCAACCCCCTTGTTGATGTGGATGCTGTGGTTGAAGTAGACGAAATCGGGCAGGTCGTGGACCCGGGTCCACTGCAGCGAGGTGTTGGTCCGCAGGCTGGCCCGCACCGGCTCCAGGATGGGGGCCTCGGTCCAAATCTGCGTATGGCAGCTCATGCAGGTCTCGGTGGCCGGGATGCCGGCAAAAGCCGTGGTTTCGACCGTGTTATGACAGTAGCGGCAGTCGATGCCCATGCCCGTGACGTGGTGTTTGTGGCTGAAGGGAACGGGTTGGTCCTTTGGAATATTGATCTGATTGACGTAATAGATACGATTGATATTGAAGAGGATGCCAAGGAGAATGGCGACGGCGATCAACGTGGAGATGATGAGGACTTTGGTCAGGCTATTGGCACTGCGGTGGAAAATCTGGGCCATATTATTCTTCTAGAGGGAAAGGTTCCCAGGGAGTTGGCTAAAAAAAAAGACCAATAATACGATACGACTGAGGTGAACCAAAGTCAATAATGGGTGCCTTTTTTGGGTTTTTCTCAGTTGACTGAGTAGGGGAAGTTTCCTATCCTCTTTTCGTTCCGTCTCGCTGGATGCCCTCCATCGCCCATTGCCCGGAGCAAGGGAAGGCCCTCGTAGCTCAGTCTGGATAGAGCGGCAGATTCCTAATCTGTAGGTCGCGCGTTCGAGTCGCGCCGAGGGTACCACCTTCGCTTTACCGATTCCAGAAAGCGCGAGCGGGTCATTGAGTCCGTCGCCCCTGGCCCCCAGGGCCGGCGGCTTTTTGCTGTGAGAACATATCGCGATGCTCAAGCTTTACAACACCGCCACCAGAGAGAAAGAGGTCTTCGTACCTCTTGAGCCGGGCCGGGTCCGCATCTACAGTTGCGGGCCCACGGTCCACAACTATGCCCACATCGGCAACTTTCGCGCCTTCCTGCTGGCCGACCTCCTCAAACGGTACCTGCGTTTTAGTGGGCTTGAGGTCAAACACGTGATGAATATCACCGACATCGACGACAAGATCCTGCGCCGTATCAGCGCCGAGGACCGCTCCCTGGCCGATCTTACCCAGCAGTACAGCGAGGTGTTTTTCCAGGATCTGGCGTCGTTGAACATCATTCCCGCCGAGGTGTACCCCCGCGCCACGGCCCATATCCCCGAGATGGTGGGGCTGATCTCCCGCCTGCTGGAGCGCGGGTTGGCCTATCAGCGCGAAGGGTCGGTGTATTTCTCCATTTCGCGTTTCCCCGAGTACGGCCGTTTCGCCAGGCTCGACACCACAGGCATGAGGGATGGGGTCAGTGTCGACAACGACGAATACGACAAAGACCACGTCCGCGACTTCGCGTTGTGGAAGGGCTGGGTGGAGAGCGACGGCGAGGTCTGCTGGGACGCCCCCTTCGGCAGGGGCCGGCCCGGCTGGCACCTGGAGTGCTCGTGTATGTCGATGAAGTACCTCGGGGAGAGCTTCGACATCCATACTGGTGCGGTCGACCTGATCTTTCCGCACCACCAGAACGAGATCGCCCAGAGCGAAGGAGCCACCGGTAAGCCTTTTGTGCGCTACTGGGTACACAACGAGTTCCTCAACATCAACGCCGAAAAGATGTCCAAGAGCCAGGGCAATTTCTACCTTCTACAAGACATCGGCAAGCGCACCGAAGACCTCATGGCTTATCGGTACCTGGTGGTCACCTCCCATCACCGCACGGTGCTGAATTTCACCTTCGAAGGTTTGGAGAGCAGTAGGGCGGCCCTGCGACGGCTGACCCAGTTGAGGGAAAAGTTGCTGTCGGCGACAGGGGCACCGACTGGAGGAGACTGGCCAGCCTGGGCCGACCAGGCCCTGACGGAGTTCCGGGCGCATATGGACGATGACCTCAACACGCCCCGGGCCATCGCCGCGATCTTCGGGCTGGTCAACCAGGCCGAGAAGGCTTTCAACCTGGGGGAGTTGGGCAAGAGCGGTGCCGGAGTGGTGCTGGACTTCCTGGAGCAGGTGGATCGGGTGTTGGGGATCTTTGGCCAGGCGGAAGCCGCTCCGTCCCGTCCGCCAGAACTCCCGGTGGAACTGGCGAGTTTACTCGAGGCCAGGCAGCAGGCGCGTCTGGCCAAGGACTGGAAAAAGTCCGATGAACTGCGCGACCAACTCGCCGCCGCCGGGGTAGTGGTCAAGGACACCAAGGTCGGATATGACTGGACCTGGGCCTGAACGCGGGGCCCTAGGCGCGGTCCGCCTCCAGCTACAGGCATGTCTGGAGGCCCTCGGCGGACTCTCCCCCCTGTGCGGGGTTGCGGCCAGCGAGACGGGCAGAATCTTGCGATTGCTGCTGGTGGAGTTATCGCTGCTCTGCACCGCGGAACCCCCGCCCGGTCCACGGGGGCGGGCCTTGCGTGCCTGGCAGCAGTTGGAGGCCATCTGGCTTCGTTCCGAAATCACCAGCGCCGCGTCGGGGTCCTTCGGCCTGCGCGGTCTGCTAGTCGATGCCGTGTTAGCCGACGATCACCTGTTCCTCCGGCAGGCTGAATCCAGGCCTTTTGCCGCACTGCGCCCCGAGTTGGTGGCGATGATGCGGCAGGACCTGCGCCAGTTGCAGGTGGTCGGGCAGGCCGCGTTGCCGGTGTGGATCGAAGCGTTGACTGGACTCCAGGCCGCGGCCCACACGGACCTGGCCGGTCAGCCCACCGCGGAGGCCGCAGTCTGGCCCTGGGAGCAGGTGGCTGGTCTGCGCGAGCGACTAAAGCACCGCTTTGACGCAGCGGCCGACTGGGGTGGGCTGGCTGAAGAGCTGGCGTGTTTTGCCCACACCCACGGTCTGGGGGCATTGGGCAGTAGCCCGGCATTCAGGCTGCGGGGAAGTGTGGGAGCGGCGCAACTGGAGCCTATTGAGACGTTCTCCGGTTTTGCCCTCTCCTGGCTGGAAGGAAACGAGCAGCGCATCGAGGTGGTTCGGCAGAATACCCTCCATCTGCTGGCCGGCCACCGGGCGCACAATGTGTTGATCTGGGGTCCCAGAGGGTGCGGGAAGTCCTCCCTCATCCGCGGGCTGATCACCCAGTATTACCCCCAGGGGCTGCGCGGTATCGAGATCACCCCCCGCCATTACGGCTTGTTAGACGAATTGTTCGAATTGGTGCGCAGCCGCCGCGAACGTTTCATCGGGGTTCTGGACAATATTTCCCTCAACCGGCACGATCCAGAATTCCGGTTCCTGGCCAGTGCGCTGGAAGGGCATCTGGCGCAGATGCCGGCCAATCTGGTTTTCTACGCTACTTCGAACTTCAAGGATCTCATCGACCGGGAAGGGGAGCGTCCCGAAGGCCTGGGGCGGCTGCAGATGGACGACGACGCGGAAATTGCCAACCTGGTCAATCAGGGCAGGCGTCCTGCTCAGTACGACCCCCAGCAATCCGAACGCCTCGATGAACAACGGGCTTTGGACGACCGGTTCGCCCTCAAGGTATTTATCGATTTGCCGCGCAAAAGCGAATACGAGCAGTTGGTGCTGGCCTATGCGCGGCGGGCCGGGATCCCCATGCCAGAGGCCGATTTGCTGGCGGCCTTTAACATCTGGCGCATGCGCCACAACCACGATCTGGTCGGGGGACGGACCGCCCGCGATTTCATCATCGCCATCGCACCTCAGTTCGCCACGCTGCCTCCATCCCCGTCTTGAACACAGGAGCGGGCCTATCTTCAGCTCCGCGACATTCACCCAGTTCTGCCAGCAGGTCGAAGCCCAGACCCCGCGGGCCCTGCGCCGCTATCTCGACTACGGGAAAAGGGCCCGGCAGGGCATCGGACTGGGCGAGGTACGCCAGTGGTTGGGGCGCATCTTGTTAGACCACAACGAAGTCTACTCCCCCCAGGATCAGGCGTTGGCCTTTGAGATCAGCGCTGCCGAGCGCATCGCCGATGGTTGGCAGGAATTGCAGCGGGCGATCCCAGAACTGGTGATTTTCAGTGGGTTGGTGGACAAGGTTTTCCTGTACCGGCAGATCCTCTCTGACGAGGGCGGACTAGAGCGCCAAGCAGCTTTTGCCAAGATCCTCGAAACCCGGTACCCCAAGAGTTGGGACTGGATTGCCGAGCGGGCCGCTTCTAGGAACTCGGAAGGAGAGGGGCACCACCGAGATCTGTTGTTGGAGGAATTCCTGGCCCGGCTCGAGAGCCTTTCGCCCTTGTCCCGCGAGGGGCTGGGACAGGCTCGCCTGGTGGGTTTCCTGCAGCAGGAGGT